>JBBQTQ010000087.1:0-10104 GCA_038213135.1 Gaiellales bacterium
GAGGCTGAACGCGCGATGATGTACGAGGAATACGTCGATCGCGTCACCGAGGTCGTAACCGGCATCGTCCAGCAGGCAGGCGACCGCAACAACGTGCTCGTCGACCTCGGCAAGGTCGAGGCGCTGCTGCCGCGCTCCGAGCAGGTCGACGGCGAGCGCTACGAGCAGGGCTCGCGGATCAAGGCGGTCATCACCGAGGTTCGCTCGGGCACGAAGGGCCCGCAGGTGATCCTCTCGCGACGCGATCCGGAGCTGATCCGGACGCTGTTCGAGCTCGAGGTGCCGGAGATCGCCGACGGCCTGGTCGAGATTCGCGCGGTTGCGCGCGAGCCCGGGTACCGCTCGAAGATCGCGGTCGAATCGCACGCAGCCGGAGTCGATCCGGTCGGCGCCTGCGTCGGTCCGCGCGGCTCGCGGGTGCGCATGGTCGTCTCCGAGCTCCGTGGGGAGAAGATCGACATCATCCCGTGGAACACGGAGCCCGCGCGCTTCGTCGCCAAGGCGCTCTCGCCCGCACGCGTGCGCGAGGTCTACATCGACGACGAGACCCGCGACGCGACCGTGATCGTCCCCGACGACCAGCTCGCGCTCGCGATCGGCAAGGAGGGCCTGAACGCCCGCCTCGCCGCCCGCCTGACCGGTTGGAAGGTGGACATCCAGTCCGACTCGGAGTTCGCCCAGGCCGAAGCGGAGGCCGCGTACGGCGGCGGCGACGACGAGGAGCACTCCGGGCGCTGCGCGGCGATCCTCTCGACGGGCAAGCGTTGCCCGAACACCGCGCTTCCCGGGTCGCGCTTCTGCGGCGTGCCCGCCCACCAGGACCTCGCGGCCCGCGAGGCCGCCGGCGAGGACATCAGCGCCAGCATCGTCCAGCCGACCGCTCCCGAAGCGGAGGAGGGCGAGGAGACGGACGACCAGCCCGCCGAGGACGCCGAGCTCGTCGCCGAGGCGCCGAACGGCGACGCCGAGCTGCCCGAGATCGCGCCGCCGCACGTGGTTCCGGCGGGGATCCCGATCGAGGTCGAGGCCAAGGCGCAGCTTGCGGGGGAACCAGCTGCTGAGTGAGCTCGGCTCCAATCAGGACGTGCGCGGGCTGCGGACGCAAGGCGCCGCAGGCCGAGTTGCAACGCTTCTCGGCTCAGGCCGGCCGGCTCGTCCCTGCGGAACCCCGTCATTCGGGACGAAGCGTCTACACCTGCCGACGGCTCGCCTGCTTCGAGCGCGCGGCCTTCCGCCGGGCGTTCGCACGCACGCTGCGACAGCCCGTGCACGTCGATCCGAGCCTTTCACGGCTCTACACTGAGACCAATGGCTGACCGTCCAAACCGTCCTCTTCGCCCCCGCGGCCCGGCGCCCGGCGGTCGTCGCCGCCGCGTCGTGATCGACACCGGTGCGGCCCGCCCGCGCCAAAACTCACGCGAGCAGCGCGAGGCGCGCCCGGACGCGCGCCCGAAGACGGCACCGGTCGCCCAGACCGGTCCGGTCAGCGTCGACTCCGGGGTCACGGTCACCGAGTTCTCGCAGGCGCTCGGTGTCCGGATGCCCGAGATCATCAAGATCCTGATGGGCCTCGGCGTCATGAAGACGGCCACGCAGTCGCTGACCGACGAGGAGGTCGAGCTGATCTCCACCGCCCTCGACCCGCCGCGCGAAGTGACGATCAAGCACGCCGCCGACGACGAGGAAGAGCCCGAGTCGTATGACGACGCGGAGGAAGACCTCGCACCCCGGCCGCCGGTCGTCACGATCATGGGCCACGTCGACCACGGCAAGACGACGCTGCTCGACGCGATCCGTGAGTCCGCTGTCGCCGCGACCGAGGCCGGCGGCATCACCCAGCACATCGGTGCCTACCAGGTGAACGCGAACGGCCGCAAGATCACCTTCCTCGACACGCCGGGCCACGAGGCGTTCACCGCGCTCCGCGCCCGCGGTGCCAAGGTGACGGACATCGCCGTACTCGTGGTCGCCGCTGACGACGGCGTCATGCCGCAGACGCGCGAATCGATCTCGCACGCGCGCGCCGCAAACGTCCCGATCGTGGTTGCGATCAACAAGATCGACCTGCCCGACTCGAACCCCGACCGGATCAAGTCGGATCTCGCCGCCGAGGGGCTGCAACCCGAGGAGTGGGGCGGGACGACGCAGTTCTCCGCGGTCTCCGCGCGCGAGAAGACGAACCTCGCCGACCTGCTCGAGCGCGTGCTGCTTGTCGCCGACGCCGAGCTCGAGCTGACTGCGAACCCGACGGCCGAGGCTTCCGGGCCGATCATCGAGTCACGCCTCGACCAGGGCCGCGGCCCCTCCGCGACGATGCTCGTGCAGCGCGGCACCCTTCGGGTCGGCGACGCGGTGGTCGCCGGTGACGCATGGGGCAAGGTGCGCGCGCTCTACAACTACCGCGGCGAGAAGATCAAGGAGGCGAAGCCCGGCGATCCCGTCGAGATCCTCGGCTTCGACCGGCCGCCGCCGGCGGGCGAGCTCGGCCGGGTCGTCGAGAGCGAGCGCCAGGCGCGTCACCTCGCGCAGACGCGCGGCGAGCGCCTGCGGCGCGAGCAGTTCGCGCAGCGCAGCCGCGGCCTTTCGCTCGAGACCCTCTTCGAGCAGATGCAGGCGGGCGGCGTCCAGGAGCTGAACCTCGTCCTGAAGGGCGACGTCGCGGGCTCGGTCGAGGCCGCGGTCTCCGAGCTCGAGAAGATCCAGCACCCCGAGGTGCGCGTGAACGTGATCCACACCGGCGTCGGCGGCATCACCGAGAACGACGTCAACCTCGCCGCCGCGTCCAGCGCGATGGTCGTCGGCTTCAACGTCCGCCCGAACGCCGAGTCGCGCGCGCTCGCCGAGCGCGAGGGCGTCGAGATCCGCACCTACCGCGTCATCTACCAGCTGACCGAGGACATCGAGCAGGCGCTCGTCGGCATGCTCGCGCCGGTCACGCACGAGGAGACGATCGGCGAGGCCGAGGTGCGCGCGCTCTTCCGCTCCTCGCGCGTCGGCACGATCGCCGGCTGCATGGTCACGAGCGGGCTCATCCGGCGCGGCGCGCGCTGCCGGATCGTCCGCGACGGCGCGGTCGTCCACGAGACGACGATCGACCAGCTGCGCCGCTTCAAGGATGACGTCCGCGAGGTGCAGGACGGCTTCGAGTGCGGTATCCACCTCGAGGGCTTCAACGACGTCAAGGAAGGCGACGTCCTCGAGGCCTACGAGGTCAGGCAGGTCGAGCGCACCGATCTCGAAACCGCGCCGACGGCGCCCTAGTTCGCTCCGAAGAGCGGCAGGCAGGGCTCGAGGCCCTCGATCGCGACCGGGATCGGGCAGTGCCAGTCGTCCCGCTCGAGCCTGTAGTCGAGGTGCCTGACCGGCTCTCCGCGCGGGCTGAGCGTGCCCTCGCCGATCGTGCGGTAGCCGAGCTTCGTGGAGACGCGCTGCGAGGCGATGTTGTCGATCAGCGCGCCGGTGCTGGCTGCCCCGGCGCCGAGACCGCGGAAGCCGAATTCGAGGACGGCGGCTCTCTGCTCCGTCCCGTAGCCGAGGCCCTGATGCGCGGCGCCGATCCAGGAGCCGGTGTGCACCTCGCGTCTTGCCGAGAAGTCCGTGGCCTGGATCTCCTGCGTCCCGACCGGCCGGCCGCCGACGAAGCTGATGAAGTGGCAGTTCCAGCGAGCGGGCGTCCAGGTTGTCAGCAAGCTTTGGTGGAACTCGACGAAGCTCTCGCGTGTGAGGGTGTCCGTCCAGGCGACGCCGAACGGCATCTCCTCGGGTGGGTGGATCCCTGTAGCCGCGACCTCGTAGAGCGCCTCGACCGACTCGGGCGTCGGCGGCCGCAGCTCGAGCTGCGGCGTGCGCAGGAGGAGGCCGTTCAGCGGCGTCAGATCCATCGTGGCCAGAATAGGCCGATGGGCTCGGGTTACGTGGGCATCCTCTCCGTGGAGCTGCACTTCCCCGAGGCGGACTCGCTGAAAGCCAAGCGCAAGTTCGTCAAGTCGGCGAAGGCGCAGCTGCAGAACCGTTTCGGTGCGTCGGTGGCCGAGGTGGATCACCACGAGCTCTGGCAGCGCTCCCGGCTCACCGTCGCGTGCGTCGCGCGAGAGTTCAGGGAGCTGGCCGAGCTGCTCGACGGCGCGGAGCGGTTTCTCGGCGGCCAGGAGTTCGAGCTCGTCCGGGCAGACCGCGAGGTGGTGACGCTCGATGGCTGATCGGATGCGCCGGGTGAACGAGTCGCTGCGGCAGGTGCTCTCCGAGGCGCTGCTCGAGCTGAAGGACCCTCGGATCGGGTTCGTGACCGTGACCGGCGTCGACACCTCCCGCGACCTCAGTCATGCGAGCGTCTACGTCAGCGTGTTCGGCTCCGAGAAGAAGCGCGATGCGGCTCTCGCGGGGCTCGCAGCCGCGCACGGCGTCCTCCAGGCGCGGATCGCGCGGGAGCTCAAGATCAAGCGGACCCCCCAACTGACCTTCCAATACGATCCTTCGGTTGAGCAGGGGGTTCGCATGTCGCAGCTGATCGACGAGCTCGCACCGGATGAGTGAGCTCGACGCGGTCGTCGAGGCGATCCGCTCGCACGACCGCTTCCTGCTCGTCACACACGAGAACCCGGACGGCGACGCGCTCGGCTCGATTCTCGGCGCGAAGCTCGCACTCGACGCGCTCGGCAAGGACAGCGTCATGTACCTCGGTGGCGAGCTGGCTGTCCCCGAGGAGTATTTGTTCCTGCCGCTCGAGGCGATCGGCCGGGCGCTGCCGGCGGACGCGACCGAGCGCGTTCTGCTCGCCGTCGACTGCGCGAACGCGGCGCGCACCGGACTCGACCCCGAGCTCGTGGGCCGCTTCGCCATCGCGCTCGACGTCGACCACCACCACGACAACACGCGCTTCGGCACGATCAACCTGATCGTCCCGGACGCGTCCTCGACGGGCGAGATCGTGCGGGACATCCTGCGAGAGCTCGACGTCGCGCTGACGCCCGGGATCGCGGAGGCGCTCTACGTCGCGCTCGTCACCGACACGGGCCGCTTCCAGTACACGAACACGACGCCGAAGGCGCTGCGGCTGGCAGCCGAGCTCGTCGAGGCCGGGGTCGACGTGCACCGGGTGTTCCAGGGGATCTACGAATCGGTCGACTTCGCGAAGCTGAAGCTGCTCGCGCGGGCGCTGGAGCGCGCGCAGATCTACGAGGGCGGACGGCTCGTGATCTCGTCCCTGCTGCGCAGCGACTTCCACGAGCTCGGGATCGGCGAGGAGTACGCCGAGGGGATCATCGACTACCTGCGCTCGGTCGACGGCGCCCTGATGGCTGCGACGATCCGAGAGCCGCCGGAGCCGCCGGACGCCGAGCGGCGCGTGTCCATGCGCGCGTCGAGCGACGAGCTCGACGTCTCGGCGATCGCGCGCAAGCGCGGTGGGGGAGGGCATCGCCAGGCTGCGGGGTTCTCGAGCGAGGAGTCGGTGGAGGAGATCGTGGCGTTCCTGCGCCGGGAGTTCGCGGAGGCCGGTGCCGCCGCGCGCGCTTAGGCCGACCGGACTGATCCTCGTCGACAAGCCTCCGGGGCCGTCGTCGTTCGCGGTCGTCGCCGAGATCCGGAAGCGAACCGGGGCGCGGACGGGGCACGCGGGGACGCTGGATCCGTTCGCAAGCGGGCTGCTGCTTGTGTTGTCCGGGTCGGCAACTAAGCTCGTTCCGTGGCTTGTTGGGCTCGACAAGCGGTACTCGACGGAGGTCGACCTGGCCTCGCGGACGTCGACCGGCGATCCGGAAGGGGACGTGGTCGAGCGCTTGGAGCCTCCGGACGCGGCCGAGCTGGAACGAAGGCTCGCGGGCCTCCGGGGTGAGGTCGACCTGCCGATCCCGGCCGCCTCGGCGGTGAAGATCGGCGGGGAGCGCGCCTACCGACTGCATCGGCGTGGGGTGGAGGTCGAGATGCCCGTGCGCCGCTCGCGGATCGCCGCGCTCGACGTCATCGCGTATAGAGAAGGCGTCGTCTCCCTGGATCTCCGCGTGGGCTCGGGCACCTACGTGCGGGCGATCGCGGATGCGCTCGGGGGGCACTGCCGCAGCCTGCGCCGCACCGAAGTTGGGCCGTTCTCGGTCGAGGACGCCGACCCCGAGCGGATCCTGCCGCCTGCGCAGGCGCTGCCCTTCCTGCCGGCGAGGGAGGTCGATGCGGAGGAGGCGACCGCAATCCGTCAAGGACGCCGGCGAGTCGCGGAGGACGTGCGCGTTCTGCACGCCGGCGAGCTCGTGGCGGTCGACGGGACCATGTTGCCGTGAGGGTCGCGCGCTCCGTGGCGGAGCTCGGCCGGCGCGAGCGGTCGGTCGCGATCGGCGCCTTCGACGGCGTCCACCGCGGGCACCGGAGCGTGATCGAGACGGCCGTCGCCGCCGGCGGGACGACGACGGTGGTCACGTTTGATCCGCATCCTCGGATCGCGCTCGGCTACGGCGTCGACCTCCTGGCAACGCTCGAGCGTCGCCTCGAGCTGATCGCCGAGCTCGGCGTCGAGGAGACACTGGTCGTGGAGTTCACGCTCGACGTGGCCCGGCTCGACCCGCAGGCGTTCGCGCGCGGGGTGCTCGACGCGATCGGGGCACGCGTGGTCGTCGTCGGCGAGAGCTTTCGCTTCGGTCAGGGGCGGCGTGGCGATCTCGAGACGCTGCGGGCCCTCGGGTTCGACGTCCGAGCTGTCCCTGCCGTCGAGGTTGTGTCGTCCACCGAGATCCGGCGATTGCTCAGAGAGGGCCACATGCGAGAGGCGGCCGCGCTCCTCGGGCGGCCCTACGAGCTCGACGGCACCGTCGTTGCCGGGGACGCGCGCGGCGGAACGCTGGGGTTCCCGACCGCGAACCTGTCGGTGCCGCCCGGTCTGCTCGTGCCCGGGTTCGGGATCTACGTCGGCGACGCACTCGGCCACCGGGCGGCCGTCTCGATCGGCGTCAACCCACACTACGGTGGTGACGAGCGGCGCGTCGAGGCGTTCCTGCTCGACTTCGAGGGCGACCTCTATGGGCGAGAGCTCCGGTTGGAGCTCTGGGAGCGGCTGCGCGAGGAGCGCGCGTTCGGGAGCGAGCGTGAGCTCGTCGACCAGATCGCGCGCGACGTCGAGCAGGCGCAGGCAGCGACCCGGCCGGGCTAGAGCGACTCCCAGTCAAACGCGGCGCCGATGTCGCGGATGCGCTCTCGGGTCGGTTCGTCGCACAACGCTCCCGCGACTCCGGCCTCGTAGAAGATCTGCGGCGACAGGCCGAAGGAGCAGGCCGCCTCGTAGTCGCGCGTCAGGTCGGTGTCGAACATGACCGGGTCGTCCGTTGAGATCGTGCACTGCACGCCTGCGGCGACGAGCCGTGGCAGCGGGTGGTCGGCGAGGCTGGCGACTGCGCCCGTTCGCAGGTTCGAGATCGGGCAGACGTCGAGCACGGTGCCGCGGCCCACGAGCTCGCGGACGAGCCCGGGATCCTCCTCGGCGCGGATGCCGTGGCGCAACCGGTCGGCGCCGAGCGTGTCGAGCGCACCTCTCACGGACGAAGGCCCGGCCACTTCGCCCGCATGGGGTACCGACCCCAGGCCCTCCGACTTGGCGAGCGCGAAGGCCTCCTCGAACGGCTCGGGTGGGAACTCCGCCTCGAGCCCGCCGAGACCAAGGCCGACGACGCCGCGATCGCGGTAGCGCGCCGACCAGCGCGCGGTCGCGACCGCCTCGTCGAGCGAAAAGCTCCGCGGGATGTCAGGGGTCAGCCTCACCTCGACACCGTGCTCCTCGCGCGCCTGCTGTGCACCGGCGCAGACGCCCTCGAAGACCTCCTCCCAATTGACGCCCCGCCGGACGCGTTCGGCGGGGGTGAAGATTCCCTCCATGTAGACGCACCCGTGCCTCTTCGCCTCGGCGGCGTAGTCGACGACCATCTGGCGGAAGTCTTCTTCGCGCTGGAGCGCATTCGTGGTCAGGATCCAGACCTCGATGAAGTGCCGAAAGTCTCGGTAGCGGTAGAGCTCGTTCAGGCCCTCGACGGTCGTCGCCGGCAGCGCGTAGTCGTTGCGTGCGGCGATCTGGAGCAGCGTCTCCGGCGCGACGGTGGCCTCGAGATGGACGTGGAGCTCGATCTTCGGGTACATGCGCCTAGTCTCGCCGCTCAGAGGCTTGCCGCCGCGCCGCTTCGGCGGGGATCGGCCGCCGCGCCTGCTCGGCCAACGACGCTGACGCCGCCGAAGTAGTGGTGGCATTCGGGCCACCGCCTCACCGTGAGGCCCCGCGCCTCGAGCGCCAGCAGCGCCTCCTCGTCGACGCCCGGCTCGGCGTTGACGACCTCGCCCGCCGGATGAGCACGCGGCCGGTCGACTGCGGCCTGCGGCTCCAGACCCTCGTCGAGGATTCCGGCCGCCACGCCGACGAGTGCCGTTCGCAGCCTGGTGCCGCCGGCCGATCCGATCGCCAGCGCGAGGCCGTCGGGGGCCAGCGCCAGGCTCGGGGCCATCATGCTGCCCATCCGCTCGCCGGGCACGAGCGGCCCGAGGAGCAAGTCGGCCTCGCCGAGCATGCTGTTCAGGTGCAGGTCGAGCCCGGGGAGGAAGTCGCCCGAGCCGAGCCCGAGGCTCGTCGTCAGGACGCAGGCGCTTCCCTCGCGATCGACGACGGTCAGGTTCGTGGTGTGGCCCTCGACGCCCCCCGGCTCGAGGGCATCGAGCAGGGCGACGACGCGATCCTTCTCGCTGAGCTCGCGGAGCCGCGGCAGGCGTGCGAGCGTCGCAGGCACTCCGGAGAGGCCCTCGCGAGTGAGGAACCGCGCTCCGGCGAACGACAGCTCGACCGGCTCGCTCCATGTGGCGCGGTACGCGGCGAGGTCCGAGCGCGTGACAACCCCTCCACGCTGCTCGACAAGTCCGAATAGCGCCTCCGCGATCGTCCCTTCGTAGACCGAGCGAGCGCCCTCCTCGGCGACGAGCCCGAGCGCCGCCACGAGACCCGGCTGCTGCAACCGCTCCTCCGGCTCCAACAGCCGTCCGCCGGGTGCATAGATCCGGCCGCCCTCGTTCATCGTCATCACCGGCTCCAGCATCTGCAGGCAGGCCACGTGCGCAGGCGGCATCGGCACCCCCTCGCGCGCCAGCCGCAGGGCCGGCCGGCAGAGCTCGGCCCACGGCAGGCGTCCGTGCCCTCGCCAGAGCGCGTCGAGCCCCGCGGGCAGCCCGGGCACCCCGCACGACGACGGCCCGACCGCGTAGTGGACGAGCTCGGCGCCGAACGGCACCTTCAGCTCGAACATCGGCTCACCGCTCCCGCTCGGCACCGACACGAAGCAGTCGAGGTTCCGCACCTGCCCGCTCGGCGCATCGAGGTAGATCGCGTGCCCGCCACCGAGGAAGCCGGTCATCACCGTTTCGGCGACACACGAGGCGAGGCAGGCCGCGACCGCTGCATCGGCAGCCGAGCCGCCTGCCTCGAGAATCTCGACTCCGGCCGCGCAGGTCGCCGGGTGCCCGGCCGCGACTCCAGCTCGAAGCATCGTTGCTACCCTAGCCCGGACCGCATTCTCGGCTGTGCGCGGGGCTTCTATCGCGGCGCGCTGGGATTGCGGAGACGACTAGAGGAGGTAGAGGTTGTCCCTCACCAAGGAAGCGAAGCTGGAGATCTTTCAGAAGCACGGCCGCAAGGAAGGCGACACGGGCTCGCCGGAGGTGCAGATCGCACTCCTGACGACCCGGATCAACGAGCTCACGGACCATCTGCGGACGCACGCGAAGGACCACCATTCGCGCCGCGGACTGCTCAAGCTCGTCGGGCGTCGCCGCCGGATGCTGGATTACCTCCAGCGCAAGAACCTCGAGGGCTATCGCGCCCTGATCAAGGAGCTGGGCCTGCGGCGATAGCGCCAGGGCCACCACGGGAGGGTGGAAGTTTGAGCGAGCCCGGCGCCCGCCGCCGGACTGACTCAAACCTCCACTCTCCAATCGAAGAGATGGAGGAGAAAACATGAGCATTGCCACCACAGACCGCATTTCGGCGGTCTCGGTGACCGTCGGCGCGCAGGAGATCTCGTTCGAGACCGGCAAGCTGGCCAAGCAGGCCGACGGCGCAGTCGTCGTGCGCTCCGGCGACACGATGGTGCT
>JBBQTQ010000088.1:0-10019 GCA_038213135.1 Gaiellales bacterium
GGTAGGCTAACTGGCAGCAACCGAGGAGGACCCGATGGGCCTGATCTCCCGCGCTTCGCTCGTCATCAAAGCCAAGTTCTCGAAGCTGCTCGATCGGGCGGAGAACCCGACCGAGACGCTCGACTATTCGTACGAGAAGCAGCTCGAGCTGCTCCAGAACGTGAAGCGGGGCGTCGCGGACGTCGTCACCGCCAAGAAGCGGCTGCAGATGCAGTCGACGACGCTCGAGCAGAGCGTGGTCAAGCTGGACACCCAGGCCCGTCAGGCGCTTGCCGCCGGCCGTGAGGATCTCGCGCGCCAGGCCCTCGAGCGCAAGTCCGGGATCCAGACCCAGTTGCAGGACCTCGACGTCCAGGTGCAGCAGCTCGACGACCAGCAGCAAAAGCTCGTCGCGAACGAGAAGGCGCTGCAGGCGAAGATCGAGGCCTTCCGCTCGCAGAAGGAAGTGATCAAGGCCCAGTACTCGGCGGCAGAGGCCTCGGTGCGGATCAACGAGGCGGCGACCGGGATCGGCGGCCAGATGGCGGACACGGGGCTTGCGATCCAGCGCGCGAAGGAGAAGACCGAGCAGATGCAGGCGCGGGCCGGCGCGATCGACGAGCTCGTCCAGTCTGGCGCGCTCGAGGACTTCACCTCCGACAAGACGCAGCTCGACCGCGAGCTCGCGCAGGTCGCATCGCAGAGCCAGGTCGACCAGGAGCTGGCGAAGATGAAGGCCGAGCTCGGCTCGGGCGACAAGCCGAAGGAGCTCGAGGGCACGGCCGCCTCAGCCCCGGCCGAGGCGGCCGAGGCGGCGAAGGAGCCCGAGCAGGCGAGCTAGTCCCGAGGGGACCTGACCGGTGACTGTCACCGGACGTGTCCGCTTCGCCGCCGCCTCTCGGGCGAGGTCGCGCTTCGTGTAGGCGCGCTCGCGCATAGAACGCGTCGGGTACTTCGGCTTCCAGTAGACCGGGCTCAGGCTTGGGATACTGCCGCGGCGGGAAGGTATCAGTGCGACACTGGTGAAGCTTCACCGGGGTCACCACTTCTTTTGACTCGCGCCAATCTCCTCAGAATGTGCCGTTCTCGCCGTGTGCGCAGAACCGTCAACGCCCTCTTCGCAGTCGGCGCGCTCGCAGTCACGGCCGTCACCGCGCACCACTTCATGCACAGCGGACTGCCGTTCGCGCACGCCGACGTCGGCCTGCTCGCAGGAGCCGCCTGTCTCTTCTTCGTCGCGTATGCGTTCAAGGCGTACGGCTGGCGGCGACTCTTCGCGAAGCACGAGCGCCCGACCGCGCACGCGCTCGCCGCAGCGGGCGGCGCGGCGGCGATCACCGGCATCGCCCTGCCCGGCCGCTTCGACGACGCTGTCCGGATGGCGGTCATCCGCCGCTTCCGCGCGCGCGGCGCGAAGGCCGGAGTCGGCGCGCTTTGCCTCTCGCTGGTCGTCGTCGGCCTGATCGACAGCGCCGCGATCACGCCGCTCGCCTCCGTGGCCGCGGGCATCACGCACCACGGCGCCGGGCTGACTGTCGGGCTGGCGCTCGTCGCAGCCGCCGGAATCGCCGCTGCGTTCGTGGTGGTCGTCCTGCCGAGGCTCGCGCACACGCGACTCGTCCGCTACCGGATCGTCCGCTGGCTGAACACGCACTCGACGAACCCGCGCGAGGTCGGCAAGGCGTGGCTGCTCGTCTCGATCTCGTGGTCGCTACGGGCGCTCGCGCTCTACCTGCTACTCGGGGCGCTCGGCGTCGGGCTCTCCTTCCCGCTCGCGCTGCTCTTCCTCTGCGCGACCGCCGCCTCGACGGCGCTGCCGGTGGCCCCGGCGGGTGCCGCCACCCAGGCCGGTGCGGGCGCGGCGATCCTCGTCGTCGCCGGCGTCCACACATCGCACGCGATCGCCTTCGCGGTCTCGGCGCAGACGCTCGTCATCCTCGCGGGCGCCGCCGTCCTCCTCGTCTCGACGATGTGGGAGTTCGTGCACCGCCGGCGGCACCCTCTCGTCGGGTTCGTCTAGAGCGGCGCGTCGAAGAGCGCGAACCAGTTCGAGAGATCCGGCTCGATCGGTAGCTCTTTCTCCAGCTTCGCCTTGAGCTCCAGTTCGCGGGCGTTGTCGCGCTCATTCTCCTTGCCGCTCGGCACGAACGGCCAGAAGGCCCCGCGCTTGTAGCCGTAGATCCAGAAGACGGTCTGCCCGCCGCCCTTGAAGCGGAAGATCGCGGCGAGCAGCCGGTCGCCGAAACCGCGTGCCTGCAGCTCGGCGCCGATCAGGTGCGCGGTCGCCACGAGATCCTCGAGGTCGGGGTCGCGGATCACGAGCCAGACGAACCCGAGCTCGTCGTCCTTCCGCTCGAGACGCGAGCCCGACTCCTGGGCGACCTTCTCCAGCAGCGCCTGTAGCTCGTTCTCGGCCCGCACGAACTCGCCGGCCGAGAGCGGCTTGAAGACGACCCCGGCGACGCCGTCCGGCTTCAGGCCGAGGTCGACGTCGAGCGTGACTGCGGCGGTGGACAGGGCGAAAAGCCTGTCCTTCGCCTGCGCCGTCAGCTTCTTGCGCCCGAAGAGGACGTTCGCGAGCCCCAACTACGCGACCGGGCGGCCCATCTGCCGTGCGATCTCGGCGAGAGCCGCGAGACGCTTCTCCATCGGCGGGTGATCCATGAACAGCTCGGCGGTGACGGTGCGCCAGTTCGTCGGGACGATGAAGAACGCGTTCATCCCGGCCACCTCGCGCAGGTCGCGCTGCGGGATCGTCGTGATCCCGCTCGCGATCTTCTGCAGCGCGCTCATCAGGTTCTCGGGCGCGCCGGTGATCAGCGCCGAGCCGCGGTCGGCCGCGTACTCGCGATAGCGGGAGATCGTCCGGATCAGGATGAAGCTGATCGCGTAGGTGGCCATCGAGACGAGCAGGACGATCAGCCAGACGGGAGTCTGATTGTTGTTGTCGCGGTTGCCGCCGTAGCCGCCGAACATGCCCGCGTAGAGCCCGAAGCGTGTCAGCATCGCCGCGAGCATCGCGAAGAAGCTCGCCACTGTCATCACGAGCACGTCGCGGTTGGCGATGTGCGAGAGCTCGTGCGCGAGGACGCTCTCGAGCTCTTTCGGCTCGAGCCGGTGCCAGAGCCCGGTCGTGACGGCGACGGCCGCGTGCTTCGGGTTGTGGCCGGTCGCGAACGCGTTCGGGACGTCGGTCTCGACGACCGCGATCCGCGGCTTCGGCAGATCGGCCATCGCACAGAGCCGCTCGACCATCGCGTGCAGATCGGGCGCCTGCTCGGGCGTGACGATCTTCGCACCAGAGGCCGCGAGGGCGATCTTGTCGGACGTGAAGTATTGGAAGGCGGCCAAGCCGATCACGATCACGAGCATCACGGCGAGGCCGAGGTGGAGGACCGAGAAGAGCACGACGGCGAAGCCGACGTAGAGCGCGCCGAGCAGGAAGCTCGTGAAGAGCATCCGCAGCGACAATCCGGCGTCGCGACCGTAGGACCTGCGTTTCATCAGAATCAGCCTCCTTGGAGGCGAGAGGATTGTCCGAATCGTAGCCGCCGCCCTCATTGCGACAGCGTTAAGCCAGAGCGTGGCCGTGGTCGAGGTGCCTCGCTTCGATCCCGCTCGCTTTTCCGGGCGCGGGGCGGTCGGCCTCTTCGTGCCCGGAGCGGGGCGGCTCGCCTCCCGCGAGGACGCGCTGCGCCGGCTCGGTGGGCTTCGTGTCCCGCTGCGGCCGGCCGAGGTGACGATCTACATCTCGCTGCCGCGCGCCGGCACCCACTCGAACACCGAGCGGGAGCCGATCGCGATCGTCGGCGGCGGCTATCACGGCCTGCTCGTCTCCGGCTCGACTCGAGTGCCGGGGCTCGTGGCGATCGCGGACATTCCGGCGACCGTCAAGGCGCTCGAGACCGGCCGCGCGCCGCCGATCCGCTCGCGGGCCGAGGCGGATGCGCCCGCCAAGCTCGCCCGGCTCGACCTACGCCTTGCCCGCTTGCCGGACGAGCGCACAGGCGCGACCCCGATCCTGGCCGGGGCCGTGCTGATCCTCGCGATCATCGCCTTCCTCTCGCGCTCGGCCTGGCTCGTCCGCGTCGGCCTGCTCGCGGCTCCGAGCGTGATCGCGTCCTCGCTGCTCCTCTCCGCCCTGGGAGTGACGACGCCCTGGCTCGTGACGCTGCTCCTGTGCGTCATGACCCTGGGTGGAAGCGCCGGGCTCGGGTTCTTTCCGCGGCTCCTGGTGCCCGCAATGGTCGCGTTCGTCGTCCTCTACCTGGTCGTGCTCGTCCATTGGCCGGTCGTCAACTCGCTGTCCGCGATCGGGCCGCACCCGGAGACAGGCAGTCGCTTCTACGGGCTGACGAACCAGACCTCGGGCGCGCTGCTGACGATGACGATGTTCGCCGGCGGGCTGCTCGGGCGGGCGCTCTGGCCGTTCGCGGCGCTGGTGTTGCTCACCGACGGCTGGAGCCGCGCCGGCGCCGACGGCGGCGGCATCCTGATGTTCGCTGCTGCGTTCCTGGCGCTCTGGCTGCGCCTGCGCGGCCGGCGGCTGACCTGGCAGGTGGTCGCGGGTGGTGTCGCCGCGGTGGTCGCGCTCGGCCTGGCTCTGGTCGGGATCGACGCGGCGACCGGCGGCCACAGCCACGTCACAAAGGCGGTCGAGAAGGGCCCGGGCTACCTGTTCGGCGAGCTCGGCCACCGCATCCGCGACTCGGCGCTGACCGTGGGGGCGACCTGGCACACGGCCCTCGTCTTCGCCGTCTCGCTCGTGGGCCTCGTCTGGATCGCGACGCGACCGCCACGCTTCCCGGCGGGCGACGCCTTGCTCGTCGGGATCGCCGTCTCGCTCGTCGTGAACGACACGCCGCCGGACGTGCTCGCGGCCGGCGCAGTCTCGTACTCGATCCTCTGGGCCTGGGCGCGCGTCGGCGGGCGTCCCCGCTCCAGACTCCCTGCGGATGAAGCGCCTCTCGCCTCTCGCGCGTGAAGCGGTCGGCGCGGCTCTCGCGTCGGCCGCGATCGCAGCGCTCTTCTGCTGGGCCGGCCGGCCCGGCAGCGATTTCGCCGCGCACGCGTATCAGCTCGAGGTGTTCCGCGCGCACGGCTTCGAGGTCTGGAACAACTACTGGTACGCGGGGCGCTACGGCTTCGTCACCTACAGCCTCCTCTACTACCCCCTCGCCTGGGTGTTCGGGATCCGCCTGCTGGCGGTGCTCTCGATCGGAGTCGCTGCGGCGGCCTTCGCGTTGGTGGTCGGTCGGCGCTGGGGAGGCGTCGCGCGCTGGTCGGGTCGCGCGTTCGCGGTTGTCTGGGCTGGGCTGGTGCTGCCCGCCTCGTTCCCGTTCGCGCTCGGGGCGGCGTTCGCGCTGCTCGGGATCCTGGCGCTGCAGTCGAAGCGGCGCGGGCTGTTCGCGCTTCTCGCGCTGCTGACGCTCGCCGCGAGTCCTCTGGCGTTCCTGCTGCTCGCGGTCGTGCTGGCCGGGTTCCGCTTCGACCGGAAGGTGGCGATCGTGCTCGCTGTGCTCGCAGCGGCCGAGCTCCTCCTCTACCGGATCTTCCCCGACGACGGGCGCTATCCGTTCCCGGCCTGGCGGCTCCTCGCGGCGCTCGCCTTCTGCGCGGTCGCGGGAGCGCTGGGCCTGCGGCGGCTGTTCGGCGTCTACGGGGTCCTTTGCCTGCTCGCGTTCGCGATCCCTTCGTCGCTCGGCGAGAACGTGACCCGGTTGCGCTACGCGGCGATCCCACTGGCGGTGCTCGTCCTCTCGTTGCGCCGCTGGCGACCCTGGCCGGTTGCCGTCGCTCTGCTCGCGTTCGCCGGCTGGTGGAACCTCTCGCCGCTCGAAGGGGGGTTTGCGATCTCGCGCGACCCCGCGGCGAGCGCAGCTATCTGGCGCCCGGCGCTCGACTATCTGCGCCTCAACCTCACGCCCTCGTACCGGGTCGAGGCGGTCGACACCGAGGGGCACTGGGCCGCCTACTACCTCGCGCGCGCGGGTATCCGCATGACCCGCGGCTGGTTCAGGCAGGACGACTTCCCGCAGAACGCATTGCTCTACCACCGCCTCGAGCCGGACGCATACCTCGCCTGGCTGCGCCGCCTGGGCGTCCGTTATGTGGTGCTCACCCCCGGACCGCACGACTACAGCGCCCGCGGCGAGGCGCAACTCGTTCCCAAGCTGCTTCACCGGGTCGCGGACACGGTTTACGAAGTGCCGGCTGCGCAGCCGATCGCGCCGAGAGTGCTGTCGCTGGGCCAATCCGCCCTCGTCGTCTCGCTCCCGCGCGCCGGCGCCCACCCGATCGCCGTCCGCTACTCGCCGTACTGGGTCGTTTCGCACGGCTGCGTCTCGAAGACGAGCGACGGAATGACCCTGCTCGACGTGACGCGGCCAGGGCAAGTGACGATGCAGATCGAGCTCGGCGCGGACGCGGCCTGGAATGCATTCCTCGGGAGCGGCGCGCGCCGTTGCGCGCGTTGATTAGACTCGCCGCGGTGCGCCGCCGAGCAGGGATCGCAGCTGCAGCCGCAGGCCTGATCCTGCTCGGCGCGGGCTGTGGCGGCGGCAAGGAGGCATCGCCGCTGCCGGTCACCGTCGAGGGTTCGCTACCTCAGCAGCAGGCGGGGGACGCAACGGCAGGCAAGGCCGTCTTCATGTCGAGCGGTTGCGGGGCCTGCCACACGCTGATGGCCGCCGGCACGAACGGCAAGGTCGGCCCGGATCTCGACCACGTCGCCGCTGATGCGAAGAAGGCGAACCAGGGCCCGGTCGCCGACTACGTCCACACGTCGATCACCGACCCGGGCGCCTACGTCGTAGCTGGCTTTCCGAACGGCGTCATGCCCGCGTTTACCTCGCTGAGTCCGACCGATCTCGCGAATCTGGTCGCGTTCGTCACGCAGAGCGCGAAGGGCTGATCGACCTCCCCGCCGAGTTTCCGCGCGGCGTCGACACGCTCGCGTGCGACCTCGACCGGACGCTGATCGCGCGCGACGTCGTCCTGCGCCCGCGCACGAAGCGGGCAATCACGGCCGCCCGCGAGGCCGGCATCCGCGTCGTGATCGTCACGGGTCGGATGTTCCAGTCGGTGAGGCGCTACGCCGAGCAGGCGGGAATCGAGGATCCCGTCGTCTGCTACCAGGGCGCGGTCGTCGCGGATCCCGGTACCGGTGAGTGGCTTCGGCACGAGCCGATCCCGCTCGAGCTCGCGCGCGAGGCGATCGGCATCCTCGAGCGGGAGGGCTTCCCGATCAACGTCTACGTCGACGACGAGCTCTACGTCGCGCAAAAGACGAAGGAGTCCGAGGCGTATGCCGGGTTCCAGGAGCTCGAGGTGCATGTGGTCGGCGAGCTGCTCGCCTGGCTCGAGCGGCCTCCGACGAAGCTCGTCGTCGTCGGCGAGCCCGCGAAGCTCGACGAGCTCGAGGTGCGGATGAAGGCGGCACTCGGAGACCGGATGTACGTCTCGAAGTCGCTCCCGAATTTCCTCGAGTTCGCGCAGCTCGGCGTCACGAAAGGCGCCGGCCTCGACTACCTCGCGGCGCGGCTCGGCTTCACTCCGGCGACGACGGTCTCCTTCGGGGACGGCGAGAACGACGTGGAGTTGCTCGAGTGGGCCGGCTACGCGGTCGCAGTCGCGAACGCGCATCCGCGGGTGCTCGCGGCGGCCGACTTCGTCTGCCCCTCGGTGGACGAGGAGGGCGTGGCGCAGACGATCGAGGCGTACCTGACTCGCTCCCGCTAGCGCTCGTAGACTCAGCGCGTGATCGACCTTCGCGCTGCGCGTCTCGACCCCGAGGGCCTCCGTGCCGCGATCGCTCGCAAGGGCGGTGAGGACTGGTTCGACAAGCTGCTGGCAGCGGATGGCCGCTGGCTCGAGTGGCGGCCGCGTGTCGACGAGCTGCGCTCGCAGACCAAGCTGAAGGGCAAGCCGACCCCCGAGCAGGTCGAGGAGCTGAAGACCGTCAAGGCGGACCTCCAGCAGGCGGAGGAGCAGCTGGTGGCTGCCGAGCGCGAGCGGCAAGAGGCCTGGGATCGCGTCCCGAACCCGCCGGATCCCACGGCCCCCGACGGGTGGACCGACGAGGATGCGGAGGAGCTCCGGCGAGTCGGCGAGCCCCGCGAGCTCGGCTTCGAGCCGCGCGACCATCTCGAGCTCGGCCGCTCGCTCGGCTGGATCGAAACCGAACAGGCGGCTGAAGTCTCGGGGTCGCGCTTCGTCTACCGGATGGGCGACCTCGCGTTGATGGAGCTCGCGCTCTACCGGTTCGCGCTCGACCGCCTGGCGGCAAAGGGCTTCGTGCCGGTGCTGCCGCCGGTGCTCGTCAAGGAAGCTGCGATGTACGGCACCGGGTTCCTGCCCACCGACGACGTGAACATCTACTCCGTCGAGCGCGACGAGCTGTACCTGACGGGAACCTCGGAAGTCGCGTTGGCCGGTCTGCACATGGGCCAGATCCTCGACGCCGAGGAGCTGCCGCGACGCTATGCCGGCTACTCCACCTGCTTTCGCCGCGAGGCCGGCGCCGCCGGCAAGGACACCCGAGGCATGTTCCGGGTGCACCAGTTCGACAAGGTCGAGATGTTCACGTTCGTCCGGCCGGAGGACTCCGCCGAAGAGCACGAGCATCTGCTCGCAGTCGAGGAGGAGCTCGTCGCCGAGCTCGAGCTTCCCTACCGCGTCGTGAACGTTCCCGCCGGCGACCTGGGCGCCTCGGCGACGAAGAAGTACGACATCGAAGCCTGGTTCCCCGGCCAGCAGCGCTACCGGGAGATCACGTCCACCTCGAACACGACCGACTTCCAGGCCCGGCGGCTCGACGTCCGCTACCGCGGCGAGCGCGGCCCGGAGCTCGTGCACACGCTCAACGGGACGGCCGTGACGGCTCGCGCGCTGATCGCGATCCTCGAGAACTTCCAGGAAGAGGACGGCTCGGTCTCAGTGCCGCCAGCGCTCACCGAGTTCGGCGCGCCGCCCCGGACGACCGCTCCGGCCTAGGCCGAGAGAGGCGTCCCGAGCCTTGCGGCCCGGGACGCCTTCCTCGTCAGCTCACGCGTGGCAGTTCTTCTGAACCCACGCCGCGATGTGCTGCTCTGCGGCAGTCAGCTTCGCCTGGTCGATCTGCGAGCTGAGCGCCTGCAGCCGGGCAATCACGTCCGGCGGCGGCACCTTGCCACCGCTCAGATCGACGCCCTTGAGCGCGTCGGCGATCTTGCCGTACGCATCCGCGATGACCTGGAAGTCACCCTTGATGTCGGCCGGAGCCGCAGCCGCGATCTTCTGAAGGAAGTCCTTCGTCTTCTGGATGTCGCCGCCACCGGCGCCCGAGAACGCCTGGCCCAGCTGGGAGGCGAGGTTCGCGAAGTCGCGACAGTTACCCGCCGACGCGATGCTTGTTCCACCGGACGTCGTCGTCGCAGGAGCCGTCGTCGCCGCGGCCGTCGTGGTTGCCTCGGTCGTCGCCGGAGCGGCCGTTGTCGCAGCTGCCGTCGTACCTGAGCTCGACTTGCTTCCTCCGCCGCAACCGGAGACCGCGAGACCCAGTCCCGCAATCGCGCATAGCGCGAGGAACGTGAACATCTTCTTGCGCATAAATCCCACCTCTCTTGAGCACTCCCCCGGAAAGGCGACCCTACCGCACTCCATCCGAGGGTGCTATCGCATCGTCAAGATGGGCCTCGGCGGGGTGCCGGAGCGGTCGAACGGGGCGGTCTTGAAAACCGTTGGGCGTGCAAGCGTCCCGTGGGTTCGAATCCCACCCCCGCCGTCCTGGTAGAGCCAAAACCCGCATGGCTCGCGGGTTTTGGCCCATCTCATATGCCGGATTCGCGGCGGTTGGGAGAGCAGCTGATCGCGACGAACTGGCTCGCCTCGTACCGAGGAAAGTCAAGTCGTCTGAAGTGGTGTAACGCCTCGCTCGTCGGAGGGCGGCTCAGGCTGGTTGGAGTGCGCGTACCTCCTCTCGGGCTGTTGCGCGCTCGTTCTCGTCTACGAGGACGAGCGCGAGCGACTCGGCTGAGAGGTAGCGGCGCCCGACGAGCCAC
>JBBQTQ010000089.1:0-9462 GCA_038213135.1 Gaiellales bacterium
CGATCAACAGGGTGTCGAGGTTGGCGCGCACGTTGGCCTCCAGGTCGACGGGGCATTCCCAACGCCGACTTCGACACCCCTGTCTCAGGCCCCTACACGGCGATCACGGCGCCGATCGTGAATTACCGATCAAGCATCTAGGCCGCGAGCGGCTGCCGGGCGAGCAGCAGCTCGGCGATCTGGATCGCGTTCAACGCTGCGCCCTTGCGCAGGTTGTCGCCGGCGATGAAGAGGGCGAGGCCGTTCTCCGCCGAGCGATCGGGCCGGATCCGGCCGACCAGGATGTCGTCGGTGCCTGACGCCTTGCCCGGGGTCGGGAAGCTCTCGATGCGCAGTCCGGGCGCAGCCGCGAGCAGCTCGCTCGCCTGCTCGGCCGAGAGCGGCTCTTCCGTCTCGACCCACACCGCCTCGGCGTGCCCGACCAGCACAGGCACGCGCACGCAGGTCGCGCTGATCGGCAATTCGGGCAGCTCGAGGATCTTCCGCGTCTCGGCGCGCAGCTTCGATTCCTCCTCGAACTCCTCGCCGTCGAAGTCCCAGTCCATGCGCAGGTCGTGCTGCTCGGGCCTCTCGCCGCGCAGCTGTGCCATCGCCTGCGCGCCGGCTCCGGAGACCGACTGGTAGGTGGCGACGCGCACACGAGCGAGGCCCGCTGCGTCGTGCAGCGGCTTCAGCACGCACGTCAGCGGAATCGCGCAGCAGTTCGGGTTGGCGACGATCCCCTCGTGCTCGAGCGCGCGCTCGCCGTTCACCTCGGGCACGACGAGCGGGACCCCGTCGACGAGGCGGTAGGCGGACGACTTGTCGACGCAGACCGCGCCGCCGCGGACGGCGTGGGGGACGAGCTCGCGGCTGCCGGAGGCGCCGATCGAGAAGAGGCAGAGGTCGAGGTCGCCGGCTGCGAGCGCCTCGGGCGTCGCCTCCTCGACGGTCAGGCCCTCCAGCTGGCGTCCGGCCGAGCGAGTGGAAGCGAAGACCCGGACGTTGCCGTAGCCGCGCTCGCGGAGCAGCGCGAGCGTGACCGTCCCGACCGCGCCGGTCGCACCGACGACCCCGATCCGGGGCTCAGACAACGGGCGTCCCCAGCTCGAAGGCGTCGTGCAGCGCCTGCACCGCGCGGTCGACGTCGCCGCTCGCCACGTGACAGGCGATCTTGATCGGAGAGGTGCTGACGACGACCGGTTCGATGCCGACACCGTCGAGTGCGGCAAATACGCGCGCCGCGACCCCCGGATGGCTCTTCATGCCGGCGCCGATGATGCTGACCTTGCCGAGCCCGTCGCGCACCGACCACTTGACGCCAAGCCCAGCGAGCGCGCGCTCCACCTCCGGACGGTCCTCCGGCGGCACCGAGAAGACGATCTCCTCAGAGCCCGTCTGGACGATCGTGTCGACGTTGACGCTGCGGGTGGCGAGCGCCGCGAAGAGCACCGCAGGCGCGGAGCCGTGCACGTGGTACACCGTCTCCTCGCGCTGGTGCACGATCCCGCTGATCAGCGCCTTTTCGAGCATCTCGTCCTCGCCACGAATCCAGGTTCCTTCCTCGTCCGAGAACGTCGAGCGGACGAGCAGTCTCACATTGTGACTGCGCGCGACCTCGATCGAGCGCGTCGCCATTACGCGCGCACCCGACGAGGCCATCTCGAGCATCTCCTCGAAGCTCACCGCATCGAGCTTGCGCGCGCTCTTCACCAGGCGCGGGTCGGCGCTGAACACCCCGCGCACGTCGGTGTTGATCTCGCAGTGGTCGGCGCCGAGCGCGGCGGCGAGCGCAACCGCCGTGGTGTCCGAGCCGCCGCGGCCGAGCGTCGTGATCTCCGATGCCGTCGAGACGCCCTGGAAGCCAGCGACGAGCACGATCTTCCCGTCGTCGAGCGCCTCGTTGATCCGCTCCGCCCGGATGTCGACGATCTTCGCCTTCGTGTGGACGGTGTCCGTGACGATCCCGGCCTGGGAGCCCGTGAGCGAGATCGCCTCGTGGCCGAGATCCTCGATCGCCATCTCCGCCAGCGCACAGGACACGCGCTCGCCGACCGAGATCAGCATGTCCATCGCGCGAGGCTTCGGGCGCTCGGAGACGCGATGAGCGAGATCGATCAGCTCGTCGGTCGTGTCGCCCATCGCGGAGAGGACGGCAACCACCCGCTGCCCGGCGTCGTGCGCCGCGACGATCCGCATTGCGACCGCCTTCAGCTTGTCGGGATCGGCGACGGAGCTGCCGCCGAACTTCATCACGAGCGTCCCGAGCCTCGGTTCGGGCTCCTCGCGGACGACTGCCGGGACGGCCTCGTACTCGGTCGTGGCCATGCGTTCGATTGTAGGGGGAGGGTTACGAGCGAGGGTCGCGCCGCTCGGCGATCTCGCGAGCCTCGCCGTGCTTCTCGACGATCACGTAGTCGTCTCGCTGCTCGATCACGCGGTCGACGTTCAGGTACTCGTGTCCAGGCCGAACGGCGAAATGGGCGGGATGCGAGCGCAACTTCTCGTACTCGCCCATCGAAAGCTCGATCCGTTCGACGCAGCCCGCGTCCGCGCATTCGCAGAGGAACTCCGCGGTCGAGAGGACGCCGATTCGGCTTGTCGCCTCCTCGATCCGCTCGTTCACTTCGCGGAACAAGCTCTCGTTCCGCGCCTGGCGCTCCTCCCTCGCTCCCACGAGCGCATTTTAGCCAGCTACATCTCGCGACGGCCAGCGAGCGCGCGGCCGAGGGTGACCTCGTCGGCGTACTCGAGATCGCCGCCGACGGGCAGCCCGCTGGCGAGCCGGGTGATGCGCGCGCGGCCGCGGAGACGGTCGGCGAGGTAGGCGGCGGTGGCCTCGCCGGTCATGTTCGGATTGGTCGCGAGCACCACCTCCTCGACGCCGTTCCGGTCGACCCGGCCGACGAGCTCGTCGATGCGCAGGTGCTCGGGGTCGACGCCGTCGATCGGCGAGAGCGCGCCGCCGAGGACGTGGTAGAGCCCGCGGAACTCGGCCGTGCGCTCGATCGAGATCAGGTCGGCAGGTTGCTCGACAACGCAGATCACCGAGTGGTCGCGGCGGGTGTCGGCGCAGATCGAGCAGACCTCTTCCTCGGTCAGGTTGCCGCACTCACGGCAGAAGCGGACGCGTTCCTTGACCTCCTGGATCGCCGCGGCGAGCGCCAGCGCCTCGTCCTTCGGCACGCGGAGGAGGTGGAAGGCGAGCCGCTGCGCAGTCCGCGTCCCCACGCCGGGGAGGCGAGTCAGCTGCGCGACGAGGTTGTCGACCGACGGCGAGAACACGCAGCCATTCTGCCGGGCGCGTCAGCCGCCACTGCCCCTTCGAGCCATGACCGGTGACAGTCACCGGTCGTGTCCGTTCGGGTCAGCGGTCGAGAGGTGCGCCCACTCGGCCGGGACGCCGGCCGGCGACCAGTTCGTCGGGCCGTTCGCGGCTCGCATCGCAAGATGGAGCAGCGGTCCGTCCTCGAGCGCGCCGTGCATGTGCACGACGCCCGCCGGCACGACTGCGACGCCCCCTTCCTCGACCTTCTGTCGCTCCCTGCCCTCCAGCTGGACGAAGCCGCTGCCGCGCAGGAAGTGCAGCACCTGCTCGCCGGGGTGCGTGTGCGGCCGCGTGTGCGCGCCCGCGTCGAAGAAGACCGCGTAGACCTCGAAGTCCTCCGAGCCGGCCTCGTCGGAGAGCCGTTGCATCCGTACTCGGCCGGCGAAGTTGCCTGGCTCCGGCGGCACGGCCGCCTGCGACTCGTCGATCCGCAGCGGCTCCACCTACAGCCCCGGCAGACCGAGGCCGCCGGTCATGGCGCCAAGCTTCGACTGGGCGAGCGACTGAGCCGAGCGGAGCGCCTCGTTCACGGCCGCGAGGACGGCATCCTCGAGAAACTCGGGATCGGCGGGGTCGATCGCCTTCGGGTCGATCTTGATCTCGCGCACGTCGCCTGCGCCTGTCGCCTTGACCGTGACCATGCCCCCGCCGGCAGAAGCCTCGACCACCTCGTTCGCCAACTCGGCCTGTGCCTTCTCCATCTGGGCCTGCATCTGCTGGGCCTGCTCGAGCAGCTTGTTCATGTCGAACTGATTCACGGTTCCACCTCTCGGGCGTCGAAGGTCTCCTTCATCAGCGCGACGAGGTCGTCCTCGCCGACCGGCTCGTGGGAGGCCTCCTCGCGCCCGTTCTCGCCCAGGACGAACTCGAGCGATAGCTTGCGCCCGGTCACCTCGTAGAGCGCGTCCCGCAGCAGGTTCGCGTTCTTCGGCTCCTCGGCCAGCTTGCGGTGGAAGCCCGCGTTGGCCGGGAACTCGAGCGTCAGCGTGTCCTCGTCGAGCACCGCCGGCCGCGCCTCGCTCAACATCGAGGCTGCCGGGATCGACCGCTTCCCCACTGCCGGCAGCACGGTCCGCTGCCACGCCTCCTGGAGCTGCTCGAGCTCGAGCGATGGTGGGGCGGGCGGCGGGGACGTGTCCGCCACAGGCGTCTCCGGTTCCACTCTCGTTACAGGGGCTGTCCCCGGCGCGCGCTGCTCGAGCAGCTCGAGCCGGTAGGCGAGCGACTCCTGCGAGAGGTCGGCGGCCGCCCGCGTTACCTTCACGAGCGCGAGCTCGAGCGGCAGGCGGGGGTCGCCCCCCTGGCGCATGTCGTCGACGGCGACCGCGAGCAGGTCGCAGAGCCGTAGGACAGTCGCCTCGCCGAGCTGGTTCGCCTGCGCGCGTAGCTGGTCGCGCGTCTCCTCGGTGACCGGCAGCGACTGTGGCACCTCGCCGAGATGGTGCACGAGCAACAGGTGACGAAGGTGCTCGAGCAGGTCGGTGACGAGCCGCCCGCGGTCCTGGCCCTGCTCCGAGAGCTCCTCGACGAAGGTCAGCGCGCCCGCTGTGTCGCGGTCGACGATCAGGTCGCAGAGGCGGAAGAGCGCCTCCTCCTCGACCGCGCCGAGCAGCTGCAGGACGTCCTGGACGGTGATCGTGCCGCCCGTTGCCGCGGCGAGCTGATCCAGGGTCGAGACGGCGTCTCGGTAAGCGCCCCGGGCCGCGCGCGAGATCAGGGACAGCGCCGCGTCGGGCACGTCGAAACCCTCGCCGTCGGCGACCCAGCGCAGCACTCGCACGAGCTCGGGTAGCCGCGGCCGCGAGAACGAGAACACCTGGCAGCGCGAGCGCACGGTGTTCAGCACCTTGCTCAGGTCGGTCGTGCAGAAGACGAAGACGAGGTGCGGCGGCGGCTCCTCGATCAGCTTCAGGAGCGCGTTCCAGGCGGCGTCCGTCAGCTGGTGCGCCTCGTCGAGGATGTAGACCTTGTAGCGCCCCTCGACCGGCTGCAGGACGACGCGCTCGCGGATCTCGCGGATGTCGTCGATCCCACGCTGCGAGGCTGCGTCCATCTCGATCACGTCGAGCGAGGTGCCGCTCGCGATCGTCACACAGGCGTTGCAGGTCTTGTCCGGAGTCGGGGTCGGCCCCTGGGCGCAGTTGAGCGCCTTCGCGAGGATCCGCGCGAGCGAGGTCTTGCCGGTGCCCCGCGGCCCCGCGAAGAGATAGGCCTGGCGCACCTGCCCGGCGGCGATCGCGTTCTTGAGCGTCCGCACGACCGGCTCCTGGCCCACCACCTGGTCGAAGTCCTGGGGCCGGTACTTCCGGTACAGCGCGGTCACTGCTGCGATCCTAGCCGAGCAGCTCCTGCATCTCGGCGTGCGGAATCGCGCCTTCGAGACACTCGAACGTGCCTCGCTCGAACACTTCCTCCGTAGCCCTGACCGAGAAGGCGAGTGCCGCCTTGGCGATCCCCGAGCCGACGCTCACACGGGCCACGCCGAGCTTCTGGAGGTCGGCGATCGCCGGCAGGGTCGGTGACGCGAGCACGTTCAGCGGGCCCTTGATCGCGACGGCGAGCTTGCCGATCGTCTCGGCGTCGTAGACACCCGGGACGAACGCGCAGTCGGCGCCTGCTTCGAGATAGGCGTTCGCGCGCGCGACGGTCTCCTCGAAGTCCGGACGGCCGAGGAGGTAGAGATCGGTGCGAGCGTTGATCACGAGCTCGGGCGCGGCGGCGCGAGCGGCGCGCACGCGCTCGACGTGCTCCTCGAGCGACGCCTCGCCGTCCTCCAGGTTCATGCCGACGGCGCCCGCCTGCCAGGCCGCCGCGGCGGTCGCGCTCGCATCGCCGTAGCCGGCCTCGAGGTCGGCGGTCACCGGCAGCTCGACGGCAGCCGCGACCCGCCGCACGACCTCGAGCATCTCCTCGCGCGGGATCTGCTCGCCGTCCGCGTAGCCGAGCGCCCAGGCGACTGCGGCGCTCGACGTGGCGACTGCGCGGCAGCCGGGCACCTGCGCGATCAGCTTCGCGCTGCCGACGTCCCAGGCGTTCACGAGCACGAGCACCTCGGGGTCGTGATGGAGCCGCCGGAGCTCGGCTGCGCGTTCGCTCTGCGTCACAACCCGAGCTTAGCCCGGTCGCGCGTTCCGCCTTCGAGGAAGTTTTCCGGTCGGCGCCCGCGTCGCCGGCTCAGGCCAGGCCTGGCCGCGGCACCTGGGAGGGATTGCTTAGCGCTGCTTCCTTCCGGACCTGACGCGGTTCGCAGGCTCCCAGTGCGCGGAACCTGACCCTCGACGCCGGCGCGCGCGAGCCCCAGATTCCGGAAAACCCGCCCCTCGGGCGGCGTTCGGTCCCGCTAGAGCGGGTTGCGGGTTCAGGGAACCGCTAGCTCCCCACCTAGCGCGACCGGGCGGAGCTATCGTACCTTCGCTCGGGGCGCGTAGCTCAGCGGGAGAGCGCCCGCTTCACACGCGGGAGGTCGCTGGTTCGATCCCAGCCGCGCCCACCAAGGCCTCTTCTTTCAAAGCAGCGACCTCGAGGAACGTCTCCTTTAGCGTGGGAGTCGCCGCTGATCGCGGCCGCGCGCGCCTACGTCTGGTCTTCGTCGAGTCGCAGGAAGCTGAGGAAGAAGCTGGCGACGATCGTCTGGAAGCCGATCACGAGCAGCCCCGCCGAGGGGATCGCGATGCGCATGGTGTGGTCGAAGTTGAGCGCACCGAACGAGCGCTGTCCCCAGTCGACGATCGCGTAGAGCGAGCCCGCCAGCCCGGCCAGCGCGAGCGCCGCGCCCAGGACGAGCCCGCGCTCGAGGCTGACCATTCCGGACAGCCGTGTGAGACGCGCGTTCTCGCGCAGGAGCCCCTGCCGGATCCCGAACAGCTTCGCGAAGAACGCGACGACGACCAACTGGAAGCCGAGAATCGTCGCCGTCTCGGCATAGAGGAGCGTGTGGACGTCGAAGCGCACCCCGCCGATCTTGAGCGGCCCGGGGAGAAGCGCGATCGTCGACCCGAGACCGGCCAGGAACAGCGCGACCCCCGGGTAGAGAAAGAGCCAGCGCGGGCTGTAGAGAAGGAGCAGCCGGAGGTGACGCCATCCGTCCCGTAACGGGCGCAGGTGCGGCCTCCGGCCCTCGGTGCCCGGGGAGAGTGTCGTCGGCACCTCGGTGATCCGGTAGTTCGCGAGCGTCGCCTTGATCACCATTTCGCTGGCGAACTCCATGCCCGGCGATCGCAGCCCCAGCGCCAGAATCGAGTCGCGGCGGAAGGCGCGTAGCCCACAGTGGAAGTCGCCGACCGGGCTGCGGAACAGCAGGCGGCCGACACCGCTCAGGATCGGGTTGCCGACAAGACGGTTGAGC
Source organism: Gaiellales bacterium (assembly GCA_038213135.1). Classification (GTDB taxonomy): domain Bacteria; phylum Actinomycetota; class Thermoleophilia; order Gaiellales; family Gaiellaceae; genus JBBQTQ01. Next base: position 7,653 of record JBBQTQ010000089.1, read on the forward strand.
CGGGGCATCGCGCCCTCGGCGATTCCGCCCGCGAAGCGGTTGCCCATCACAAGGTCGTAGCCCTGCTCGAGCGCGGCGACGAACGACTGGAGCTTGGAGAAGTCGTAGGTATCGTCGGCGTCGCCCATGACCACGAATCGGCCCCGGGCATCCGCGATCCCAGCCATGAGCGCCGCGCCATAGCCGCGGCGCGGCACCTCGACCACGCGCGCGCCTGCGGCGGTCGCAAGCTCTCGCGAGCCGTCGGTGCTCCCGTTGTCTGCGACGACGATCTCGCCGCTCAACCCGATCTCCTCGAGGCCGGCGCGGGCCTTCGCGACGCAGGTGCCGATCGTCTCCGCCTCGTTCAGACAGGGGATGACGACCGAGATGTCGCACGCCTGCTCGTCGGCGCCGGCGCTCGCAGGCAACTCATAGGTCTGCATGGACCGCACCCAGTCTAGAAAACGCCTCGTCGTGATCGGTTCCGGCCCGTCTGGGGTCGCGTGCGCGCACGCGCTCGTCGAGCGCGGGCTGCGGCCGCTGGTGCTCGACGCGGGCCGTGGCCCGGCGGCGAAGCCGGTCGAGCCGGAAGAGCTCTGGCGGTCGTTTCCCGTCGACTTCGACGAGCTGCCGCTGAAGCCGTCGTTCGGCTCGCTCTACCCGTACGCCGTCGACGAGCCGTTGCTGCCGACCCGCGCGGAAGGCGTGACCGCGGTTTCCTCCCTCGGCCGCGGCGGGCTGAGCAGCGTCTGGGGGGCTGCCATGCTGCCGTATGAGGAACGCGAGCTCGAGTCGTGGCCTGTCAGCGACATGGCACAGGCCTATCGCTCGGTACTGAGGTTCGTCCCGCTCGCCGGGGAGCGGGACGCGCTCGAGGAGCGGTTCCCGCTATACGTCGACTCGCCGCAGCGCTCGCCGTTGACGCCACAGGTGACGGCGCTCCTCGCAGATCTCCGGCGCGCGCCGCATCCCGGCATCGTGGCGGGCCGCTCGCGGCTCGCCCTCTGGAGCGAACGCAATCCACACGGAGAACGGTGCAACGAGCTCGGGCTGTGCATGGTCGGCTGTCCGCGAGGCGCGATCTACAACTCGGCCGCGAGCATCGATGCTCTCGCCGGCGCAGGGAAGCTGGACTACCGTGGCGGGCTCCTGGTCGAAGCGCTCGAAGAGCAGAGTCACGGCGTTGCCGTCCGCACTCGCACGCTCGACGGCGGCGAGGGAGAGCGATTCGAGGCGGAGCGTGTCTTCGTCGCTGCCGGGGCTCTCGCGACGACCCGCTTAGTGCTCCGCTCGCTCGAGGCCTACGACCGGTCGGTGCGGCTCCTCGACAGCACGTACTTCACCTTCCCGCTGCTGCGCCACCGGTCTGCTCCGGTGCGCGCGAACAGCGTCAGCCTCGCGCAGGTCTTCCTCGAACTGGCGGGGGAGCGGCCGGCCCATCTGCAGATCTACGGCTACAACGAGCTGATGCTCCGCGCGTTCGCCGCGCGGACGCGACTGCCGCTCAGGGCCGCCCGCCTGCTCTCTCCACCAGTCCTCGGGCGGATGCTCTACGTCCAGGGCTACCTCCACTCGGATCTCTCACCTGGAATCGAGGTGCGGCTCGGGAGAGACGGAACGCTGCTCGGCGTCCCGGGCGGAGGCGACCCCCGGCCGGCCGTCGATGCCGTCATGCGGAAGCTTCGGGCGGCCCGGCCGTATCTGCGCGCGACCCCGCTGACTCGGATGCTGCGGGTCTGGGAACCGGGAAAGGGCTTCCACCTCGGTGGTTCGTTCCCGATGCAGGCGCGGCCGGAGGGCTTTGCCTCGGATGCGCTTGGGCGCCCAG
>JBBQTQ010000090.1:0-9430 GCA_038213135.1 Gaiellales bacterium
AGGCCGCTGCCTTCCCCCTCGTCTTCGAGACGGCGTACCGGATGCTCGTCACGAAGGCCCGACTCGAAGAGGGCGAGTGGGTGCTCGTCTGGGGGATCGGCGGCGGTGTCGCCACCGCCGCGTTCCAGATCGCGAAGGCGCTCGGTGCGCGGGTGATCGTCACCTCCTCGAGCGACGACAAGCTGGCGCGCGCGGCGGAGCTCGGTGCGGACGTCGCCGTGAACCATGCGACCGGCGACGTGAAGGCCGCCGTGAAGGAGGCCACGGGCGGCGCGGGCGCTGCGGTCGTGGTCGAGACGGTCGGCGAGGCCACGTGGCGCAACTCGCTCGACTGCGCCGCGCAGGAGGGGCGGATCGTGGTCTGTGGCGCGACGACCGGCCCGAACCCGCCGGCCGCGCTGCACCGGGTCTGGTGGAAGCAGCTCGTGATCATGGGCTCGTCGATGGGCACCCGCGCCGAGTTCGAGGGCGCCTTCGAGCTCGTCAAGAGCGGCCGCGCCAAGCCGATCGTCGATCGCGTCTTCCCGCTCGAAGAGGCTCGGGCAGCCCACGAGCGGCTCGAGGCCGGCGAACAGTTCGGGAAGATCCTGCTGAGCGTCGGCCCGTCGTAGAGCGCCAGAAGCAGTCGGCAAGCGTCCGGACCACGACTTCGGCGCAAACTCGGCGCACTTTCGGCACAGACACGTGCGGTTTGTCTCGCTATCGTCGACCGCAGAGGGAGGCGGGTGTTGAGCCCCACCCTGGGTGGGGGTATGGGCGCGAGCCGGCCCGTTAGCCGAAGCCGAGGATGAACTTCGCGTCGTCGGACATCCGTTCGGGCGTCCACGGGGGGTCCCAGGAGAGCTCCGTCTCGACGTCCTCGACGCCTTCGACGTTGGCAGCGGTGCTGCGGATGTCCTCTTCGATCATCGGGCCCGCGGGACAGCCCAGCGAGGTGAGGCTGTAGATGACCTTCACCTTCGGCCCCTCGACCTCGACGTCGTAGAGCAGGCCGAGCTCCACGATGTCCATGCCGAGCTCCGGGTCCTCGACCTGATGCATGGCCTCGATCACTTCCTCGCGGGTCGGCATCGCCGCGAGTCTAGCTGGGCGGCTTGAAACTGCCGAGAATCGTCCCGGCCAGCGAGCGCCGGGCGGCCGGCAGGTAGACCTCCGCGAACGCGAAGCCCCGGATCGAGGTACCGCGATGCAGTACGACCACGAGTCCCTCGTCGGGATAGGGCGTGCCGGGCGTCTTCGACCTGAAGCGGAGCGTCCAACGGTCGAGCTTCTTGTGCCATGTCGCCGTGCGCGGCAGCAGGTTCTCAGGCCGCGGGCCGCACGGCCCCTTGCCCGTCACGACGCACTTCGAAGGCTCCACGCACCCGACGCACGCGCTCACCTGCACCTCCAGGAAGCTGCGAGCGTCGGCCGGGTCGCGCCAGAGCTCCGTCGAGTGGTCGGACGGGTACGTGGCGTTCTTGTATGCCCACGCAGGGGGCACCTTGATGCTGAATCCCGCCGCCTTCGAGTGCCGCTCGACAAGCCCGCCGCTCGCGGCTGCGGAGCCGGCCAGAGCAAGCGCGAGCACGATGACCAGACGCCCCATCAGTAGCCGAACAGTCTGACTTCCTCGCGCCGCTCTCGGGCGAAGAAGTGGTGCCCGTCGACGAAGCGCACCCAGTTGCACCGTGTGCACATTACGAGCGAGTGCGTCCGCGCGCTGTCGGCCAGGAAGCGCACGCCGCGCAGCAGGTCCCCGTTCGAGACGCCTGTCGCGGCAAAGATCGTCTCGCCCGGAACGAGATCCTCGGCGCGGAAGATGCGCTCGACGTCGTCGATCCCGTACTCCTTCGCGCGATCGATCTCGGTGCGCGACGCGGGCCAGAGCTGCGCGACGACCTCCCCGCCCAGGCAGCGAAGAGCCGCAGCTGCCAGCACGACCTGGCGCGTGCCGCCGATCCCAACCGCGAGGTGGTCGTTCGTGCCGCGGATCGCAGCCGAGATGGACGCGGTCACCGTGCCGTCGGCGATCAGCTTGATCCGGGCTCCCGAGGCGCGGATCTCCTCGATCAGGTCGTGGTGACGCGGCCGGTCGAGGACAATCGTCGTGATGTCGTTGACGGTCCGCCCGAACGCAGACGCGATCGCCTGGATGTTCTCGACGACCGGCTTGCGCAGGTCGACCACGCTGCGAGCCACCGGTCCCGTCGCCATCTGCCGCATGTACATGTCCGGCAGCATCGTCATCGACTGGGGGCCGCCGACCGCGATCATCGCCATCGCGCCGTTGCCGCCCCGTGCGACCACACCGCGGCCCTCGAGCGGATCGAGCGCGAGGTCGACGGGGTCGCCGCCAGCGCCGATCTCCTCGCCGATCGCGAGGTGCTCGCTCCCGTCCGGAGCTCCGATCACGACCCGCCCGGAGATCGGCAGCGTCACGAGCGCGTGCCGCATTCCGGAGAACGCAGCCTCCTCCGCAGCGTGCTGGTTGCCCCGGCCGAGCCAGCGCGCGCCGGCGAGCGCGGCGCGCTCGGTCGCCCGGGCATACGCCTCGCACATGCACTGGCGGCTGTGCGGGCCCGGCTGCTGCTCCTCGACCGGCTCTTCGACGGTCTGCGTCATACCCTCTCCAGTCGCTCGGCGCTCGAGAGAACGAGCTCCATCACGGTAGCGATTGCGAGCTCGATATTCGAGTTCTCGATCACAGGCACCCCCTCGCGGCGTGCCCGCTCGACGATGTAGTCCTGGATCGCCCTGATCTCCGGGAGCGAATCGAGGTAACGGTTGACCGCTCGAGCCCCCTGCGTCGACGCGTCGCGCACGAAGAAGTGGCCTGCGTGCTCGGTCGCCTCCTCGATCGCGAGCACGCACTGGACGGCCAGCGCTCCCTCGATCGGCGGCAGCATCCCCGGAACGAGGTGGACCCCTTCGAGCACCATCGACCAGCCCTCCTCCAGCGCACGCTCGACCGCCGCCTGGGCGCCGACGAGCACGTTCCGCGTCTGGTCGAGGAAGCCTGCGACTGTGGGATCGGCGTCCTCGCTCGACGCCGCGGCGCCGGCCTCGAAGCTCGAGTAATGGATCGACGGCATGAACTCCGCGGAGAAGAACGCGCGCATCGTCTGGCGGATGAAGTCGGTCGAGGTGACCCGCGTGATTCCGAGCCGGTAGGCGACCTCGGTCGCGACCGTCGACTTGCCGGTGCCGGTCGTGCCGCCGATCAGCAGCACGATCGGCAGGTCGAGGCGGCGCAGGTCGTGGAAGCGGCGCAGCCGGCGCGCCGCCTGGGCGCCCTCGTTCTCGCCGAGCACCTCGCGGGCGAGCTCGTCGAAACGGTCGAAGTCGATCTCCCCCGCGCCGCGCCGGGCGAGCTCGGTCTCCACGCGCAGCGCGAGCTCGTAGGCGCGCACCGCGTCGACGCCCGTCGCGACGAGTGCGCGGGCCAAGAGTCCCTTCGAGTAGGGGAGCTCGCCCTCGCCGCCGAGCGGGACCGGGTCGGTGTGCCGCTGCTCTGTCATGGCGCGAGGTGAGGGACAGGCCTGTCAGGCCTGTCCCTCGGTCGGGTTTCCGATCCCAAGAGGGCGAGCAGCTCCTCGTCGACTTCGCCGACCACTTCGTTCGCGGCGAAGACGACCTCCGCCCCACGCTCGTGGGCCGCTTCGGCGACCACGTCGATCGCCGCCGCCTTGATCTCGACGAGGTAGACCTCGGCGTCGACTCGCCCGAGCTCCGCCATGAGCGCGCCGCGTCGCGCGAGGTTCGTCGAGGCATGGACGATCTCCGCGTCGAGGTGGCCGGTCGGCGCCGGCCCGGTGGTGAAGACCGCCGTCCGCCTGCCGCGCAGCGGCTCGACGGGCTCGAGGCGCAGGTCGAACCGCACCACCGGCACGTCCTTCAGCCTCGCCACCTCCGCGGCGACTGCATCGTCGGTCGTCAGGACGAGGTCGGAGATCAGGACTCGGTACGGGTTGAGCCCTGAGACGACGTCGTGAGCGACCAGCACGCGACGGTCGGCGGCGATCGGCGGGATCGCCGCGCCGCTGCCGTCGAAGAGCACGAGGTCGGGCTCCCGTTCCGCCGCGAGGCGCGCTCCGGCGAGCACGTTCGAGGTGCCGACCTCGCCCGCGAAACCGCCGCCACAGCGGCGGCAGCCGATCGTGACGACTCCCGCGAGAATCGCCGTCTCGAGATGGTCGGAGGCGGCGTGCCGCCCGCCGCGCGCGAGCTCGAGGAGGTCTTCGACGCTCGGAGGCGTCTCGATCACCTCCGGCTCCGCCGGGCCGCCGCGACCCATGGCGACGACGATCACGTCCCGATCTCGCGACAGAAGCCGCGCCAGGTGGCCGGTGACGGCGGTCTTGCCGACTCGCTTGCCGGTGCCGATCACGGCCAGCGACGGCAGCGCGAACGGCTCGAACGCCGGCGTGTCGAAGCGGAACCCCGGGCCCTCGTAGCGCACGCCGAGCGCAAGCGCTCGACTGGCCAGGAGCAACCGCTCGCGCGGCCCGAGCACGGGCTCGTCCGAGAGATCGACGATCACCTCCGGCTCGTAGGCGGTCACCCCCTCCTCCAGCGAGCCGGCGAGCGGCACGCCGTACTCCTCGCCGCCCTTCAGCTTCTCGGTCCCGCCGACGCAGACTGCCGCCACGAACTCGTACGGCAGCTCGGCGAGCGCGTCCCGCACGACCGGCGCGTAATGCTCGCCGTCGATGACGGCCAGCGCCCTCACACCCCTGGCCGCCGTCCGCAGCCAGCCGGCGAAGCCGGCTTCCGCGGCTGGCTGTCGCCCCTCCCGGCGCGGTGCCTTCCGGGCCCGTACTGGTTTGTACTGTGCCCTCCGGCCCCGCCCCGGCAGGAGCGCCCCAGGAGCGTGAGGACGGTCGCAGAGTCAGTGCGCGTCATCGCTGCGAGCTGACTTCGTCCTCGATCCGGGCCGTGTACTTCTCGTAGGCCAGCGTCTCGGTCGAGAACTGGATGATCTTCTCCTGGCCGTGGTACGGGTAGCGCCGCCAGATGTCGACGTGCGCGCCGGTAACCTCGACGACGTTGTAACAGGGCCTTCCGTTCCCGCGCAGGCGCGTCGTCGAGACGGTGCCGGTGTTGACGATGAACATGTCCTCGAGCCGCCACGCGTACGGGACGTGCTTGTGACCTGCGAGCACGAGATCGACTCCGGCCCGCTGGAGGCACTCGATCGCGTCGCCGGCGTCGAGGACGATGTTGCGCTCACGGCCGGTGCCCGGGATCGAGATCAGATGGTGGTGGAGCACGAAGACGCGCAGCCGCGACTCCGGGTGCGCCGCGAACTGCTCCTCGATCCAGCCGTAGCGGCCACGACCGATCTGGCCCTCGTCGAGATCCGGCTGCGTCGAGTCGACCGCGACGACGGTCACCCCCTTGACGTGCAGCACCGGGCTGCGCTTCCCGAACATCTCCTCGAAGTGCACATAGCCGACGTTGCGCGAGTCGTGGTTGCCCGGGATCACGATCATCGCGTCGCACTCGATCCGGTCGAGGTAGGCCCTCGCCTCGACGTACTCCGGCTTGTAGCCCGCGGTCGTCAGATCGCCGGAGCAGACGACAAGGTCCGGCCGCAGCTCGTTGATCTCCGAGATCGCGCGCTCCATCAGGTTCGGGACGAAGTGCGGCCCGCCCGCATGGATGTCCGAGATGTGGGCGATCGTGAAGGTGTCGTCTGGCATGTGGTGTGTGAGGGACAGGCCCGTGGGGCCTGTCCCTCGGTCTCACGGGCTCCTCAGCCGCCGGTTAGTCCATAGATCTCGCCGAGCTTCGCCCTGAGGTAGCGCAGGTACGGCCCGGAGTCGAGGCCGCCGCCGAGCACCCGCTCGAGCAGCTCCTTCGGCCGCAGCTTCCTTCCCCAGTGGTGGATGTTCTCGCCGAGCCACTCGCGCAGCGGCCCGAATTCGCCGCGGGCGAAGCCCTCGTGTAGGTCGGGGATCTCGGCCGTGATCCGCTCCCAGAGCTGGAGCGAGATGATATTTCCAAGGGTGTAGGTGGAGAAGTAGCCGATGTTGCCGCCGGCCCAGTGCATGTCCTGGAGCACGCCGTCGGCGTCCGAGGGCACGTCGATCCCGAGATAGTCCTTCACCCGCGTGTTCCACGCCTCCGGCATGTCGGCGAGGTCGAGGCCACCGCCGAGCATCTCCTGCTCGAGCTCGAACCGCAGGATGATGTGCAGGTTGTAGGTCGCCTCATCCGAGTCGATCCTGATCAGGTTCGGCTGCACCTTGTTGATCCCGCGGTAGAAGCGCTCGAGCTCGACCGAGTCGAACGCCGCCGGGAACGCCTTCTGCAGGTGCGGGTAGAAGTAGATCCAGAACTCGCGGCTGCGGCCGACGAGGTTCTCCCACATCCGGCTCTGCGACTCGTGGATGCCGAGCGAGGTGCCGCGCGCAAGCGGGGTGCGGGCGAGCGAGGCCCCGACCTGGCGCTCGTAGAGGCCGTGCCCGAACTCGTGCATCGTCGAGAAGAGCGAGTGCAGATGGGTCTGGTGATGCTTCGTGGTGAGCCGGATGTCCGTCGGCGAGGAGCTCGAGGCGAACGGGTGCACCGTCTCGTCGATCCGCCACGTGTCGTGGTCGAAGCCGAAGCGCTCGAGGATCAGCGCTTCGACCTCCTTCTGGCGTTCGATCGGGAAGTCGCCGTGCAGGAAGGAGTCGTCGACGGCGTCGGAGCGCTCGGCGATCTCGCCGATCAGCGGAACCAGGCCCTCCTTCAGCGTCTGGAGCGTTTGGCGCACCTCAGCCGTGAGCATCCCGGGCTCGTACTCGTCGAGCAGCAGGTCGTAGTCCTCGTCCGCCTTCGGGAAGCAGGAGACGTACTCGCGCCGTAGCTCGATGTTCCGGCGCAGGTGCGGGAGGAAGCTCGCGAAGTCGTTGTCGATGCGCGCCTGCTGCCAGACGGGCAGCGCCGTGGAGGCGGCGCGACGCAGCTCCGAGGCCAGGTCGGCGGGGACGCAGCGGTTCTTCTCGTGCTCGTGGCGCACCCAGCGAATCAGGCTCGCCTCGTCGGAGTCGTACTCGAGCGATGCCTCGTAGCCGCGTACCTCCTCGAGGAGCCGCGCCATCTCGTCGGAGATCAGCGTCTCGTGCGCGAGCCGTGCGGCGAGCCCCACCTGATCGGCCCGCGCCTCGCCGCCGCCGCGGGGCATGATCACGCGCTCGTCCCAGAGCAGCACCCAGACGATCTTCGTCAGGGTCCAGTAGTCGACCGCGCGGGCGTGAAAGTCGGCGTAGGCGGACTCGGACACCGGACTAGAAGATTCCCACAATCGGCCAGTAGCAAGCCGCCGCAACCAGTGCGGCCGCCGGCAGCGTCAGCACCCACGCGAAGACGATGTTCCCCGCCACGCCCCAGCGCACCGCGGAGAGCCGCTTCGTCGCGCCCGCACCCATGACGGCGCCAGAGACGACGTGCGTCGTCGAGACCGGATAGCCGAAGTGCGTCGCCAGGTAGAGCGTCGTGCCCCCTGCGACCTGCGCGGCGAAGCCCGACTCGGGCTCGATCTTGAAGATCCGTTGGCCCATCGTCCGCATGATTCGCCAGCCGCCTGCGTAGGTGCCGGCCGCGATCGCGACGCCGGCCGAGACGATTACCCAGGTCGGGATGTGGTCGAACTTCGCCTGGTGGCCGCTCTCGACGAGCGCGAGCGTGATCACGCCCATCGTCTTCTGCGCGTCGTTCGCGCCATGCGTGAACGCGACCCAGGTTCCGGAGCCGAGCTGGCCGAGCCGGAAGCCGCGATTCGCCGCGTTCGGGGTCACCTTCTGGAAGATCCAGTAGATCGCCAGCAGAAGCAGGAACGCGCCGGCGAAGCCGAGCGCGGGCGAGCCGAGCGCAGGGATCAGCACCTTGTGCCAGAGCCCGTCCCACTGCACGCCCTTGAGGCCGGACTGCACCATCGCCGCGCCGACGAGGCCGCCGATCAGGGCATGCGAGGAGCTGGAGGGCAGTCCCAGCCACCAGGTGAACAGGTTCCACGCGATCGCGCCGACGAGCGCGGCGAGCACGGTCTTCTGATTCGCCAGGCCCGTGTCGATGATGCCCTTCCCCACCGTCTTCGCAACGGCCGTCGTCACGAACGCGCCGGCGAGGTTCGCGGCCGAGGCGATCGCGACGGCGAGCCGCGGTGGGAGCGCCCGGGTCGAGACCGACGTGGCGACCGCATTCGCCGTGTCGTGGAAGCCGTTCGTGAAGTCGAAGCCCAGGGCGACGACGACCACGATCACGAGGAGCGCGTCGTTCACGCGGCGCTCCTAGCGGTTCTTCACGAGGATCGCCTCGAGCACGTCCGCCGCGTTCTCGCAGGCATCCACAGCCTCCTCGAGGCGCTCGTGGATGTCCTTCCAGCGGATGACCGAGATCGGGTCCTGGCCGGAACGGAAGAGGCTCGCGACCGCGTCCCGCACGAGGCGGTCGCCCTCGTCCTCCAGCTCGCGCAACTCGCTCAACTGCTGGCGCGAGTCCTTGAACCCCTCGAGCCGGCCGATCGCCTCGTCGAGCTTGATCGCCGCGCGCAGGATCACGTCCGCCTGTTGCTTTGCCTCCTCCGGGACGACCTTGACACCGTAGAGACCGAGATCGTCCGCGGCCTCGTCGATGTAGTCGCAGATGTCGTCCAGCGCACCCGCCAGCCGGTACATGTCCTCCCGGTCGAAGGGCGTCACGAACGTCCGGTTCAACAGGTCGATCACCTCACGCGTGAACGTGTCGCCCGCGCTCTCGCGGTCCTTGATCTGCCCGCGCAGGTCACTCTCCTCGGGAAACCGGTCGAGCAACTGGACGAGCAGACGCGCGATGTCGACCACGTTTGCGGACGTCCGCGAGTAGAGATCGAAGAACTCGCGCTTCTGCGGGATCAGGCGGAGGCGGGCCATCGGACGCGGCCTTCTACCACGCGGCGCGCGGTCTAGGCGTCCGAGACCGTTGCTACCCTTGCGTTGGGTGGCATTGGAAATCCCGCATTTCCAGGCATTCCGCGGGGAGAGGCCGCCGGTGTTCCAGAACGAGGCCGAGCTCGAATGCGCAAAGATCCTCGACTACTACGGCGTGCCCTGGCTGTACGAGCCGCGAAGCTTCGTCCTCGAGCAGGACGAGCAGGGGCGGGTGCTCGAAGCCTTCACGCCGGACTTCTATCTGCCCGACCAGGAGCTCTTCGTCGAGGTCACGGTGATGAAGCAGTCGCTCGTCACGCGCAAGAACCGCAAGCTCCGCAAGCTGCGCGAGCGCTATCCGGACGTTCGGATCAAGCTGTTCTACAAGCGCGACATCGAGCGACTGGCGCAGCGATACCGCCTCGATCTGGCCTCCTGAGCGAGATCCGCGACCCGCGAATCGGGGAGATCTACCTCACCGCCGAGCAGATCGCCGCGCGCGTGCAACAGCTGGGGAGCGAGCTGGCGGAGGACTACGCGGGACGCGAACCCGT
>JBBQTQ010000091.1:0-9409 GCA_038213135.1 Gaiellales bacterium
GCCGCCGGCCGCTGCAGGCGGTGCTTTCCGGGAAGCGGCAGGAGCTGACGAACGCAAGCCTCGGCCGTGCGCTGCTGCGCTACCCGCTGATGCCGGTGCAGGTGACCGCGCTGATCCACTGGCAGGCGCTGCGCCTCTGGCTGAAGGGCGTGCCGTTCCACCACAAGCCCCCGTTCGAGCCCGGCGTCGGATCAGTGAAGCCGTGAGTTCAGTCGAGCTTCGCCGGGAACCGCCCGCGGCCGCGCCGCTCGGTGGCATCGCCGCGCGCGTGCTCGACAGAGTCCTGCCGGGGATCGAGGGCGGGACGCTCGAGGTCCGGCTGCCGGACGGCTCCGAGCGCCGCTACGGCGAGGGCCCGCCGGTGCGGATCGAGATCGACAGCGCCAAATTCTTCCGCCGGCTGGCGACGCGCGGCAAGCTCGGTCTCGGCGAGTCGTACACCGCGGGCGAGTGGCGGGCCGACGACCTCGTGGCGTTCTTCGAGCTGCTGCTCCGCAACGGCGAGGCTGCCGCGGTGCGCCATCCGCGCCTGAGCGCGCTCATGCAGGCTCGCCCGCGCCTGAACCGGCGCAACGGGTTCGCGCGCTCGCGGCGGAACATCCACTACCACTACGACCTGGGGAACGAGCTCTTCCGACTCTTCCTCGACGAGACGATGACCTACTCGTGCGCGATCTTCGAGCGCAACGACGAGCCGCTCGAGGACGCTCAGCGCCGGAAGCTGCGCCGCGTCTGCGACAAGCTCGCCCTCGGCCCGGACGACCACGTGCTCGAAATCGGCTGCGGCTGGGGCTCCTTCGCGCTGACCGCGGCCGCCGAGTACGGCGCACGCGTCACGGGAGTCACGATCTCGCCGTCGCAGGCGGCGCTCGCGCGAGCGCGCGCGGCGGCCGCGGGCCTCGGCAACCGGATCGAGATCGTCGAGCGCGACTACCGCGAGCTGCAGGGGCGCTTCACGAAGATCGCGTCGATCGAAATGCTGGAGGCGATCGGCGAGTCGCAGTTCGAGACGTTCTTCGCCACCTGCGACCGGCTGCTCGAGCCGGGCGGAACGGCCTGCATCCAGACGATCCTCGTCCCCGACAAGCGCTGGCGCCGCTATCGCTCGACTCCGGACTGGATCGAGCGCTACGTCTTCCCCGGCTGCCTGATCCCGTCGGTCTCCGCGCTGACCGAGGCGATGTCGCGCTCGTCACAGCTGGTCGTGAGCGGGTTGGAAGCGATCGGCGAGCACTACGCGGAGACGCTGCGCCGCTGGCGCGCACGCTTCCTCGGCCAGCTCGACGAGGTTCGCGACCTCGGCTACGACACCCGTTTCGAGCGGACCTGGGACTTCTACCTCGCCTTCTGCGAGGCGGCCTTCCGAACACGCTCCCTCCGGGACGCACAGCTCGTCCTGACTCGATGATCCTCTACAAGGCGCTGCATGCGATCGGTTTCCGAGAGCTCCTGCGCGTCGTCTACCGGGTCGAGGTCAGAGGCGGCGAGCGGATCCCGGAGCGCGGCCCGGTGATCCTCGTCTCGAACCACGAGTCGATCGTCGATCCGTTCATCCTCGGCGTCGCAACCCCTCGGCCGATCCACTACATGGCCAAGGCCGAGCTCTTCCGGAACCGGATCTCGCGGACGCTGATGAACGCGCTCGGCGCGTTCCCGATCGAGCGCGGCGGCGGCGACTCGGGAGCGATGGCGGAGGCGCGCGCGCTGCTCGACCAGGGTGAGGTGCTCGGGATGTTCCCGCAGGGCACGTCCAGGCCCTGGCGGCGCCGTCCCTGGCACCGCGGCGCCGCACGGCTCGCACTCGACACGGGCGCGCCGGTGCTGCCGGTCTGCATGGTCGACACGGAGAAGATTCTCCGGCCCGGTAAGCCGAAGATCGGCCTCCCGCGGGTGAAGATCCTCGTCGCCGAGCCGATCCGCGTCGATCCGGCCCGCGCGACGATCAAGGCCGCGAAGGCGCTGACGGAGCGAATCGAGGCGACGATCGCCGAGCTGCGTGCGCCTTATGGACCTCCGGCCCACGTCTGGCTCGACTGATGGTCTCCTCGGCCTGGGTGCTGCTCGGGATCGACGCCGCCTTCGTGTGCGGCGTGATGCTCGTCGGCTGGATCGTGCAAGTGGCGATCCGGGACGCGACTCACGTGGACGTGCTCTGGGCGTACAACCTCGGCGCTCTGGCGGTGCTGGACCCCGTGCTCGCGGACGGCTCCGACTGCCATCGGATCCTGATCGGCGTGCTCGTCGGTCTCTGGAGCCTGCGGCTTGGTACCTATCTCGTCGTCAACCGGATCGTCCGTGCGCACGGCGAAGACCGCCGTTACCAGGAGCTACGGGCCAAGTGGAGCCCGCGGGCGAACCTCCGCTTCTTCGTCTTCTTCCAGGCGCAGGCCGGCTTCGACCTGATCTTCTCGATCCCGATCTTGGCGGCGGTCTACAACCACCACGGGCCGCTCTCGGCGCTCGAGTGGGCTGGCGCTGCGCTTTGGCTCGTGGCGATCTCGGGTGAGTCGCTGGCGGATCTGCAACTGGCGCGCTGGAAGGCGAACCCGGAGAACCGCGGGAAGACCTGCCGGGCGGGGCTGTGGCGCTACTCGCGGCACCCCAACTACTTCTTCGAGTGGCTCATCTGGTGCGCCTACGCGCTGATCGCGCTGGCGGCGGACTGGGGCTGGGTGGCGCTCTTCGTGCCGGCGTTCCTGCTCTTCCTGCTCTTCTTCGTGACCGGCATCCCGCCAGCGGAGGAGGCCGCGCTCAAGAGTCGCGGCGACGACTACCGCCGCTACCAGCAGGAGACCTCCGTCTTCGTCCCGTGGTTCCCCAAGCGTGCCAAGTAACACTGTGTCACTAAGTCGCGGCGGCGCTCGGAGAACGGTCCCAGCACTTAGTAACACTGTGTTACTTGGATTCGAGCGGGCCGTCGAGCCGCTCCTGGCTCGCGGGGTCATCCCGGACGCGCTGCTCAGACAGGCGATCCGGGCCAATTGCACGATCCGCCTCCGGCGCGAGGCGCGCGGCGGCGTCGAGGCCCAGCAGGAGCGCCTGCGCAGCTTCGTCGCCGAGCTCGAGCGGGCGCCGATCGCCGAGCAGGTCGACAAGCCGAACGAGCAGCACTACGAGCTCCCGGCCGAGTTCTTCCGGCTTGTGCTCGGCCCGCGGCTCAAGTACTCGTCTTGTCTCTGGCCGCTCGGCGTCGAGACGCTCGCGCAAGCGGAGGAGGCGATGCTCGCGCTCACCTGCGCCCGGGCCCAGGTCGAGAACGGCATGGAGCTGCTCGACCTCGGCTGCGGCTGGGGCTCGCTCTCCTTCTGGCTCGCCGAGCGCTACCCGAATGCACGGATCCTCGCCGTCTCGAACTCGCGGATCCAGCGCGAGTTCATCGAGAGCCGCGGCGTGCCGAACCTCGAGGTGGTCACGGCCGACGCGAACCACTTCGACACCGAGCGACGCTTCGACCGGGTGCTCTCCGTCGAGATGCTCGAGCACATGCGCAACTACCGCGCCCTCCTCGCCGGGGTTGCCAGCTGGCTGAAGCCGGAGGGCAAGCTCTTCGTCCACGTCTTCAGCCACCGCCGCTTCGCCTACCCCTACGACGACTCCTGGATGGCACGCAAGTTCTTCACCGCCGGCCTGATGCCCTCGCACGACCTGCTACTCCACTTCCAGCGCGACTTACGGCTCGCCGACCGCTGGGCGATCAGCGGCAGGCATTACGCGCGGACGAGTGAGGAGTGGCTGCGCAAGCTGGACTCGAGGGCCGATGAGGTGCGAGAGGTGCTCGGGCGCGCCTACGGCCCAGGACAGGCCGGGCTCTGGCTCGCCAACTGGCGGCTCTTCTTCCTAGCCTGCGCCGAGCTCTGGGGCTACCGCGGCGGCGAGGAGTGGCTCGTCTCGCACTACCTCTTCGAGCGGGGCTAGCGCTCGCGGCGCTGGTCGCCGTGGCCCCGGAAAGTCTGCTCAGTGCTTCTTCGCGGCCAGGTACGTCTTCCCCGGCGTGAGCAGGATCTTCTTGTGCTTGACGAAGTCGAGCACCTCGACCTTGCCCTGCTTCACCCGGAAGAACGTGCCGTCGCAGCGGTCCTGCGTCAGCCAGAACGTGCCTCGCACCGTCGCCGAGCCGTACTTGCCCTTTGTCTTGAAGTGCCCTTTCCCGTGGCCCCACAGTGAGCGCACCGGCTTGTTGTCTGAGACGCCGGCAGGCGAGCGCGTGCCGCAGGAGCCGAAGTTCCCACCGGCGAGGCGCATCTCGACCACCTGCTGCTTGGCCATGAGGCCCGCGGGCGAACGGGTCGTTTCGAACGTGCTGTAGACGAAGAACGCGCCTGCGTAGAAGACGTCCGAGCCGCCCGGAGCCGGCAGCCGGACGGTGCCGTGCGTCGCGTCGATCTCCGAGCCGTTCGGCACCGGCGCGCCGGGCTTCAGCGGCACGAACGTGTTGGTGCCCGGGAGCTTGATCAGCACCGTGCCGGTGACGGGGCCGGAGACGACCGGGAACGGCTTGTTCGAGCTGCCGCCGCCGACGCCGCCGCCCGTCGTCGCGCCCTTCTTGCAGACGCCGCTCGCCGTCTTGCCCGCGGCGAGGTTGTCCACGAACACGGCCGAGTCGAGATCCTGGTCGCCCTGGTCGAAGATCGAGAGGTACAGGACGTGGTGGCCGGGCGTGACCGGGGTGACCGCAGCCAGCAGCGGCGTCGCGCCGTCGTACGTCGTGCCCGCGGCGTTCGCAGCGCTGACGCTCGTGCCGCCGGTCGCGTTGACTGTGATCGGGTTGTGCGCGGGGTCGAACGCGAAGTTGTGCGGCGCGTTGATGTTCGAGTCGGTCGTCTTCCAGTCGGAGGTGTCGAGCTCCGCGATGAACGCGTCGTTGAAAGCCTGTCCGACGTACTCCGGGTACTCCTCGGTCAGGAAGCGGAAGTCGAACGACAGGCAGTTCGCGCCCTGCGGGACGTTGAGGTTGACCTTCAGGACGGTGACGTCGAAGTCGCTCGAGCCGCGGACGTTGCCGCCGCCGTCGTTGGCGCTGAAGCTGCCCGAGCTGTTCGCGCTGTCGGCGTGGGTCGCGTCGCCGGTCGTCAGGATCGCGTAGTTCGAGCCGTCAGTCGGGAAGCCCGCGAGCGAGCTCGTCGAGATCGCGTCCGGGGTCCCCTGCGGCGGCTTCGTCACGAACGCGCCCCCGGTGACGAGCGACGGGTCGGACGCTATCGCCTGCGCGTAGTCGTTCGCGTTCGCGGACGGCGTGATCGATGCACCCGCCGTGGAGCCTGCAAAAACAGCCACTGCGAGCATCGAGCCGAAAAGCAGGAGTCGCCGGCGCACCGGCTGGAACCTACGTCAAGCGCCCGGCGTCCGCAAGCCCGGATGGTTGCGCGAAGCTCCGGAAAGGGCAATCCTCTAGTCCATGCGCTCTCGCCGCGAATGGCGCCGCCGGACGTTGATCTTCCTCGCCGTGGGCTTTGGGATGGCCGGCCTGGCGCTGATCGCCTACGGAACGGGCTTCCTGAACCAGTTCGAGCGGCAGACCGTCGACCAGCGTTTCACGATCCGCGGCAAGCAGAAGCCGCCGGGGCACGTCGTCGTCGTGCGCATGGACACCGACACCTTCAACGTGCTCGGCGTCCGGCCGCCGTTTCCGCGCGCGCTGCACGCGCGTGTGATCAACGAGCTGAAGAAGGCCGGCGCGAAGGTGATCGCCTACGACGTCCAGTTCACCGAGCCGACAGACCCCAAAGACGACAACGCCCTGATCAACGCGGTCGGCAACGCGCGCAACGTCGTCCTCGCCACGACCGAGGCGAACAACGGCCATACAAACGTCTTCGGCGGCGACGACATCGTCAAGCAGTTCAATGCCCGCGTCGGGAACGCCCTGCTCCCGATCGACGACGACGGCTTCTGGCGGCACTTCACGTTCCAGACCGAGGGCGTCACGTCCCTCTCGGTCACCGCCGCCGAGTGGTACCTCGGCCGAAAGCTGACGCCCTCGAGCTTCCCTTCCGCGAAGGCGTGGATCGACTACTCCGGGCCGGAGGAGACGATTCCCGGCATCTCGTTCTGGAAGGTGCTGAAGGGCAAGTTCGATCCCAGCCTCGTCCGCGGGAAGATCGTCGTCGTCGGCCCGTGGGCACCGACCTTCCAGGACATCCATCCGACCCCCACGTCACAGACGATGCCGGGACCCGAGATCCAGGCGAACGCGATCGAGACGGTGCTCGGGAACTTCCGGCTGCGCGACGCCTCGACGGTCGTCAACGTCCTGCTGATCCTCTTCCTCGGGCTGCTCGTGCCGCTCGTCAGCTTCCGGCTCGGGCCGATCGCCGGCAGCGCCGTGGCGGTGGGCACCGGCGGGATCTACGCGGTGCTCACCCAGTGGATGTTCAACAGCGGCTGGGTGGTCTCGTTCGTCTACCCGGTGATGGCCCTCGCGCTCTCGACGGTCGGCGCGCTCGGCGCCCACTACGTGCTCGTGGCGTTCGAGCGCGAGCGGGTGCGCGACATGTTCTCGCGGTTCGTGCCGGAGGGCGTCGTCGACCAGGTGCTCGAGCAGACCGGCGGCGACCTGCGGCTCGGCGGCAAGGAGGTCCAGACGACCGTGATGTTCAGCGACCTCCGCGGGTTCACCGCGAGCGCCGAGAACATGGGCGCCGCGAACGTGATCGAGGTCCTGAACTTCTACCTCGGCGAGATGAGCGACGCGATCCTCAACGCCGGCGGCACGTTGATCTCGTTCATGGGTGATGGGATCTACGCGCTCTTCGGCGCTCCGTTGCCGCAGGAAGACCATGCCGACCGGGCAATCGCGGCGTCGCTCGACATGCTCGAGAACCGGCTGCCGAAGTTCAACGCCTGGATGCGCGAGCGCGGTCTCGGCGAGGGGTACCGCATGGGGATCGGGCTGAACACCGGCTCCGTCATGTCGGGGAACGTGGGCCACGAGCGCCGGCTCGAGTACACCGCGGTCGGCGACACGGTCAACACCGCGTCACGTATCGAGGGCATGACCAAGGGCACGCCCTACATGCTCTTCGTCGCCGAGACGACCTACGAACTGCTGAAGGAGCACCCGCCCGGACTTGCCTATCACGACGAGGTCGACATCCGCGGCCGCAAGCAGAAGTTGAAGCTCTGGGGCTTCGAGCCAGCTCCGGTCGTGGAGACCGAGGAGGTGCCAGAGGCAGTGCCGGTCCCCGAGGCGGAGCCCGTCGAGGCACCCGCCCAGCTCGAGCCCACGTAGCCGGCCGTTACGCCGCCTGAGCCTGCTCGGCTCGCGGCAGATAGACGCTGAAGGTCGAGCCGGCGCCCGGCTCGCTCTCGACCCAGATGAAGCCGTTCGACTGCTTGACCATGCCGTAGACGGTTGCGAGGCCCGAGCGCGGATCGGTCTCGTCCACGCCGCCGCCGACCGGATGGAACAGCCGAGCCTTGAGCTCCTCGTCCAGGCCGCGGCCGTTGTCCTTGACCGCGAGCAGCACGTAAGGGCCGGGCTGCAGCGGGGCGTGGCCGCGGGCAAACTTCTCGTCGAGCAGGACGTCTCGCGCCTCCACCATCATGCGCCCACCGTCCGGCATCGTCGTCGCGGCGAAGAGCGCGAGGCCGGTCACGATCTGCTCGATCTGGAGCTCGTCCGCCTCGACGACTCCGATCGCGGGCGGCAGCTTCACGACGAGGTCGATGTCGCGACCGAGAGCGGAAGGCAAGCTCGTGTTGAGGCGCGCAAGCACCTCGCGGAGATCGAGATGGCCCGAGCGCAGGGTCTCCCGGCGGCTGAACGCGAGCAGCTGGCGGGTCATCCCGGTTGCACCGCGGAGGGCGGTACGAAGCTGCTCGGCCTCGCGGCGCAACGGGTCGCCCGCGGCCAGGTTCGCGAGCAGGAACTCGCTGTAGCCGGCGATCGCGCTGACGGCGTTGTTGAAGTCGTGGGCGATCTCGCCGGCGCGATGACCCGAGGCCGCATCCGGTGAAACGGCCAGACGCTCCTCCTGCTCGTCAAGGGCGGCCTCCGCCCGTTTCCGGTCGGTGATGTCGGTCAGCATCGCGAGCGCGCCGGTGAAGCCGCCCTCGTCGTCGTAGACGGCATTGACAGCCACCGAGGCGAACATCGCTTGCCCTCCGGCACCTCGCATTGCCAGCTCCCGCGGCCGGCCGTTGCTGGCGCGGATGAAGCGCGCGTCGACGAGCGGCCTCGACATCTCGTCGACGAGCGAGAGGAACGAGCGCCCCGCGACTCCGTCGTCTGGAAGCCCGACGAGCTCGGCCATCTTCTCGTTTGCGAAGACGATCTCGCCGTCGGCGTCCAGGAGGCAGACGCCCTCGGCGGCGGTCTCGACGATCAGGCGGTACTGCTCCTCGCTCACGCGCAGGGCGTCGGCCTGCGCGACGAGCAGCCTGTTGTCGGCGGCGAGGCGCCGCATGACCGCCCGGAGGATCGGGAACGACGCGAGATACAGGAGCAGAAGAGCGAGCACGATCGTCCCGGTCTGGATCAGCGTGTCGTCCCAGATCGCGGCGGCGACCGGTGCGTGGTCGCGGTAGACGCCGATGACGCCGTTCGGGCTCGAGTTCTTGTCGAAGAACCAGTAGACCGGCACGTACGAATCGAGCACGGTCGGGTTCCCGCCCAGCCCGCCCCGGAGCTGGTCGACGCCGTGCACCGTCTTGCCGCCCAGCGCCTGCGTGACCTGGGGCAGGTCGTACGGCGTTTTCCCGATCAGCGAGTGGTCGGTCGAGTAGGTGATCTTCCCGTCGCGCGAGAAGAGGCTGACGCGGAGAACGCCGCGGGTCAGCGCCTTGCGGCTGAAGAGCTCGTCGAGCGAGTCGCGCAGGCTGCCGTCGACCGGCCGGCGGAGGGCGAGGTGCGCCAGGTCGTCGTGACCGAGCCGGTCGGCGGTGAACTTCGCGTCCGCGAAAACGTCGCGCTCGGCGCGGGCGGTGGCCTGGTGCCGCGCGATCCAGCCGCCGACGAGCGCCGCGAGCACCAGCGCGATGCCCGCGTAGAGTGCGAAGCGAAGGAGAAGCCGCGGCGGGCGCGGCAGCTCGAGCGCACGCGCAGCGCGCGGAACCGCGGGAACGGCGATGCCGGTGTGGGCTGACACTCCATCCGTCGAATCGGCATCGGCCGCCTGGAACTTGACCGTTCGGGCCACTTGCGGACGAGTCCCTTCGAGCCAAACCGGTGACAGTCACCGGTCAAGCGCTGGAGCGCTTCGCGGAGGTCGAGGTGGCCCGAAACGGCTGGACCGGTGAGCGTCACCGGTCAAGATTCCTTTGGTCGTGTCGGCTTAGAACTCGAATCACAATGACGGCCGGAGTCTTCTGAAGCAGACGAGGCAGCAGCCGAGGGCGAGGAAGGCTTCGTGGATCTCGGCTCGGCGGTCGTAGCGGACGAGCAGCCGCTTGAATTGGTGGAGCCAGGCGA
>JBBQTQ010000092.1:0-9388 GCA_038213135.1 Gaiellales bacterium
GACGCCAAACGATCGCAACGACCGTGCGACGTTTCGTCTACGGGCCTGTGCTTTTCCCCGGCGGCTGCACGTTTCGAGCGGCGCCTGCAGGGCTGTGTCCCTTCGCCAAACGACCAGCACGTCGGCGTCTTGTTCCGTCCACAGGTGTCCGGTTGTGCCGCCGCGCCTCCGGCCACGTCCCCTGGTCAGACCAAGTGTGTCGTGTGGGTGACGCAACGGAGGCCCGCGCGAAGCCAAACGAGCGTGGACGGTCTTCGCGTTACGCTCGGCTCGCTCTCGACCCATCAGCCTTCGAGCCTACGGACGCTCGGCACCGCCACGGCGAACGCCGCCATCCCAAGCGTGCCCGCGGTGGCGATCCAGAGCGTCATGCTGATCCCGATCGAGGCGGCGAGAATCGCTGTCCACGCAAAGGTGCCGCGCGCGCCGGCGGTTTACCCTGACGGCTCGAGCGTGAGTGAGGCGTGCGCGATCACGTGGAGCGAGCCGACGACCTCGACGCCGCCGGACACGAGGCCGAACCGGCAGTCACGCACGCTTCCTCGAGGCACTCCAATCGGGATCGTCACGCCCCTCCTGCCGACGACGAATCGCCGGTTCGGCGCCGATGCGCACTTCAGCCCGATCGTCTGCGGCGCGTGGATGCTCGAGAGTCGGAGGTCGAGCCGGTAACCGCCGCCGCGACCGCCCGCAGCGGCAAAGATCCGTCCGAACGGCGCGAGCAGACCCGCGTGCCGGTACAAGCCGAAGGCGACAACGAGCGGCGCGGCGGTGAACGTCGCGAGGCCCGCCGGCCCACCCGCACCGGTCGAGAGGCGCCAGGCTCGACCGAGCGCGACCGTGTCGGGGCCGATGACGTAGGGCCCCCGCACGGGTCGCCCGTCCTGCGCCACGAGGAGCCGGTTGGATCGCGCACGCGTCCCGATCACCGCGAAGCCGTCCGGCGACGGATCGTCGCCGAGAACGACAACGTGGGCGATCTTCGGATTCCAGAACAGGCTCTCCTGGAGGTAGTCGGGGTCGCTGCCCCCGTACGCAAGCAACACCGCCGGTTCCTGCCCACCGGTTCGGGGGATCGTCGCCGGATTGTGATCGATCAGCGCGCGGCTCCCTGCGATGCTCGTGACCACGCAGACGCCCGCTGCCGCGATCGTCACGGCGTGCCGGTGCTCGCGCCCGATGAGAGCCGTAAGAGCCGCGAGCAGCCCGAGCAGCGGGGCCCAGAGGAGGGGTGGCGACGTGAGGTGCACGATGAGGCCGTACGACAGGCCGAGCAGTGTGGGCGAGTGGTCGTCGCTGCCGAAGAGCCGTGTGGTGAGCGGTAAGAGGATCGCCGCGGCAGCTCCCGCGTAGGCGATGGAGGCATAGATATCGCGCCGGGCTCGGGTCAGGCGGAACGACCACACGAAGGCGATCGCGAGGAGTGGCGTGCCGTAAAAGGTGAAGCGCTCGTAGAGGCCGATGTTGTTCGAGCCCCAGACGGCCGCCTCGAGCAGGAAGCAGACGAGCAGCACGGCGCTGAGCGCGGCGAACGCGCGGGGCCGGCGCTCGTCGCTCTTGGCGAGGGCGCCAAGGCCGAGTGCGGCTCCCGGAACGATCACCCAACCAGACGACAGCGCAAGCACGAAGAGATTGAGGCCGAACCACGTTGCGAGGCCGCCGACGGAGTAGTTGAGCGACTGCGCCCGTACGACCAGGTTCGACAGGGCTCCGCCCGCGACGAGCGCCACGGCGCCGAGAGCAAGAGCACCGGCGAGCACCACCAACGACGCGCGCCTGAACGCTGAGCGAACCGAGGAGGAGGCGAGGATGAAGGCAACGAGGCAGGCCGGGGTGAAGAGCAGGAACTGGAGACCGGCAATCGCGCACAGCCCGACCGCGAGGACCCCGACCGCGGCGACGCGCCGGAGCGACGGCGCCGCGATCGCGTCGACCGCAGCGAGGACGCCGAGCAGGAACACGGGATAGGCATAGGGCTCGGCGAGGAGCGTCGTCGTGAACGCACCGGAGGGAACAAGCAAGGTGAGGACGCCGACAACACATGCTCCGGCCGGATCGATCCCGACGCGCCGCGCGAGTGCATAGGCGACGAGTGCCGAGGACGCAAAAGCGATGCCTGCGAGCGCTTGCGAGAGCCGGTAGGCGACCGCGACGTCGTGAACGAGCCAGACCGGAGAGCTGAGCAGAGGCGCCAGGTACGACACGGTCTGGCCGAGCGGGACTCTCGCACCGCGCACCCGGCCGAACCCCCCGTGGGCGAGCGAACGAGAGATCGAAGCGTAGAGATACTCGTCCGGGTAATAGAGCGGCGATCGAATCTGCAGCGCGACGACGAAGCGAACCGCAGCCGAGGCGACCGCGAAGCCCGCCAGTGTTGCGAGCGGCACGCGCCGGAGGATCGAGAACCGCTGCAATCGAAGCCACCTTAGAGATGACGGCGGCGATCATCCGCCGGGGGAGTCACAATCCAAGGCGGGCTCGATGCGAGTGTCGACCGTAGCCATCCTCGGAATTGCCGCCGCGGCAGGGGGCCTCGGCGCGTATGAGCTCGGTCACGGAGTCTCCAGCTCCGTCCGTGCGGTTTCGACGCTTGCGGTTGCGATTCCGCAGCAGGCGGCCGTCGCGGCCGCAGAGGCGAACCTGGCCCTAGCCGTCACGGCGGCAACCGCCTACCGCACCGAGCACGGCGGGTACACCGGCATGACGACCGCGAGCCTCGGCGGCTTCAGCGGCGCCTCCGGGACCGTTGCCGTCGCCCGCGCAACCGCCGATGCCTACTGCATCGAGAGCACCGTCAGCACGACGATCGTCAGCATTCGCGCTCCCGGTGGCACCGACGTCATCGGCGCTTGCTGATCCAGGGAAGCTCGAGCCGCCGGCTCAGCTCGCCTGCTGGGCGAACGTCCCGACGAGATGTGGCTCGAGGACGACCGGCAGGGGCAGCATGTCCTTGGTGGGAGCGTTCTGCACGACCGCGGCGAGCGCCTCGACGCAGCGCTCATCGAACTGGCTTCCGGCCGAGCGGCGGAGCTCCGCAAGCGCGTCGTCGGTCGACATGCTCTCGCGATAGGGTCGCGGGCCCGTCATCGCCTCGAACGCTGCCGCGGCGGAGATGACCCGGGACTCGAGCGGGATCTCCTCGCCGCTGCGGCCTGCGGGATACCCGGCGCCGTCCGTGCGTTCGTGGTGATGGAGGATCCACTCCGCTTCGGCCGGCAGCTCTGCGGCCACGAGGATCGCATGGCCGATCTTCACGTGGTCGGCGACTGCGCGCCATTCCTCCTCGCCGAGAGCCTTCGGCTTCTGCAGGATCGCATCGTCGACGCCGATCTTTCCGACGTCGTGCAGGAGGCCCGCGAGTCGTAGCCGCTCGAGACGGTCGCCGCCGAACCCGAGTTGGCTTCCGATCGCCACACTGAGCTCGGCGACCAGCTCGGAGTGACTGCGGCCGGTTGGGTCTTTCGCATCGACGGCGCGGGCGAGCGCAGCCGCGAGCGCGCGCTGCTCGCGCGACGGCCCGCTGCCGGGTGAGCCCTGAAGGAGTGGCCTCGCGAGCCCGGGGTGATAGGAGACCGCGCGGAGCTTCGTTCGCTTCGCCTCGTAGAGGGCGACGTCTGCCTGGTGGACGAGGAGCTGGCGTCCTTCGAGGCCGGTCGACTCCGTCAAACCGACGCTCACGGCGCGCGCCCCGGTCAGCTGCCGGGTCGCGAGGTCGATCTTGCTCGCAAGCAAGAGTGCGTCCCAGTTGCGCTTGTTCGGAAGAATGACCATGAACTCATCGCCGCCTGTGCGGTAGATCGTGCCGTCGCGCCCGATCACGGTCTCCAGGCTCTGCGTGATCGCCTTGATGTGAGCGTCGCCGGCTGGATGGCCCCGGCTGTCGTTGATGTGCTTCAGCCCGTCGAGGTCGACGGCCATCAGCGTGAAATGCGCGCCCGTCGCAGCGCGGCGCTTCAGCTCCGCCGAGAGGGCGGCGTGGAAGGCGCGATGATTCCCGAGCTTGGTGAGGCTGTCCGTCAGCGCCTGCACCTGAAGCTCCTGCACCCGCTGTTCCCGGCCGTCCCACACGACCGGCCGCCTCGGGCTGAGGAGCCCGCGCCGGAGCAACCACACGAGGGTCGCCGCAGCAAGCACCGCCGCCGCCGCGAGCCCGAGCCCCTCGATCGGCGAGCCGTCGAGGGTACTCCGCTGCCGAGCTTCCAGTTGGCGGATCCCGTGCGCCGCGTTTGCTTGCAACCTCGGTAGCAGTACGCTCACCGCCCGCGCGCCGCCCCCCGACCTCGCCTCGCGCAAGGCAGCCGAGTAGCTCACCTCGAGGGACATCAGTGACCCCGCCTCGGGGTCAACGGTCTGCCCCTGGAGGCGCCCGAGAAGATCGGTCGCACGGCTTGCGGCGGCGGTGAACGGCTTGTCGCGGACGGCGCGGGCGCCTTCAGCCCCGAGGCGCACGCGCTGCATTGCCGCAAGCTCCGAGAGGGCCGAGTACTCCTGCATCCGGACCGCCTCGGACCTGGCGGTTCTTCGCGCAGCCTCGACCTCGACGATCCCGACGAGGGCGACGCCGATCAGGGCGAGCGCGCAGGCGCCGAGGAACCCCCTGGCGAGCCCGCGTCCGGGAGTACGAGTGAGATGTTGCCGCACGTCGTACCTCACATGCTCGACTTCCGCCCGTCCGCGTATCCCCCATGCGGTGGTTCACCGGGCCGCTTCACAAGCGTGACCGCGACACATGATCCCCGAATGGGGGATGCCCGGTTTCCGTCCCTGGGCTACCCTGGCGCGATGTTCGCCGGGGCTGCGATCGTCGATCGAGCCAGGGTTGCGGCCGGGATCGTGGCGCTCGCCGCGCTCGCGGGGGCCTCGCTTGCAACCGGTACGGCCCGGGCCGCCGAGAGCCCCTGCGTCGCAGCGGGCCTGCTCGCGGTCGTCGCACCGGGAGCCGGCGTGCCGCAACCTGTCGGCCCTGCGCTCAGCGCGACCGGCAAGCAGAGCACCGTCGCCGACGGCTACGTGGATACGGCATCCGGGACAACCCTCTCCATCGCGCACCTCGAGATCGGCGCTGCGGGTTGCGTCGACGCTGCCGGGACTCCCGGCGGCACCTCCACGCGGGTCACGAAGTGGAGCGTCCTCGGCGGCGTCCTGAAAGGCGGCGCCATACAGGCCGACCTCGTCCCGGCGCCCGGACCGAGCGGAGGCGCGGGGTGGCGGCTGCGCGCGAGGTTCGACGGCCTCATGGCGAACGCGAAGCCGCTTGCCGTCTCGCCAGACCTCACGGCCGCCCTCGGCGACTGGGGGATCCTCGATCGCCCCGACACGATCGACGCCGGCAGCGGCGCGCCGCTTCGCTGGTGGCGGGCGACGCTCGAAGTGCGGCTGACGCGAGCGCATGCGGGGTTCGCTCCCGGGACGCGTTTCCTCGTCGGCTGGGTGAGCGCGGACCGGGAGCCGGCCGCGGTCACGCCGACCCCGAGGCCGCCGGTGACGAGCACCCCGACGGTGACGAAGCCGTTGAAGCCGGCGCCCTCCGTGCCGCCCGCTCGGCCCGCCGCCGGCCGGCCGAGCACGGTCAAGCCTGCCGCGAAGGCCGCTGCGGTCTCCCCGAAGCACAAGATCCACAAGGCGGTGCGGAAGCAGGTTCGGAAGAAGCGCAACGCGCACGCGAGGAAACGTCGGCACACGCTGCCGGCGCTGCGCGGTCAGCCGCTTCGGGCGACGCCGCAGCTCGGTGGCGCGGCGTACGACTTCCCCGTCCTCGGA
This sequence comes from Gaiellales bacterium, assembly GCA_038213135.1. GTDB lineage: Bacteria > Actinomycetota > Thermoleophilia > Gaiellales > Gaiellaceae > JBBQTQ01. The sequence goes on from JBBQTQ010000092.1 coordinate 5,761, forward strand.
ACCGCCTCGTGGGGCGACACCTACGGCGCTGGGCGGAGCGACGTTCCGGGCGGCTGGCACCACGGGGACGATCTCTTCGTGGCGCTCGGGACCCCGGTCGTCGCGGTCGCGAACGGAACCGTGTTCGCAGTCGGCTGGAACTCGGTCGGCGGCTGGCGGCTCTGGCTGGCCGACGGCGAGGGAAACGACTTCTACTACGCGCACTTTTCCGGGTACACGAAGCTTGCCCGGAACAACCATCGCGTCCGTCGCGGCCAGGTGCTCGGGTTCGTCGGAAACACCGGTGACGCCTTCACCACCATTCCGCACCTGCACTTCGAGGTTCACCCGTTCGGCCTCCTCGCGCTCGGGTACGACGGTGCCGTCAACCCGACGCGCTACCTCGCGAGCTGGCAGCGGCCGGCCGGGATCGATGTCCTGCCGCCGGTGCCTCTCCCTGCCCCGAACTTTCGGGGCTCGGGCTCGCTCACGGACTTCCGGCGGCTGCTCGCCCTCCGACCGCTTGCCCGGACGCCGCACACGAGCCCCGACACTCCCCGGCCGAATCTGAAGGGCGTGCACGCCCTGGCCCTCGCACGCCCCCCGGGTGCCCCCGATCGCTCCGGCGGCTGGGCGCCGGCGGCAGCCGGTGGGCTGCTGCTGCTGCTCGCGGCACTCGCCGTGGGGCTGGCCGCTCGCGACGGCCGCTCGGCCTGATGCGGCGCAGCTCAAGCTGACGGCCTCGCGCGCCGACAACGAACGAGAAGAAGTGTCGAACTGGAGCCGATCCTGAAGACCGCCAAATCAGCCGCTGCCGATCCGCCTGCGGGGGACGACCCGACCCCAGGTGCGGTGCGGGTACCCCTCGGGCAGCTGCTCGTCGCGGAGGGGTTCCTCACCGACGCTCAGCTGCATCAGGCGCTCCATGTGGGCAGCCAGACGGGCGAGCGGCTCGGCGAGGTCGTCGTGCGCCAGGGCCTCTCGTCCGAGGAGGACATCGCCCGTCTGCTCGCCGAGCAGTGGGACCTGAGCTATGTCGACCGTGCATCCATCTGGTTCGACGCGAATGCGCTTGCACGCCTCTCGCGCGAGGATGCGCAGCGGCTCGAGGCGATGCCGACCCGCGTACAGGACGGGCGCGTCGTCGTCGCCGTGGCAGAGCCGACCGAGCAGCGGCTCGCGGCGCTCCGCGAGGTGATCGGCGAGGACACGGTCGTCGTCGTCGTGCCGAAAACGGCGCTCGAAGCCGGGCTGCACAGCGAGCTTCTCGCGAGCGACGGCCGCGTCGCTTCGGCGAAGGCTGGAGCCGGCGAGCCCCCTTCTCCCGCGCCTCGGCGAGCCGCGCGCTCCAAGCCCGAACCCGCAGTCGACGAGGAGTTGAGCGACGATGACCTGGCCGATGCGGTCGCGCTCGAGCAGCCGGTCTTCGCCCGGAGCCGCAAAGACCCACCGCGCGTCGCGAGCGCGCATGAGCTGGCCGCCGATTTGGAAGGGGCACAGCTCACCGGAACTCTCGCCCAGAGTCTCGCCCAGCTGATCGAGGCGCAGATCGGCGTCGCTCGGGGTTCGTCCTCAGACGACGGGCAAAAGCTCTCGTCACTCGAGCGGCGCGTCGAGCAGCTGGAGGAGGAACTCGCGGGGAACCGCGCGACGCTCACGGAGCTCGGCCGCCACCTGCAGGCGGTCGCGGCCCTCCTCGGCAAGCTCTGAGCTCCTCGCTCGTGGTTCCCCCAAGCGGGGGAGAGCGAGCCGCTGTTCGCTGACGATCATCTCAGGGACTTGGATTACGTCTCGCATCGGAGCGAAGAAGGCGATCCCGTTGCGGCTTCCTACCGGCAGCTTGCAGAGATCTACCACGACCTGCTCTCGCGCGAAGGGCTCGACCAGGTGCTTGAGCGCCTCGTCAAGACGGTGCGGCGGCTGATTCCGGTCACCGACATCCTGATCGCCGAGGCCGACACCGAGGCTCGCCTGCTGCGGCCGCTCGTTGCGGAAGGCGGCTGGCCCGAGGGCTTTCTCTCCTCCACGCTTCCGTTTGGCGAGGGGCTGATCGGCCTGACCGCCGAGCGTGGCCGTGCGATCCTCTGCAACGACGCTCACCTCGACCCGCGTGCCGGCCACGTCGCCGGCACCTCGGTCGGCGACCCTGAAGCGATCGTCTCCCTGCCTCTCGTTGCGCGCGGTGTCGTGATCGGAGCCATGAGCCTGTACCGCGAAGGAGAAGGCTCGAGCTTCAGCGAGTTCGAATTCGAGCTGGCACAGCGCTTCGGCGATGCCGCGACGCTTGCGATCGAGAACGCCCGGACGCGCGAGGAGTTGCGGGAGCTGACCCGTCGCGACGAGCTGACGGGCCTCTACAACCGGCGCGGCTTCAACGCCTTCCTTGCCTCGGCGCTCGAGGACGCATCGAGTCACGATCAGGGCGTGGCCGTCGTGGTCGTCGACCTCGACGATTTCAAGAGCGTGAACGACGGCCATGGCCATCCCTGCGGCGATGAGCTCCTGCGTCAGACCGCAACGCGACTGCTCGGCACCTCTCGCGGGTCAGACTGCGTCTGCCGCATCGGCGGCGACGAGTTCGCGCTCGTCCTCGCAGATGCAACCTTCGCGGATGCGGAAATCGTCGCGCGCCGGATCGAGCAAGCTCTGGGCGAGTCTCCCTTCCGTCTGCCCTCGGGCGACGAGGTGACTCAGACGGCAAGCATCGGCATCGCGGCCACCGCGATCGGCGCCTCGTGCGACCCCGAGCAGTTGCTGCTCGAAGCGGATCGCAGCATGTACGTCGCGAAGCGGCGACCGGCCGGAACGGCGATCCTCAAGCTCGTCGCCGACGGCACGGTTTAGTTGTAGTTCTCAGGAACTACAACTCGTTCAACCGCGAAACCGCAGCCGCTGCTGCAACGAGCCTCGCCACGCGTGCAGCTCTTCCCGGGAACGGATGCAGCGAGCGATGAGCGTCGCCATCAGCGCGAGGTTCCCGGCGAGGATGAACGTATCGGCCGGATTGAACGCTATGCCGCCCATGCCGTGCATGACGATGATCGGGTCCGGCACGGACAGGCCGTCTGAGCCTGCCGACACCAGGTTGCCGAGCACACCGCCTCCGAAGATGCCCGCGGCGATCGAGACTGCTCGCGACGGCAGCCGTGTGAGGGGCATGATCGCGATCAGAAGCACACACGACCCGGCGAACCAGACGTCGGAGCGCTGATGGACAGCCCATGTGGGCGTCGCAATCATCGACTTGACCACCTGGTCGACCGCCGCAAGGCCGAGCGCGATGAGCAGGAGCGCGAGCAGCCGCTCGCTCCAGGCATCGGTTGAGGCAGCACGCGGGCCGAACATCGCGCCTATCGTAGTCCCCACGGGAGGGCCGACAAAACGCGACCGTTCAGCCTTCGTCGTCGGAAGGTCGCTCGTTGCGTCTCCTGCTCCGTTTCGCGCGGAGCTCGTCGAACCGCTGGTGCAGGTCGCGGCGCCGCTGCGAGACCTCGCGCTCCCGCGCCTTAGAGCTCCTTTCACAATGAAGGGACCCGTTCGGTGGTGGCGAATGCCGTCGGCATCCGTTGTCAAGATCGAGGGGGTGCCAGTGGCTGTTGCGCCGTGGGTTGTGTCAGACGCTCTGTGGGAGCGTGTGGAGCCGTTGTTG
>JBBQTQ010000093.1:0-9171 GCA_038213135.1 Gaiellales bacterium
ATGCGGATCAGCTTCTGCGTCTCCGCCTCGGTGAGCTTGAAGACCGGGATGCCCGTCCACATGGACACGATGTCCGCGATCTCGTCCTCGCCGACCTCGGGCTGCTCGTCGGTCTCGCTGGTGCGCCAGTTCTCCTCGAGCTCGCGCTTTTTCTGCGTCAGCTTGCGCTCCTTGTCGCGCAGCGACGCCGCCTTCTCGAACTCCTGCGACTCGATCGCGTCTTCCTTCTCCTTGCGGACCTTCTCGATCTCCTCCTCCAGCTCGCGGTAGCGCGGTGGAGCGGTCATCGTCCGGATCCGCATCCGCGAGGCGGCCTCGTCGATCAGGTCGATCGCCTTGTCGGGCAGATGGCGGTCCTGGATGTAGCGGTCGGCGAGCGTCGCGGCCGCGTGCAGCGCCTCGTCCGAGATCTTGCGGCGGTGGTGCGCCTCGTAGCGGTCGCGCAGGCCGCGCAGGATCTGGACCGTGTCGTCGACGGTCGGCTCGTCGACGCGGATCTGCTGGAAGCGCCGCTCGAGCGCGGCGTCGCGCTCCAGGTACTTGCGGTACTCGTCGAGCGTCGTCGCGCCGATCGTCTGCAGCTCGCCGCGTGCAAGAGCCGGCTTCAGGATCGAGGCCGCGTCGATCGCCCCCTCGGCCGCGCCGGCCCCGACGAGGTTATGGAGCTCGTCGATGAAGAGGATGATGTCGCCGCGCTGGGTGATCTCCTTCATCACCTTCTTCAAGCGCTCCTCGAACTCGCCGCGGTACTTCGAGCCCGCCACGAGCGCGGCCAAGTCGAGCGTGTAGATCTGCTTGCCCTTCAGGAGCTCGGGCACGTTGCCCGACGAGATGCGCTGCGCGAGACCCTCGACGACGGCGGTCTTGCCGACACCCGGCTCGCCGATCAGCACCGGGTTGTTCTTCGTGCGGCGCGAGAGGATCTGCATCACGCGCTCGATCTCGGTCTGGCGGCCGACGACGGGGTCGAGCTTGCCCTCGGTGGCCTGCTTCGTCAGGTTGCGGCCGAACTGGTCGAGTAGCTTCGAGCTCTTCGACTTCTCGCCCGGCGCCGCGCCCTGGCCCTGCTGGCGGCGACCCGGGCCCGAGAGCATGCGGATGATCTCGTTGCGGATCTTCTCGGCGTCGGCGTCGAAGTCGAGCAGGATCCGGGCGGCGACGCCCTCGTTCTCGCGCACGAGCCCGAGCAGGATGTGCTCGGTACCGATGTAGTTGTGGCCCAGCGAAAGCGCTTCGCGCAGCGCGAGCTCGAGCACCTTCTTCGCGCGCGGGGTGAACGGGATCTGCCCGGTGGTGACCTCGTCGCCCTGGCCGACGATGCGCGCGACCTGCGCGCGGACCTCCTCGACGGTGATGTCGAGCGACTCGAGCACGCGTGCCGCAAGGCCCTCCTCCTCGCGGAGCAGGCCGAGCAGGATGTGCTCAGTACCGATGTAGTTGTGCTTCAGGGCGCGGGCTTCGTCCTGCGCAAGGACGACTACCTGGCGAGCCCTCTCCGTGAATCGCTCGAACAACTGCTGGCCACTTCCTTTCTTTCCCCGGGCGAGAAGCCATGTTACCCGAGGCCTCGGAGGCTGGAACGGGCCGGGCCAAAGGCTTGACACGGGCTCAACAGCGTGTACGACGTGATTAGAGAATGTCCTTGGGGGAGGAACCGTGAGCGCCCAGCTTCACGAAATCGCAGTCGGTCTTGCACACGCGCCAGAGCGTGCTCTGCCGCTCGCCCGCCCGAATCCCGGCCGTTCGCTGCAACGGCTGGCGACGCTCGGACGCGCGGGCCTCGTCTGGCTCCCTGCGTTCGCCTTCACGCTCGGCCATGCTTCGTCGCTGCCGCGCGCACTCGGCGCCGCGACTCTCCTGGCGGCGGTCTGGACGGCCGCCATGGGAGCGACGTTGCCCGCGACCAGGCTGGTCGTGCCGGCGCTCGGCGCGGCGGGTCGCGCTGCTGCAGGGACGCTCGCCGGCCTGGCGGCTGCTTCGACCCTGGCCATCTGGGCTCCGTGGGCCGAGCTGCACGCCTCGACCCTCGGCGAGATCGCAGTGGCCTGCTTCCTGCTCTGCACGGGCTGGGAGAGCTTGCTGGCGCGGAATCCGGCTTCGCGGAAGCGCGTCCTCGTCGTCGGCGCGGCCGACGGCGGCGCTGAGCTCGTCGACGAGCTGGCGCTCCACGGCAACCCGCAGTTCGAGGTGATCGGCTTCGTCGACGACGACCGCGAGCTCAATCCGATCGCAGGCGTTCCCTGCTTCGGAGGGTTCGACGCGCTGCCGAGCGTGATCGAGGCCGAGCGGCCCGACCTGGTCGTCCTGGCGCTCGCCAAGAACCGGCCGGGTGCGTTCGCGTCGCTCCTGGACGCGGCTGGGAGCGGCTTCGAGTTCCTCGGCCTCCCGGAGTTCCACGAGCAGGCCTTCGGGCGCGTGCCTTTGCGGCATCTGACGCCGGCCTGGTTCATGAGCGTCCTCCACTTCTACCGGCGGCCGTACACGCAGGTCGCCAAGCGCACCTTCGATGTCGTGGTCGCCTCGATCGGGCTCGTGCTGGCGGCCCCGCTCCTCCCGTTCATCTGGGCACTCGTGCGGCAGACGCCGGGTCCCGCGGTGTTCAGGCAGACGCGGCTCGGCGAGGGCGGGCGGCACTTCACGATGCTCAAGTTCCGGACGATGCGCCAGGACGCCGAGACGCCCGGCCTGCCGCTTTGGGCCGAGGAGCGCGACCCGCGGATCACTCCCGCGGGACGCTTCCTGCGCAAGACGCGGCTCGACGAGCTGCCTCAGCTCTGGAACGTGCTGCGCGGCGACATGTCGATCGTCGGCCCGCGTCCCGAGCGGCCCGAGTTCCTCGAGTTCCTCCAGCAGGCGGTCCCGTTCTGGACGCGCCGGCATCTCGTGAAGCCCGGCATCACCGGCTGGGCCCAGGTTCGCCGCGGCTACACCGCCGACATGGAAGGCACCGCGGAGAAGCTCTCATACGACCTGTGGTATCTGCGGCACCGGAGCCTGCTGATCGATCTCGCGATCTGCGCGAAGACGGTCGCCACGCTGGTCTCCGGCTCGGGCTCGCGCTAGCCGTTCCGCACCGCGGCTAGGCCAGGCGAGCGTTAGCGCGCTAATGGAGCCGGGTGGACGCGGCTTCGTTCGGCTGCGACGGGAGCACGCTGTACGCGGTCGTCAACGGACGGGGACCCACGCAACCCGCGCACCTGGTCACCGTCAACACGGGGACCGGTGCGATCACCGACATCGGCTTGAGCATCCCCAAGCTCGACGCGCTCGTCTGGGACGCCTGCGACTCGACGCCGCCGGTCTTGAGCCTGCCGGGCTCGTTCGCGGTCGAGGCGACCGGCCCCTCGGGCGCGACAGCGACCTGGAGCGCAAGCGCGAGCGACCCTGACGACGCGGCCGGGCCTGTCTCCTGCTCGCCCGCCTCCGGCTCGATCTTCCCGATCGGCCAGACAAGCGTCAGCTGCACCTCCACGGACACGCACGGCAATACCGGCTCCGGCTCGTTCACGGTCACCGTCCGGGACACGACCCCGCCTGCGATCAGCGGCACGCCTGCTTCAATCACCCTCGAGGCGACGGGCCCGAACGGGGCGGTCGCGACCTACAGCACTCCGACCGCGAGCGACCTCGTCGACGGCTCGCGGTCCGTCTCCTGCGCCCCGGCCTCAGGGTTTCTGGCCCCGCTGGGCACAACGACGGTGAGCTGCACCAGCAGCGACACGCGCGGCAACCAGGGGACCAGCTCGTTCACGGTCACCGTCCGGGACACGACGCCGCCCGATCTGCGGCTCCCGCAGAGGGCGATCCATGCGGCGACGACGAGCAAGAAGGGCCGCGTACTCAGCTTCGTCCCGGTCGCGAAGGACCTCGTCGACGGCCTGCTTGCAGAGACCTGAACGCCGGCCTCCCCGCACCTGTTCAAGCTCGGCAAGACCAGCGTTCATTGCACCGCAGTCGATGGCGCGGGAAACAAAGCGGCCGGCGGCTTCAGCGTCTTCGTCAAGCTCGTGAAGGGGAAGGGGTAAACGATGGGCGGTGCTCTGGGCTGACCTCGCAGTCGCGGGGCTGCTTGCCGAACCTGGTGCAGCGGCCGCCGAGCGAGCTGCGGGTCGTGGCGAGGGCCTGCGGGTTTCGGACGACCAGGGCTGCTGCGGCTCGTGGAGGGCATCTCTCCGGGCTGGGCCGATCCCTATGCCCCGTTCTCGCGCTGGGCAGTCGCTGCGCCTCACAGGGCTTCCTGCGGGCTCGTACGAGCTCATGAACAGGGTCAACAGCGACAGGAGCCTGCGGGAATCGAGCTACGCGGACGACTCGGCCTCCGTGCGGGTCACGCTCACCTGGCTGGGCGGCGTGCCGCGGGTCCGCCTGGCGCGCTAGACGGCGGCGCGCCGTTCAGGCGGCTGCTCGCGGAAGAGCTGCCGCATCCGCTCAGTGAGTGACGTCGGCGAGGCCCACCCGAGGTAGCCGCAGCGAGGGCACTCGTCGATCGCCGAGTGGAGCTTGCCGTCGCACCAGAGCCGTGTCTGCCCACAGCTGAGGCACTCCCGGAATTCACGCCTCATATGCTCCTTATCGGCTTTCCGCGGCTCCGAGGTCCGTCCCCCAAAACGGGGGTCTGAGCTAACCGTCGATTTCGGAGGCGTAGAGCTCGTACGGCAGGCGTTCGAGCACCCAGATGCGCGGCTGCGGCACGGAGAAGAAGCGAGGCAGCGCCTTGGCTCTCAGCGCACCGAGCTCGCGGCTCTCGTTCATGACCCCCCGAATCGCGGCTCGGTCGCCGCCGAGCGCGAGCGCGTCGAGCCGGGCGACGTGAGGGCCGAGCACGCGCGTCGCGACGACCGCGGCCTCCTCGATCAGTGCCTTCGCCTGCTCCTCGCGGCGCCGGCGGAAACGGTTGGCCGAGGAACCGCCGGCGCGATGGCGGCCCTGGACGTAGCGCGTCCCGACCTTCGAGGCCACGAGCCGCTCGCCCTCGAAGACGCCGACGGCGTAGCCGCCGAGCCGGACGAGGATCGCGCCGACGACGCGGTCGGTGTCGAGCTCGGCGAGCAGCGGCTCGGCGTGGACGAACGGGTAGTCGCCCGTGTGCGAGAGCCCGAACGGCGGCCGGACGATCAGCGGGCCTTCCGCAACCTCGAACCGGACTTCGCCGGGTTCGTAGTGGCTCGCACCCGCCGCCCCCTCGAGCGGCTCCAGGCGCTTGCGGAGGTTGGCCCGCCCCACGTACCGGCTCACGCTCGAGAGGCTACTCAGCCGCCGCGAGCCGATCTGGTCCGGTCCCACGCGCGCCCGCGTAACCCCGCCCAAGGGTGGGGTGAAAGCCCCTAGATGTAGCGGCGCCGGTGGCTGCCGGCGAGGACCCTGAGCAGCAGGCCGCCGGAGATCAGCACCAGGCCGAGCGTGAGGAACGTCGACAGGTCGGAGCCGGTGAACGGCAGGGTGCCGCGCCGGATCACAGTCGTCGTCGGCGGGCTGAAGATCTGCGACGGAGGCGTGAAGTTCTGGCCCGGGATCGCGACCACCGAGGGCGGCAGGAAGGTCTGCGTCGGCGTGATCGTGGAGCCACCGCCCTGGCGCTGGGTCTGAGTCTGGTTCTGGCTGACCGTCGTCGTGCCGCCGTTGTTGTTCGGGATGGTGACCGTCTGCGTCGGCACGCAGGTGTGGCACTGCTGCGAGCTGCCGCTGCCGCCGCCGCTCGAGCTGGAGCTGGAGCTCGAGCTCGAGCTGCTGCCGCCGCCGTTCGTGCTCGTCGGAGTGGTGCTCGTCGGAGTGGTGCTCGTCGGAACCGTCAGCGAGTTGCTGATCGTCGAGGTCAGGCTCGCCCCACCCGAGTTGGAGCCGCCGCTGGCCGTGTTGGTGTTCGAGCCGCCGGTGCCGCCCGTCGCGGTGTTGGTCGCGCCGGAGGTGCCGCCGGTGCCCGTGCCATTGCCGCCCTGGCCACCTGCTGCCGTGTTCGTTGCGCCGGAGGTGCCGCCGGTGCCGGTGCCCGTGCCGCCGGTGCCGGTGCCGCCGGCTGCCGTGTTCGTAGCGCCCGAGGTGCCGCCGGAGCCGGTGCCCGTGCCGTTGCCGCCCTGACCGCCCGCTGCCGTGTTCGTCGCGCTGGAGGTGCCGCCCGAAGCAGTGCCGGTGCCGCCGGCGCTCGAGTTGTCGTTCGTGCTCTGGCCGCCCGAGCCGTTGCCGCCGAGGCCACTGTTCGTGCTCGTGCCGCCCTGGCCCGTGCCGCCAGCCGCGGTCGACGTGGAGCCGCCCGAAGTGCCGCCGGTGCCGATGCCGCCCTGGCCGCCCTGACCGCCGGCGGAGGTCGAGGTCGCGCCGCCGTTGTTGTTCGTGCTCGAGCCGCCGCTACCAAGACCGCCCTGGCCGCCCTGGCCACCGGCCGAGGTCGAGGTCGCGCCGCCGTTCTGGTTCGTGCTGGTACCGCCCTGCGCGTTCGAGCTGCCGCCATTGGAGGTCGACGTGGCGCCGCCGTTCTGGTTGTCGAGGGCGCTCGTGTTCGTGTTCGAGCCACCCGCGCCGCCCGCCGAAGTGGACGTGCCACCCGCGCCGCCGGCCGAGGTGGACGTGCCACCCGCGCCGCCCTGCGACTGGTTCGCGTTCGTGTTCGTGCTCTGGCCGCCCGTGCCGCCCGTCGCGACGCCGCCCTGGCCGCCCTGGCCGCCAGCCGAGGTCGAGGTGGCGCCGCCGTTGTTGTTCGTGCTCGTGCCGCCCGCCGCCGTCGCGCCGCCGTTCGTGTTCGTGTTCGAGCCGCCGGTCGCCGCGCCGCCCTGACCGCCCTGCGAGTCGTTCGCGTTCGTGTTGGTGCTCGACCCACCGAGACCCGTGTTGGAGCTCGTCCCGCCCCCAGCCGTATTCGTGCCGCCGTTCGCGTTCGCGGTCGGCGTGCCGCCCGTGGCGGTGTTCGTGTTCGTGCCGCCGGTGCCCGTGCCGCCGCTCGCGGTGTTGGTGTTCGTGCCGCCGCTCGCGTTGCTCGTGCTCGGGCCCGTGGTCGCGTTACTCGCGTTGTCGTTCGAGTTGGTCGCGTTGCCACTGTTGTTGCCGCCGCTGAGTGAGTTCGTGTTCGTCCCGCCCGTTGCGGTGCCGCCGAACGACGTGCTCGTGCCGCCCTGGCCGCCGTTCGCCGTGACCGGGCCATTGGTGTTGTTGTTGGTCGCGGTTCCGCCCTGGCTCGTGTTCGTGTTGGTCGCCGTGCCGCCGTTCGCGGTGCCGCCGTTCGCGGTCGCGCCCGTGACGTCGTTCGTGTTCGTATTGGTGCCGCCGGTGCCCGTGCCGGTCGCCGTGTTGGAGCCGCTGTTCGACCCGCCGTTCGCCGTGACCGGCCCATTGGTATTCGAGCCGGTGTTCGTACCGCCCGTCGCCGTCACAGGGCCGGTCGAGCCGCCGTTCGCCGTCACGGGGCCGTTCGTGTTCGTGTTCGGCCCGTTCGTGTTCGTGTTCGACGGGCTGTTGTTGATCACGACCGAGACGGGCGCAGGCGGCGTGCTGCCACCCCCACCGGGCGTGCCCGAGCCGCCGTTCTGCGTGACGTCCTGGTTCTGGGTGTTCGTGCTCGAGTTGTTGCTCGAGTTGTTGTTCGTGCTCGAGTTGTTGGCCGAGTTGTTGACGGTGTTGGCGTTGTTCGCGCTGCTGCTCGCGTTGATCAAGTTGTTCAGCGTCAGCAGGATGATGATGTTCCCGTAGCCCATCAGCGTGGAATCGCGCGCCGCCCCCGCCAGCTGGGCGGGCGTCCACGTGCCGTCGAGGTGGCCGTTGTCGGCCAGGTCGGCAAAGACCGCCTGCGACGTGTTGTCCGCAAGCGCGGCCGCCGGCCACGCCAGAAGTGTGGCTGCGACTACCGACAGAATCCCGAGCTTCTTGATCATCTCCCCGCAACTCACCGTAGTCGGGTCGCTCGGTTTGTCTACCCCACCCGACAAATGAATTTTCGAGAGCCTTTAGCCCTCGAACGAGGGGTCTCTCTCAGCCGACGCGCGGCGGGCGTGCAGACTGGCTCGGAACCACTTCCTCCGGGAGCGAGGCCGCGACCAGCGGGTCGCGCGGGTCGAGCAGGTAGGCCCGCAGGAGCTCCTCGTGGCCGGCCGCGGTCTGCTGCGACCGCAGCAAGGCGAAGCCGAGCAGGTAGTGGAACGCATAGTTCCGCGGCTCCATCGAGACGGCCTGGCGCAGCGACGCCACGGCTTTCCGCGGGCTGCCAGATAGCAGCGACTGGGTGATCCACGGATCGACCGAGAGCGGGTCGAGTCGCTTCGCCCAGGCGACGTCGCTCGCTGCGCCGGAACCGCCCTTGAGTGCCCGCGCGTTGTAACGAGACGAGAGCCAGGGCGGTGCGAAGGCGATCAGCGTGACGAGCAGCATCGCCGCCGCAGCCACGATTCCGAGCCGGGCTCCGACGACGCGCGAGCGCTTGACTCCGGACGAGGCGCCGATCCCCAGCAGGAGGAAGAAGACGATGCCGACGGCCGGGAACGTCCAGACCCAGTCGACGCTGGCGTGACCGAGGAAGTAGACGCAACCGCCGAAGGCTCCGGCCGTGGCCAGCTCCGTTCGTGCCCGGCGCGCCGCGACGAGCAGAGGCAAGCCGATCGCAACCAGTAGGAGCAGGAAGCCGACGAGCCCCGTCTCGCTGAGGACGTCGAAGAAGAGGGAGTGCCCGCGAACGGGCGACTCGCTGCTCAGCCGGTGCTGGAGGTAGGTCGGCCCGAAGCCGCGTGCGCCAACGCCGAGCAGCGGATGGTGGATGAACTGCCCGAGCGCGACCCGCCAGAAGTCGTAGCGGTTCGAGCCGACGACCAGGAAGTGGGTGGTCTGCGACTGCGGCGCCGCGTTCACAGCGAACGCGTGCCACTGGTCGTCCAGGAAGTTGACCGGGTTCGCGACCTTGACGACGAACGCGCCAAGTCCGCCGACCGAGAGAACGACGACGGCGATCAGCGCGACCCGGCCGATGAGCCGGCGCCCGCGCTGGGAGAGCTCGAGCCGGCGGTCGTACGCCGCGTAGAGCAGACCCGCGAGGAGCCCGACGGCCGAGAGGATCAGCAGGGTAACGCCGCCGACCTTGATCGAGTGCGCGAGCGCCGGGTAGCTCTGCGCGCGAATCGGTGCAGTGAGCTGGACAGCGCCCACACCCGCGAGGAGCGCCGAGGCGAGCGTCGGCACCGCGAGCCGCAGCCTTTG
>JBBQTQ010000094.1:0-9095 GCA_038213135.1 Gaiellales bacterium
GCTTCGTTCTTTACACGAACCACAAGTGTCGCGTTTTCCTGGCGAATCGACAAAAGAAACTTGACGTGACTGTTGATCCACGCAGTAGGTGCACCTGAGTAGGTAAAACGCCGACAACTCGACGAGTCGATTCACATTAACCGCGTGGTTCTTTTCGTTCTAGATCGGAAACTGCTTGTCGGAGGCTCGGTATGTTCGTGATTGCACTTTTCGATATCGCCGCGCTATGGCGGAACCGGTCAACTGTTGATTCAGCCTCGATCATCGACGTGGTCGGCACCGTCATCACCAGCGTAGTGTTGTTCCTGTGGTCAGTCGCGGTCGTCGGGGCTTGGGTTGTCATCGTGATCATGCTGGCGTGGGTGTTCCACAAGGTTGTCAAGCTCTCGCGTCAGGGAAGCTGAGCCCCGGATTCGGCAGAACCGGATCGTCAAGCACGCGGCGCCGTGGGTCGGATGATGCATCGACGCATGCGGCTCCGAGCGACTGTGTGCTGCAATTGCAAGACCCGACCCAGCGACATCAGCCCGGAAAGCGCGCGGTGAGGCCGCCGTCGACGACGAGCGTCGTCCCGGTGACGAAGCTCGCGCGGTCGGAGGCGAGGAACGAGACGCAGGCGGCGATCTCCTCCGGCGTGCCGATCCGCCCGAGCGGGTGGACATCGAAGACCTTCTGCTCCGCGGCCGCGGGGTCCTCCTGGCGGTCGAACCACTCCTGCACGAGCCGCGTCCGCGTCCAGCCGGGGCAGACGGCGTTGACGCGGACGCCGTCGGCAGCGTGGTCGAGCGCGAGCACGCGCGTCAGGCCGACGACGCCGGACTTCGCCGCTGCATACGGGAACATGCCTGTGTTGGTGACGAACGCGTGAATCGAGGCGATGTTGACGATCGCTCCGCCCTCCCCCATCGCGGGGAGAGCGTGCTTCGCGCACAGCCAGACCGACTTGAGATCGACCCCCATCGCGTCATCCCACTCGGCCTCCGTCATCGTGGTCGCGCGGTAGTACGTGTTACGGCCGGCGTTGTTGACGAGCACGTCGAGCCGCCCGAACCGCGCCACGATCTCGGCGAACGCGCCGGCCACGTCGTCCTCGACCGTCACGTCGCAGCGGCAGAAGAGCGCGCTGTCCGGGCGCCGCTCACCGAGCTCGGCGGCGGTTTCGGCGCCGCTCTCGGCGTCGATCTCGAGCACGGCGACGGCGGCGCCCTGCCGGTGCAGCTCCTGCGCGATCGCGCGGCCGATGCCCTGCCCGGCGCCGGTGACCGCAGCGACCTTTCCCTCGAGCTCTCCCATTGGCGTTGAAGATTCTGACGCTCGACAACGGCGTCGTGCGGGCGAACGTGCTGCCCGAGCGCGGTGCGATGGTCGCGAGCCTCATCGACCTCGAGAGCGGCCGCGAGTGGCTCGACCAGCCCGAGGAGGGGCCTGATCGCGCCGCCGGCCTCGACGCCGTCTACGGCGGGCGCGAGGCGTGCGGCTGGGACGAGTGCTTTCCGACCGTGAACCCCGTCCCGTACCCGGAGCCACCGTGGGAGGATGTGCCGCTGGCCGACCACGGCGAGCTCTGGTCGCGGCCGTGGGCCTCCGAGCAGGACGGCGCCGCGGTCGTGACGCGGATCGACGGCGCGCGCGTGCCGTACCGGTTCGAGCGGCGCCTCTCGCTCGAGGGCCGGTCGATCCTCGCGGAGTACGAGCTCTCGAACCCGTCGAACGCGCCGATCCTCGGGCTCTGGGCGATGCACCCGCTCGTGCGGGCGCGCCCGGGGATGCGCGTGCTTCTGCCGGGCGAGGTCCGCTCGCTGGGCTGCACGTACAGCTCTGTCGACGCGGGCGCCGAAGGCTCGGAGATCGGTCGGCCCGACGTCTGGCGGCTCGCGCCCCCCGAGGAGGGGCTCGCCCTGAAGCTGTTCACCGGCAGGCTCGAGACCGGCCGCGCCGCCCTCGCCGACGCCGACCGCGGCGCCTGGATCGGCATCGAGTGGAGCCCGGCCGAGCTCCCATACCTCGGTCTGTGGTTGAACCAGGGCGGGTGGCCTCCCGGCGGCCCCGCCCGCTACCACGTCGCCTTCGAGCCGACCTTCGCCCGCGCCGACGACCTCGCGACGGCAGCGCGCAGCGGCGAGGCGGCCCGGGTCGAGCCGCGAGCGACGGTGCGCTGGAGCGTGACGCTCGTGCTCGGCGCCGCCGACAAGGACGCCGGCGAGTTCGTGGGCTGACCGCCGTCAGCCGGCGAGCCGGGCGAGCGCGGCGGCTCCCACCCTGCGCCCGAGCGCGAGCCCGGTCGTGTTGTCGAACGGGACGTGGATCCCACCGACGATGCGCGACCAGCCGGCCTGCTGCGCCATCGCCCGGAGCTGCGCCGCCTGGTGAGGGAAGAAGTGTCCGAGCACCACCGAAGCGGCGCCCGAGGTGGTCGAGTGGCCGGACGGATACGAGGGGAACGACGGCGTGTAGATGTACGGCGACCACTTCGGGTCGAGCTCGTCGCGGATCGCGGTCACCGGCCGCTCCGACCAGTAGGCGTACTTCGCGTCCCAGCAGGCGATGAAGGCATCGGCCTGGGCCGTGTTCAGCGTTGCGAAGACGCGAGCCGCCGCCGCCGTCGAGAGCCCGTGCTGCCGCACGAGGTTCAGCGCGATCGCGTTCCAGTGCCCCGGCGGGGTGAAGCTGCCGAGCTTGTCCTCCCAGAAGCTTGCGAGCTCCTGGCCCTGCGTCGAGAGCGCCTTCGTGACGCGATAGACCCCGCGCACGTTCGCCGCGAAGGCCGCGCTCGCGGGCGCGGGCGGCGGCGACGGGCGGAACTCCGAGCCCGAATCGATGTTCCACGGCCGCCAGGTTCCCGCCAGCGGGTCCGCCGGGTGCGGGTCGAAGCCCGGCGGCGTCGGCCGCCACTTCCCGGGGCCCGACGGCACGATGCCGCTCCACGTGGCGTCGGAGCCGTCGCCGCGGGCGCGGTCGACTAGGTCGTCGCCCACGGCGTGGCCGAGGTCGACACCGGTTTCGACGTCGCTGCGCAGGTTCCAGCCGGCGTGCAGGAGGGTCGCTTCCTCTTCGGCCGCGAGCGCGTCGAAGCGGGTGCCGCGGTCGGGGAAGAGAGCGGCAAGGACGCGGGAGGCTGCGCCCGCGACCGCCGCGTGCTCCGATGGATACGCGGGCTCGGCGGAGCAGCCGCCGAGCGGCACGATCCGTGAGTCGAGCCTGCACGGCGCCGCCCGCCCGTACTCGCGCGCCGCCCGACCCGCGAGCACGGCAGCGTCGTAGGCGGCGACGCTCACGAGCGCGAGCGCGCGGGCGGCGTGCGGCGGGTCGATCGACGGATGCGTGGCGATCTGGTCGAGCGCGATCTCGATCCAGGGCGAGACGGCGGAGCCGTCGTCCCAGCGCCGAAGGTCGCGCCGCCACGCCGCCCGCCGCTGTGTGAGCGACTCGAGCTCGGCTAGGTCGCGCACGACCGTCGGCGGCGGGGCCGGCACCGCGGGCGCCGCGCCCTTGAGCGCCCAGACGGGCCAGCGGGAGAGGTCGGGCAGCGAGCGGTCGCGCGGGTACGCCGCGTACGGTAGTCCGCGCCCGAAGCCGACCGCGAACGTCCCGGAGCGGCCGGCGGCGACGCGGCGGCCGGCGCGGTCGACGGCGGAGGCGTCGACGCGGCAGTCGAGCCGCCCGTCGCCGACCGGCAGTCGGTAGTGGTGCCCGGCCGTCTCGAGCATGTAGCTCGCGACGACCGAGAACCGCCTGCGGAGGGCAGCCTCGCTCAGGCTGTACGGCGAGCGGTGCGTCTGTTGGTCGACGATCGCCATCGGCTTCGACTCGATCCCGGCCCGGTCGACGGGGTACGGCAGCTGCGGCCACGCCTGCGCGAGCGACAGCTCGGCGCGGAAGCCGCCACCGGCGCGGGCGACGGTCTCCGGATAGAGCCGGGCGCTGCCGCGCTCGCCGGTGTCCGCGTTCCGGCACGCGAGCCACACCCGGATGCTGTGCGCGCCGGCGGCGCCGGCGACGCGGAGCGAGACGAGGTGATCGGCGAGCCGCGCCGCGTCGGCGGGCGAGCGGCCGAGATCGAAGCCGACACGCAGTCCGGGAGCGCCGGCGGTCGAGCCGGCGGCGACGGCGGCCGCCGCAGCGGCGAGCCAGACGAGCCGGGCCAGCCGTCTCATTCGACCTGCTTCGCCCCCACGAGCCCGGTGCCGGCGGCGGCGCCGCGCCTCAGCCGGAGGCCGCTCAGGTTGAACTCCTGCAGGATCACGGCGGCGACGAGGAGACCGCCGCGCGCGACGTCCTGGTAGAAACTCGAGACGTTCAAGAGCGTGAGCCCGTTCTCGAGCACGCCGAGGATCGTCACCCCCAGGAACGCGCCCACGATTGTGCCCTTGCCGCCGTTCAGCGCCGCGCCGCCGAGCAGGGCGGCGGTGATCGAGGCGAGCTCGAGGCCCTGGCTCCCGGAGATCGGCTGCCCGGACGTCGTCCGCGCCGTGAGCAGGATGCCGGCCAGGCCGGCCATCAGCCCGCTCACCATGTAGACACCGAGCTTGTAGCGCGTGACGTTGATCCCGGCGAGCCGGGCCGCGGTCGGATTGCCGCCGAGGGCGTAGACGTTGCGGCCGATGTCCGTGTAGCGGAGCGCGACGAAGAAGACGAGCGCGACGCCGACGAGGATCACGAAGGGGACCGGCACGCCGGCGATCCGGCCGGAGCCGAGATAGTTGAAGCTCGAGTTCGTCACGCCGACGGAGTTGCCGTTCGTCGTCAGCTCCGCCGCGCCGCGGAAGCCGGAGAAGGTCGCGAGCGTCGCGATCACCGGATTCACGCGACCGAACGTGATCACGATGCCGTTGAACGTGCCGGCGGCGAGGCCGATCCCGAGTCCGGCGAAGAGGCCGAAGCCAAGGTCGTTCACGTGCACGAGTGCCGTGGCGGTGATCACCGAAGTGAGGCCGGCGGCCGAGCCGACGGAGATGTCGAGGCCGCCGGAGATGATGACGACGGTCTGCACGATCGCGAGCACCCCGAGCACCGAGATCGCGGAGCCGATGTTGAGCAGGTTCGACGTGAGGAAGATGTACGGCGACTGCACGCGGATGATCGTGACGAGGACGGCGAGCGCGGCCAGCAGGCCGAGGTTCTGCGCCCCCACGAACGAGACACCGTGACCGAGCAGGCGGAGCGCGCTCCGCCTCCCCGTCTCCTGCTCGCTGGGGGCGCCCGGGCCGCCGAGCTCATCCTTGCGCACCGTCATCAGGGCGCTTCCACCATCGCCAGGCTGAGTACCTCCTCCTCGGTCGTCCCCTCCCCGGGCAGCTCGCCCGTGATCCGACCCGCCTTCATCACCAGGATTCGGTCGCTGATGCCGAGGATCTCCGGCAGCTCGGACGAGATGAAGAGCACGGCGACACCGTCGGAGGCGAGGCGGCGCACGAGCGTGTAGACCTCGGCCTTCGCGCCGACGTCGATCCCGCGGGTCGGCTCGTCGAGGATCAGGACACGCGGATGCCGCGCCAGCCAGCGGGCGAGCACGACCTTCTGCTGGTTCCCGCCGGACAGCTTCCCGACTTCCTGCGCGATCGACGGCGTCTTCACGCGCAGGCTCTGGACGAGGCCCGAGACGATGGCCGTCTCCTGGCGACCGCGGATGAAGCGGAAGCGGCGAATGCGATCGAGGATCGCGAGGCTGACGTTTTCGCGCACGCTCCTGACGAGTACGAGCGCCTCCGCCTTCCGGTCCTCCGGGGCGAATGCAAGGCCTGCCCGGATGGCATCGCGCGGCGATCTGATCCTGACCTCCTTGCCGTCCACGAGGATCCGCCCGCGTTCGATGCGGCGCTCGCCGAAGAGGGCCTTCGCGAGCTCCGTGCGGCCGGCGCCGACGAGCCCGGCGAGCCCGACCACCTCGCCGCGGTAGAGCTCGAGGCTGACGTCGCGCAGGAGCTCGTCGGAGATTCCCTGCACACGCAGGATCGCCTCCTCGGCGACATGGTCCTCGGCGTGGTGCCGCTCGAAGAAGGCGCTGATCTCGCGGCCGACCATCAGCCGCACGAGGTCCGGCTCGCTCGTAGCGCCGGCTTCACGCACGGCAATCAGCTTCCCGTCGCGCAGGATGGCGATCCGGTCGGCGAGGTGGAGCACCTCGCGCATCCGGTGCGAGACGTAGACGACTGCGACGCCGTCGTCGGCCAGACGCCGGACGATCCCGAAGAGGCGATCGGCCTCCTGGGCCGTCAGTGACGACGTCGGCTCGTCGAACGCGATCACCGACACGCCCGGCCGCAGCGCGCGCAGGATCTCGACGAGCTGGCGCTGCGCGGCGTTGAGCGACCGGCCCGACGCGCCCGGGTCGAGGTCTGTCGCGAAGCCGAAGCGTTCGAGCAGGCCGCGCGTCTGACGGAGCAGTGCGCGGCGGTCGAAGAACCGCCCGAGCCGGCGCGGCAGCTCGCCGACGAAGATATTTTCCGCCACCGATACATCGGGCACGATCTCCGGCTCCTGGCTGACGACGCGGACGCCGAGCGCGCGCGCCTCGCGCGGTGACGCGAACGAGCGCTTTTCGCCGCGCAGCCGCAGCTCCCCCTCGTCGGGATGGTAGTCGCCCTCGAGGATGCGGAGCAGCGTCGACTTGCCCGCGCCGTTCTCGCCGACGAGCGCGAGCACCTCCCCGCCCCGCAGGTCGAGGGTGACGTCATCGAGGGCCTGGACGTTCGGGAACGCCTTCGAAATGCCGATCAGCTCGAGCAGCGGGCTTCCGCCGCCCGCCCCTGCCGGCTCACCGCTCGTCGTCACCGCTCGAAGCCTACGAGTAGACCGTGGGAGCGGACGCGCCGCCCGCCCCCACTGTCGACCAGGTTGACCTCGCTAGCACTCCGCCATGACCCGGTGGTAGTTCGCCCGATTCACGAACGACCCCGGGAGGAACGTGTTCTGCGGGATCTTCTTCCCCTTGGAGATGTTGTCGTAGAGCTCTTGCGCGGCGGTCTGCCCGACGACCGCGGCGTCGACGTAGATCGTCGCCGCGTACGAGGTGACCTGCTTCTTCGCGAACTCCTCGCAGGTGCGGTTGCCGCCGAGGCCGACGCCGATGTCGGCGCTCGTCTTGAAGTTGGCGTTCTCGAGCGCGCGCACCGCGCCGACGACGCCGTCGTCGTTGCACGACCAGATCAGCCAGTGCTTGACCTCGGGGTGCGCGGTGATCGTCGTCGACATCACGGTGGTCGCGTTCGACTGGCTGTTGTCGTAGGCGATGTGGACGATGTCGCCCCTGCCGAGCGACTTCTCCCGCTTGAGGAACGCGTCAGCCGCGCCGTCGGTGCGGTCCTTGCAGACGCTGAGGCTGTTCTGCTCGATCGAAGCGATCTTGACCACCTCGCTGCCCCAGCCCTTCTTCGCCTTGTCGTAGAGGTTCGCCATCCCGTCGCCGACCTGCATCCCGAACGAGCGCGCGTTGAAGCCGACGAACGGCGCGAAGTGCCCCTTCGAGTCCTTGATCGGGTCGTTCGTGGCGACGATCGGGATCCCGGCCTTACTCGCCTTGGCGATCACGGCCGGCCCGAGCTTCTGGTCGGGCACCGTGGTCATCACGCCCTGGACGTGCGCGGCGATCACGGTGTCGAGCGTCGAGAGCATCTTGTTCGCGTCGAAGCCGACATCCTGGATGATCGCCTTGAAGTGGAGCTTCTTGGCAAGCCGCTTGACGCCGACCTCCTGGCGGATGAAGTAGGGGTTGTCGCCGTGCTTGTCGATCGCCGCGATCGACGTCACCTTCACGCCGGACGAGCCGGACGCGACCGACGCTAGGGCCACGGCGGCGCACGCGGCGGCGAGGCCGAGCGCGGCCCTCGTGGTGGCTGCGGTCAACCTCTTGTGCATCACGTCTTCCGTCCTTTCCCGCGCGGGCTACGAGAGCTGACGGCCGGGTGCGGCCGTAGCTGCTTTCGTAGGATTATTGGGATCGTGGTACGGTAACCTGCGTGCCGGCCGGGCGCAACCTCGGCGATTGTCCGTACCGGGACTGCAGGGGGCGATGAGCGTCACGACTGTGAGCCCGGATCGTCAGCGCACCGACGCGTCCGAGCTCTTGCTACGGCTCGCCGAGCGGACGCGTCGATACGACTTCTCAGTCTGGTTCTGGG
This sequence comes from Gaiellales bacterium, assembly GCA_038213135.1. Lineage (GTDB taxonomy): Bacteria > Actinomycetota > Thermoleophilia > Gaiellales > Gaiellaceae > JBBQTQ01. The sequence continues at coordinate 8,118 of JBBQTQ010000094.1, forward strand.
GCGACGCGATCGCGATTGACGGGTTGCTCGAGGCGGCCGAGCTCAGCGGCGAGCGGGCGAGCAGCGACCACTGCTTGCGCTTCTACCACCGTTGGCTGTCAGGCGCCCCAGGCTGGGTCGATCACCTGACGCCTGGTGTCGGACTGCTCCGCCTCTACGAGCAGACGGGTGAAGCCGAGCTCCTAGCGGGCGCTCGCCGACTCGCTGCCTGGCTGACCGAAACGGTGCCGCACACAGCTGCGGGACAGCCGCTCTACCGGCCCGATCTGCCGCCGTACCGGCACACCGTCTGGGTGGACACGCTCTACCACGAGCCGCCGTTCTTTGCAGCCCTTGCGCGGCACACCGGGGAGGAGCGGTGGGCGGACGTGGCGCTCGACTGCTGGGAAGTGCATGCTCGCTCCCTCAGTCGCGGCGACGGGCCGATTCTGGGCCATTCCTACGACACCGGGGCGGGGCTGCTGCGGGGATACGGCTGGGGCCGCGGCAACGGCTGGGCGCTCTTGGGAATGGTCGACACGCTGGAATGGCTCGCCGACGATCACCCTCGCCGTAGTACGGCCGTCGCCTGGATGCGCGAGCTTGCGGAGGCGATTCTCTCTCTGCAGGACGTCAGTGGCTGCTGGCGGACCCTGCTCGACGACCGCGAGGCATACCTCGAGGTCTCGACGGCGGCCTTCTTCGGCGCCGCGTTCCTGAAGGGCGCCAGGCTCGGCGTGCTCGACGAGCGGTACGCGCAGGCCGCCGAGACTGCCTGGGCCGCGGTCTGTGCTCACGTCGACGGCGAGGGAAGCCTTTGGGGTGTGTCCGCGTGCACCTACGCGTCGACGCACCCCGACGACGACGTGCAGATGTACAAGACACTTCCGACCGAGGTCAACGTCTGGGGGCAGGGAGCGGGCCTGCGTCTGGCGGCGGAACGAATCAGATCAGGTCTCGGTTGACGGTGAAGGGCCCGCTCGACGGCATCCGCGTCCT
>JBBQTQ010000095.1:0-8926 GCA_038213135.1 Gaiellales bacterium
CGCGCCCACAGCGCCCTCGACTACCTCAGCCCCGACGAATACGAAACCGCCTACCATCGACGCGAGAAGGAGAAAGCCACCCAACACCTGGCAGAAGCCGCTTAATCCCCTGTCAACGAAAACGGGGCAAGTTCAAGTTCAGTAGTCGAACGTCTCGTCCGAGGCGAACGTCTCACCGGCAGCTGTCTCGAACTCGAGTTCAGGATGCTTGCGCCGGGCGAGGGCCACCATCTCGGGGCTGACGTCCACGCCGACGCCCCGCCGGGGCCGGAGCGCTGCGAGGAGATCTCCCGTCCCGCAGCCGATCTCGAGCACTCTCGCGCCCGGAGGGATCGAGAAGCGATAGACGCTCTCGACTAGGCGGTGATAGGTCGAATTGCGGTGCCGCCAGCGGTCGTTCTGCATCGCGAACCGATCGAAGAAATCGACGAGCTCCACGTATTCGGACCCGCCGGTTGCCACAGAGCGGCTAGGGCAGCAGCTTCTCGAAGCGCTCGGCGTCGTCGAACGGGCCGATCAGGGCGAGCCGCAGCCGGTCGTCCGAGACGAGATCCTTCGCCACGCGCTGCACGTCCTCGATGGTCACCGCGTCGAGCCCGTCGAGCACCTCCTGCGGGTCGGCGGCGCGGCCCTCGAGCACCTCGCGGCGCAGGCCGAACATCGTCAGCCCCTGGGGCGTCTCGAGCTGGAGCACGAAGCGGCCCTTGGCGAACGAGCGCGCCTTCTCGAGCTCGTCGGCCGGCACGGCCTCGTCGGCGATCCCCTTCAGCTCGCCGACGATCGTCGTCACGGCCTCGTCGACCCGGTTGATGTCGACCCCGGCCTGCGAGTAGAGCGAGCCCGCGTCCGTGTACGCCTGGTTCGTGGCGAAGACGTAGTAGGCAAGCCCGCGCCGCTCGCGGACCTCGGTAAAGAGCCGCGAGGACATGCCGCCGCCGAGCACGGTCTGCAGGAGTTGCAACGCGTAGCGGTCGGGATGCACCACCGGGTAGCTCGGCACCCCGATGCAGAGGTGCGCCTGGTCGGACTGCTTCGTGAACAGCTTCACTCGCCCGTTCGCGGTCGCCGCGACACCGCCCGGCTCTCCGGTATCCGCGTCCTGGAGGTCGCCGAGCAGCTCGCCGAGCCGGTCGAGCAGGCCGTCCCCGAGCTGCCCGCCGATCCCGACGACCATCCGCGACGGCTTGTACCAGCGGTCGAGGTAGCCCATGAACGTGTCGCGCGTGGCGCCGCGCACGGTCTCCTTCTTGCCGATGATGTCCCAGCCGAGCGGCGAGTCGCCGTAGACGAGCTCGTCGTAGACGCCGCTGATGTAGTCGCGCGGCGTGTCGAAGTACATGTTCATCTCCTCGACGATCACGCCCTTCTCGCGGTCGATCTCCTCGGAGTCGAACTTCGAGTTGCGGAGCATGTCGACGAGCACGTCGAGCGCGGTGTCGCGGAACTCGGCCGCGCACTTGACGTAGTAGCCCGTGTACTCCTTACTCGTGAACGCGTTGAACTCGCCGCCGATCGCGTCGACCTCGGCCGCGATGTCCCGCGCCGTCGGCCGCCGCTCGGTGCCCTTGAAGAACATGTGCTCCGCGAAGTGGGCGATCCCGTTCGTCTCGGGCGTCTCGTAGCGCGAGCCGGCCGCGAGCATCACGAAGCAGATCACCGATTGCGCGTGCGGCATCGGCGCCGTCAGGACGCGCAGGTTGTTCGGGAGCGTGTGGCGCTCGTAGACGGACATCGCGGCCATGCTAGCGGCGGCTCCATTCTTCGAGGAGCGCCTGCTCGCGCTCGGGCGCCAGGCCGGCCGGCCCGGGCACTGCCTCGGCGCGCGTCGCGGCGATCGTCTCCGCCAGGGGGCGGAACGTGAGACCAGCAGCGAGGGCTCGTGAAATGTCTGCTTGCAGCATCCCGCGCCAATCCGCCGCCGGCAGCCAGAGCGGCAACCCGCTCCACGGTTCGACGTCACGCTCGAGCAGGAAGTCCGAGTCGACCCAGATCGGCTCGACGCTGCAGGCTGCGAGGACCTCCGCGAGCGTGAGCGGCTCGCGCGGACCGGTCGCGTTGAACACTCCGGTCAGGCCAGCTTCGACCGAGCGGAGGACCCATTCGGCGAGATCGCGCACGTCGATCAGCTGCACGGGCTGCGCGCACGGTTCCGGCGCGAGCACCTGGCCGCTGCGGTGCGCCCAGTACGTGAAGCGGCCGGTCGGATCGTGCGGGCCGACGATCAGGCCAGGGCGGACGACGAGCGCCTCGGGGAACGCCGCCTGCGCCGCGGCCTCGAGCCGCGCCTTCGTGCCGCCGTACTCGTCGTCGTCGAGCGTCGTCGTCTCCTCTGTGACCGGGCGGGACATGTCCGCGTAAACAGAGATCGACGAGACGAACGTGTAGTGGTCGACCGAGCCGCGGAGCGCGTCGATCAGCCGCTCCGACCAGCCCGGCACGTCGATCGCCGCGTCCCAGCGGCGGCCGGCGAGCGCCGACAAATCGCCCTCGCGGTCACCGTGCAGCCGCTCAACCGCCGGGAAGAGCTCCGGGTTCGTCGCCCCGCGGTTGAAGAGGGTGACCTCGTGTCCGGCCGCGAGCGCGGCTCTCACGAGTTGGCGGCCGAGGAACTTCGTGCCGCCGAGGACGAGCAGCTTCACAGCGCCGTGAGCGCCTCCAGGAAGCGGTCGATCTCTTCGTGCGTGTTGTAGTGGACGAAGCCCGCGCGAACCGCGCCCTCCTCGAGGCCGAGCCGCTTCATCACCTCGACCGCGTAGTAGTTGCCGTACCAGACGGCGAAGCCGCGCTCGCCGAGCCGCGTGGCCGCCTCCAGCGGGGACAGTCCCTCGACCTGGAACGCGAAGGTCGGCACACGGCCCTCCATCGTCGGGAGACCGTGCAGCCGGCAGCGCTCGGGTAGCCCGTCCAGGAAGCGCTCCCCGAGCTCCCGCTCGTGCGCGACGATCGCATCCCAGCCGAGCGAGTCGATGTAGTCGACCGCGGCCACGAAGCCGGCAAGCAGCTCGTGCTGGAGCGTGCCGGTCTCGAAGCGGGCGCCGGCGGGGTGATCGGCCGCGGGCCGCACCTTGTACGGGCGCCAGCTGTCCAGCAGCTCCGCTCGGCCGAAGGCGAGGCCCATGTGCGGCCCGAAGAACTTGTAGGGCGAGCAGACGAGGACGTCGACGCCCCAGGCTGCCACGTCGATCGGCCCGTGCGGCCCGTAGTGCACGGCGTCGGCCCAGGCGATCGCGCCGGCCTCGTGGGCGAGCGCGGCGACCCGCGCGGGATCGGTCAGCGTGCCGACCGCGTTCGAGGCCACCGGGAACGCGACGACCCGCGTCCGGTCGGAGAGCTTCGCGGCCAGGTCGTCGAGATCGATCGTGCAGTCGTCGCGGATCTCGGCGAAGCGGACGACGAGCTCGAGGTCGTGCGCGAGCTCGAGCCAAGGCGACACGTTCGCGTCGTGGTCGAGCTGGGTGACGAGGATCTCGTCGCCTGCCCGGAATCCGCGCGCCGCCGCGCGGGAGAGCGCGAAGTTGAGCGTCGTCATGTTCGGGCCGAAGGCGACCTCTTCGGGCGTCGCGTTCAGGAACGAGGCGGCTGCGAGCCTCGCGTTGGCGACGAGCGCCTCGGTGCGGCGGCTCGTCGAGTACGGCCCGCTCGTGTTCGCGTTCGACTCGCGCAGGTAGGTCGCGATCGCAAGGATCACCTCGTCGGGCACCTGCGTGCCGCCCGGTCCGTCGAAGAAGACGAGCTCCTGGTCGAGCGCGCTGAAGTGCCTGCGGGCGGCCTCGACGTCGAGGGCGACGGTGCTCACGGAGGCCCATCCTATGCCGTCCGGTCCGGGGGATACCGTCCGGTCCAATGGCGCCCAGGCTCAGGGCTCTGACCGAGGCCGAGTGCTACGCCCGTCTTTACGGGCGCGACGGTGAGGCGTCTGTGTCGGTGCTCGAGGGCCAGGAGCGAGAGCGGCCGCGAGCCGCTGTTGGCCTGTCCGGCGAGGAGCTGCGCCAGCGCTTCGAGGAGCGGCTCGAGCTCCGGGAACCGGAGGCCGCATGAAGTGCTCGCGGCTGCACCGGCCCGCACGCGTCGTCACGCGCGCGCTCCCGGTCGCCAAGATGCCCGGCGGGAGATGGCGCGAGTCCGAAACGTGCACCGCCAGCTGCGCCCGGACGTCGCCGTACAGCCGGCGGCCGCCGCGCTGCCACTCTCGGTAGTACCTGACGTCCTCGCGCCCGGGCTCCGGGTCGTCTTCTGCGGGATCAATCCCGGCTTCCATTCCGACGCGGCCCGCGCGCACTTCGCCAACCCGCGCAACGACTTCTGGCGGCTGCTCCACACTGCGGGCTTCACTCCCCGCCTGCTGGGGCCGGAGGAGCAGTTCGCAGCGCTCGATTACGGGATCGGGATCACGAACGCCGCCGCCCGGACGACGCGCGGCTCGGGCGACCTGCGCCGCGCCGACTTCGCGGGTGCAGCGGAGCGGCTCGAGCGCATCGCCGAGGAGCTGCAGCCCGCCTGGATCGGCTTCGTCGGCAAGGAGGCCTATCGCGGCGCGTTCAACGAGCGACCGGAGCTCGGCTTGCAGAAGCGCCGGCTCGCCGAGACGCGACTGTTCGTGCTCCCCTCGACTTCCCCCGCGAACGCCGCGGTCCCCTGGAACGAGCGCTTGCGCTGGTTTCGCGAGCTCGATCGCCTGAGCCAATAGATCGACGCAGGCGGGCTTCGCCCGCCTGAGTCACGGCGCGCGAAGCCGCGTGATTCTGGTGGGAAGGGGGCTCACGGGGGAAACCGGCTGTTTCCCCCGTGATTAGTCTCGCCAGCGGTTCGTAATCGGGGTGCGGCGGTCGCGGCCGAATGCTTTCGGCCGCAGCTTCACTCCGGGCGGCGCCTGGCGGCGCTTGTACTCGGCTCGGTCGATCATCGCGATCGCGCGCTCGATGATGTCCGGGTCGAAGCCGTCGGAGGAGAGCTCCTCGCGGGAGCGGTCGTTCTCCACGTACTCCTCGAGCACACGGTCGAGCTCGGCGTAGGGCGGGAGCGAGTCCTCGTCGAGCTGGTCGGCGCGGAGCTCGGCGCTCGGAGCGCGGTCGATGATCGTCTGGGGGATCAGCTCGCGGCCGGCGCGCTCGTTCAGGTGACGCGCGAGTCGGAACACGTCCGTCTTGAAGACGTCCTTGATCAGCGCGAAGCCGCCGGCCATGTCCCCGTAGAGCGTGGCGTAGCCGACCGAGAGCTCGGACTTGTTTCCGGTAGCGACGAGCAGCCAGCCGAACTTGTTCGACAGCGCCATCAGGAGCACGCCTCGCGCCCGGGCCTGCAGGTTCTCTTCGGTCAGGTCGCGCTCGCGGCCCGTGAAGCACTCCGCGAGCGCCTCGCAGAAGCCGTCGAAGACCGGGTCGATCGGGAGTTCGCGGAAGTCGGTGGCGAGCGCCTCCGCCAGCCGCCGCGCGTCGGTGCGGGTCGCTTCCGAGCTGAAGCGGCTCGGCATCGAGACGCAGTGCACGCGGTCGGCACCGAGCGCCTCGACGGCGAGCGCCGCCGTCAGCGCGGAGTCGATCCCGCCGGAGACTCCGACAACGGCCTCGCGGAAGCCGTTCTTCTCCAGGTAGTCGTGGAGGCCGAGCTCGAGCGCGAGCCGCATGGACTCCAACTCACCCTCTGGCTGCGCCAGAGTCGAGGGACAGGCCCTGCGGGCCTGTCCCTCACCCGACCTACTTGGGTCAGGAAGCTCCACGACTGCTGCCACGGGCAGCTTCTCGCGCTCGCGCGCAAGCGCCCGAGGGCGCACGTCGCTCAGGCGCCGCGCGATTGCCTCCGACGGCTCGACGTCCACGACGAGCAGCGCCTCCTCGAAGCCGGGCGCGCGGGCGAGCACCGTCCCCTCGTCGTCGATGACCACGGAATGACCGTCGAAGACGAGCTCGTCCTGGCCGCCGACGGCGTTGACGAACGCGACGAAGCAGGAGTTGTCGCGCGCGCGCACAATGAGCATCTCCTCGCGCTCGCGGTCCTTGCCGACGTGGAACGGCGAGGCAGAGATGTTCGTGATCAGCGTGGCGCCGGCGAGCGCGAGGTCGGTCGCCGGCGGGCCGGGCTGCCAGAGGTCCTCGCAGACCGTCGGGCCGATCAGCGTCTCGCCGTGCCGCAGCAGCAGCAGGTCACGGCCTGCGGCGAAGTAGCGATCCTCGTCGAAGACGCCGTAGTTCGGCAGGAAGCGCTTCCGATAGACCGCCCTCAGCTCGCCGTCCGCGCAGACCGCGCACGCGTTGTGGAGGTCACGGTCGAGCAGCGGCACGCCGACGAAAGCAATGATCCCTGTGGTCGCCGCCGCGATCAGGTCGAGCGACCTGCGCGCCTCCCGGATGAACGCCGGCCGCAGAAGCAGATCCTCCGGCGGGTAGCCCGTGACGGCGAGCTCCGGAAAGAGGACGAGATCGGCTCTGATCCCGCGCGCCTCGTCGAGGCGGCCGAGGATGCGCTCGCGGTTCCCGCTGAGGTCGCCGACGACGGTGTTGATCTGGGCCAGTGCCAGGCGCATAGTTTTCGCCTTACAGTCTAAAACTTTCGTCTCGCGGGGCCGGACTAGACCAAAGTTATGATCGCGGGCGTGATCGACAAGGTCGTCGGCTCCGCCGATCAGGCCGTGGCCGACGTGTTCGACGGCGCGACGCTCGTCGTCGGTGGCTTTGGTCTCTGCGGCATCCCCGAGAACCTGATCGCCGCGCTCGGGCGGCGCGGCATCGGCGACCTGACCGTGGTCTCGAACAACTGCGGCGTCGACGACTGGGGCCTGGGACTGCTGCTCCGGGAGAGGCGGATCCGGAAGATGGTCTCGTCGTACGTCGGTGAGAACGCAGAGTTCGAACGCCAGTTCCTGAGTGGCGAGCTCGAGGTGGAGCTCGTTCCCCAAGGCACGCTGGCGGAGAAGATGCGGGCCGGCGGTGCCGGCATTCCGGCATTTTTCACGCCGACGGGAGCGGGAACGCTCGTCGCCGAGGGGAAGGAGACGCGCGCCTACGGAGGGCGCGAGTGCGTGCTCGAAGAGAGCATCGTCGGCGATTTCTCGCTTGTCGCAGCCTGGAAGGGAGACCGCTTCGGCAACCTGGTCTACCGCCGCTCGGCGCGGAACTTCAATCCGGTCGCCGCGACCGCCGGACGAGTGTGCCTGGCCGAGGTCGAGCAGCTCGTCGAGCCGGACGAGCTCGATCCCGAGTCCATCCACACCCCCGGTATCTATGTCGACCGTCTGGTAATCGCCCCCCGCGAGAAGCGGATCGAGCGGCGCACGGTCAGGGAGAGCTGACGGTGGCACTCGACCGGGACGGGATCATTCGCCGGGCGGCGCAGGAGATCCACGACGGCGACTACGTCAATCTCGGGATCGGCATGCCGACGCTCGTCGCCAACGTCATTCCCGACGACGTCGAGGTCGTGCTCCAGTCCGAGAACGGGATCCTCGGCCTGGGGCCCTACCCCACGGAGGAGGAGGTCGATCCGGACCTCATCAACGCCGGCAAGGAGCTTGTGACCCTCATGCCAGGGGCCTCGTTCTTCTCCTCCGCAGACTCGTTCGCGATGATCCGCGGCGGCCACATCGACGTCTCGATCCTCGGTGCGATGCAGGTCGACCAGGAGGGCTCGATCGCGAACTACATGATCCCCGGCAAGATGGTGAAGGGCATGGGTGGTGCGATGGACCTCGTCGCCGCTGCAAAGCGCCTCATCGTCGCGATGGAGCACGTCGCACGCAACGGCGAGCAGAAGATCCTCGAGCGCTGCACGCTGCCGCTGACCGGGAAGCACTGCGTCGACAGGATCATCACCGACCTCTGCGTCTTGGACGTCCTGCCCGAGGCCGCCGGCCTGAAGCTCGTCGAGCTCGCACCGGGCGTGTCGCTCGACGAGGTCCGGCAGAAGACGGGAGCCGCATTCGAGGTCGCGCCAGGGCTCGGCTGAGAGACGGACCAAACTGCTAAGTTAGTGGGCGCTAACCGTGCGTGCCCGCCTCTTCACCGCCGAGAACCGCAAGTGGTGGACGCTCGTCGCCGTCTCGGTGGGGATGTTCATGATCATGCTCGACAACACGGTCGTGAACGTCGCGCTGCCCTCGATCGCGGGCTCCCTGCACATCGGCCAGCGCGAGCTCGAGTGGATCGTCGTCGGCTATGTGCTCAGCTTCGCCACCTTCATGCTCACCGGCGGCAAGCTCGCCGATCGCTACGGCCGGCGGAAGCTGTTCATGCTCGGCCTCGCCATCTTCACGCTTTCGTCGCTCGCGTGCGGGCTGGCGCCGAGCGCAAACTTCCTGATCGGCGCGCGCGTCGTCCAGGGCGTCGGCGCCGCGATCATGAACCCAGCGACGCTCGGGATCATCACGGCGACGTTCCCCCCGCGACAGCGCGGGATGGCGATCGGGATCTGGGCCGGCACCTCCGCGATGGCGCTCGCGATCGGCCCGCTGGCCGGCGGCCTCCTGACCGAGCACCTGAACTGGAGCTGGATCTTCTTCGTGAACCTGCCGGTCGGCGCCCTCGGGTTGATCGCGACGCCGCTCTTCGTCGACGAGTCGCGCGACACCTCGCACGAGCAACGGCTCGATCTGCCGGGGCTCGCCAGCTCCGGGATCGGCCTCTTCGCGCTGACCTACGCGCTGATCGAGTCGAGGGCGAAAGGCTGGGGGTCGCCCGAGATCCTCACGCTGCTCGTCGTCGCGGTGATCGCGCTCGTCGTCTTCGTGCAGCTCGAACGCCACCAGCGCCTGCCGATGCTCGACCTCTCGCTCTTTCGGCAGAAGACGTTTACCGGCGCGAACGTGTCGTTGTTCCTCGTCTCGATGGCGATGTTCGGGATCTTCTTCTTCAACTCGATCTTTATCCAGAAGGTGCTCCATTTCAGCCCGGTGAAGACCGGCGCGACCTTCCTGCCGATGACCGTCCTGATCGTG
>JBBQTQ010000096.1:0-8889 GCA_038213135.1 Gaiellales bacterium
TGAACTTGAACTTGACCCGGTTCTGTTGACACCTTGATAGTTGGCGCCGTTGGCGTCGGAGAGGAGTCAGTGATGGGTCGTCCGTCGAAGTGGTCGCCGGAGTTTCGGCTCGAGGCGGTGCGGTTGTATCGGGACGGGCAGGAGTCGATCCCGGAGGTCGCTCGTCGGGCTGGGGTTGAATCCGGAGACGTTCCGGAAGTGGGTGCGGCAGGCCGAGATCGAGAGCGGTGAGCGGGAGGGCCTGACGCGGGAGGAGAGGGCCGAGGTGCGTGAGCTGCGCTCGCGGGTGCGCCGGCTGGAGGAAGAGAAACTGATCCTGCAGAAGGCGGCCGTGTATTTCGCGCGGGAGACAGATCGGCCGTGATGGCCTTCCGGCTGATCGATCAGGAGCGGGCGCACCACCCGGTCTCCTTGTTGTGCTCGGTGCTGAAGGTCACCCGTCAGGGCTACTACGCCTGGAGGAGTCGGCTGCCGTCTGCTCACCGGGTCCGTGACGAGGAGTTGAAGCCGGCGATCGTGGCGCTGTACGAGAAGTCGCGTGAGACCTACGGGGCGCCGCGGATCACGCGCAGGTTGCGGATCGAGCAGGACATCCGGATCGGCCGCAAGCGGTCGGCCCGGCTGATGTGCGAGCTCCAGATCAGGGGCTGCAGCCGCGGGATCGGCAAACCACGCACGACGATCCCCGACAAGGACGCTCCGGTGTCGCCGGATCTGCTCAACCGGGACTTCACGGCCACACGGCCGGATCAGAAATGGGTCGCGGACATCACCTACATTCCGACCTACGAGGGCTGGCTGTTCCTGGCCGCGGTCAACGACGTCTACAGCCGCAAGCTCGTCGGCTGGAGCATGCGCGACAACCTCGAGGCCGAAATCGTTGCCGACGCGATCGGGATGGCCGTCGCCCACCGCCAACCCAAAGACGGTCTGATCCACCACTCAGACCGCGGCTCGCAGTACACCAGCATGCTCTGTGGGCGCACGCTCAAGGACGCCGGGATCGTGCAGAGCATGGGCTCCGTCGGCGATCCGTGGGACAACGCGATGATGGAATCCGCGATCGGCACCGTCAAAGCCGAGCTCGTCGACCGACACGTCTTCCGCAGCAAGGACCAAGCCCGGCTCGCTGTTTTCGACTACATCGAGAGCTTCTACAACCCCCACCGCGCCCACAGCGCCCTCGACTACCTCAGCCCCGACGAATACGAAACCGCCTACCATCGACGCGAGAAGGAGAAAGCCACCCAACACCTGGCAGAAGCCGCTTAATCCCCTGTCAACGAAAACGGGGCAAGTTCAGTGCATCCCACTACCTCCTCGGCTCACCTGACCAGGCCAGAACGGCGTGGCGCGGCTAGGCCTCTGCGTCGTCTAGTGCTTCTTCGTCTTGAGGCTGACGATGACCTCGAAGCTGCCGGTCGCCTTGTTGCCCGCCTTGTCGGTCGCCGAGCAGTGGACGGTCGTCTTCCCGAGCTTGAACAGATGCGGGGAGGCGGGCACGCAGGTCTCGGCGATCAGGCCGTCGACGAGATCCTTGGCGACGGGCCCGAAGCTGAGCCGGCGGCCCTTCTTGCTCATCGTGGTCGCATGGATGGCGGTCTTTGGGAGCCGCAGGTCGGGCGGGGTCGTGTCCGGAATGGTGAGCCGCCCGATCCGGTCCCCGCTGCCCTTGTGCTCGGTGAACCAGAGGTTCCCGTCCGGGCCGGCGGCGATCCCCTGGGGGCCGCTGCTCGCGGTGATCCCGGCGCTGTACTCGCTGACGGCACCGGCGGTCGTGATCTTCCCGATCCTGTTGCCCTCAGGCTCGGTGAACCAGAGATTCCCGTCCGGACCGGCGGCGATCCCGGAGGGGGCGCTTCCGGCGGTGATCCCGGCGCTGTACTCCGTGACGGTGCCGGCGGTCGTGATCTTCCCGATCCTGTCGCTGCCGGCTTCGGTGAACCAGAGCTTGCCGTCCGGGCCTTTGGCGATCCCATAGGGGTGGCTGCCAGCGGTGATCCCGGCGCTGTACTCCGTGACGGCGCCGGCTGTCGTGATCTTGCCGATTCTGTTTCCGTCACGCTCGGTGAACCAGAGGTTGCCGTCCGGGCCGGCGGCGATCCCCTGGGGGCCGCTGCTCGCGGTGATCCCGGCGCTGTACTCGCTGACGGTACCGGCGGTCGTGATCTTCCCGATCCTGTTGCCGTAAAGTTCCGTGAACCAGAGGTTGCCGTCCGGGCCCGCGGCGATCCCGCCGGGGAGGCTGCCGCGGGTAATCCCGTACTCGCTGACGACACCCGCCATCGTAATCTTCCCGATCGTGCCGGCGTTTAACTCGGTGAACCAGAGGTTCCCGTCCGGGCCCGCTGCAATCCCGAACGGGTCGCCGCCCCGTTGGATCCCGGCGCCGTACTCCCTGACGACACCTGCCGTCGTAATCTTCCCGATCGCGTCGCCGTAAAGCTCGGTGAACCAGAGGCTGCCGTCCGGACCGGCGGCGATTCCGAAGGGGGCACTGCCGGCAGTGATCCCGGCGCTGAACTCCGTGATCGTCGGCGCAGCCGCACCAGCAGCCGAGACGACCAGCAACAACCCCACACACCCCGCCCCCAGCCAACGAACACCCGCAACCACGACACCCTCCTCGCCTCACCGAACCGAACAGGCCGCCACGAGGAAGACAGCAGACGGCCGACAAAAGCTCTTCACCGCAACCCTAACTCGCGGCGACCGGCACGTGCAGCCGCAGGTCAGAGCCGGCCACACCGTCAGATCACTGTTCCCAGGCGGCTGCGCCAATCCCTCGTAGGCAGCTCTTCGCCCGTACCTGCCACATCTCTTCGGCGAGCGATCGGACACGAGAAGCCGCCTCTGAGCGCGGAAATCGTTGTGAATCCGACAACGGATGGAGCTAGCCGGGCTCGAACCGGCGACCTCCTGGGTGCGATCCAGGCACTCTTCCAGCTGAGCTATAGCCCCTTGTGCGGAAAGTGTAGCGCCGGCTAGGGCGCCTTCTCCTCCAGCTCGAACAGCCGCCCTTCACGGATTCGGGTGGCCATCTGCTTCGAGTCTGCGCGATACGCGGTGCCGTCCTCGAGCTGGATCACGGGCAGCAGGTACTGACCCGACATGTCGAAGATCTCCTTGCGCTTACGGCGCGCGAGGTGGTGTTTCACGATTGTGTACTCGATGCCGGCCTCGTCGAGCGCCTTCTGCACGCGCCAGCACGCGTGGAAGCGCACCTTGAGCCAGGAGTCGGTGCAGCGGTGGAGGAGGACTGCCATGCCGGCAGGCTAGCCGCCGGCGGCCCGCTTCTCGTCGAGCTTGCCTGCTCGGATCGTCGCGGCCATGTCCTTCGACTCCTCGCGGTACGGGGAGCCGTTCTCGAACTCGATCACCGGATACTGGCGCTGGCCGGAGAGCCGCTCGAGGTCGTCGCGCTTGCCGCGCCGGAGCGGGCCTTGAACGACCTCGTATTCGACGCCCTGCTCGTCGAGCGCCTTCTGGACGCGCCAGCACGGGTGGCCCTCGATCTTCACCCACATGTTCGAGCACCGGTGGAGCTTCACTGCCATACGCGCGACGATACTCCTCGGCGTGCGCGCTGTCATCCTCGACCCGGCCGGGCAGCCCGTGCTCGGCGAGGTGCCCGAGCCCGACGGCGGGCTGCGCGTGCTGGCCTGCGGCCTCTGCGGCTCGGACGTCGAGAAGCTCGGGCGCGCGCCCGCGGGGACGGTGCTCGGGCACGAGGTCGCTGCCGAGCTGGACGGACGGGTGGTCGCGCTCGTCCACCACCTGCCCTGCGGCGAGTGCTCGCGCTGCCTGGCCGGTCACGAATCGACCTGCGCGGAGTTCGCGGCGCCGACGATCGAGCCTGGCGGATTCGCCGACCGGGTGCGCGCCGCGGAGACCGTCGAGGTGGACGCCGAGGCGACGCTCGCCACCTACACGGAGCCGCTCGCCTGCGCGGTGCGCGCGCTCGAGCGCGTTCCGGCCGGACGGGTGCTCGTCGTCGGCCAGGGCTTCGTCGGGCGGCTCTTCCTGGCGCTACTCGAGCGGCGCGGCGACGAGGTCTTCGGACTCGAGCCGAACCCTGAGCGACGGATCGCGCCCGAGCCTGACGGACCGGTCGACGCGGCGATCCTCTGCTCGCGGGCCGGGGCGGACAAGGCCCTGGCCGCGCTCGAACCCGGCGGTACGCTCGTCGCCTTCGCCTCGGGCGGCGCGCTCGACCTCGATGACGTCTACCGGCGCGAGCTCCAGGTCCTGGGCATGCGCTCGGCGACGCCGCGGCACATGCGCGAGGCGGCAGCGCTCCTCCCCAGGCTCGACCTGCCCGAGCCGACGGTGCTCCCGCTCGAGCGCTTCGCCGAGGGCCTGCTTATGTACACGCGAGGCGAGGCGCTGAAGGTCGTCTTCACGCCGTGAGGGCGCTTCGCTACCACGGCCCCGGCGACTTGCGGCTGGAGGAGATCCCGCGACCGGAGCCGGGCGAGGGCGAGGTGCTCGTCCAGATCGAGGTCGCGCTGACCGACGGCACCGACCTGAAGACCTACCAGCGCGGCCATCCGCGGCTGCTCTCCGAGATCCCCGGGCCCTTCGGGCACGAGTTCTGCGGGATCGAGGTCACTACCGGCCGCCGCGTCGTCGCCGCGAACTCGGCGCCCTGCGGTCACTGCGCCGCCTGCCAGGCCGGCCAGGAGACGCTCTGCCACCGGCTCGAGCTGCTGAACGGCGCCTACGCCGAGTTCCTGCTCGTGCCGGAGCCGATCGCCTCGCGCAACCTGCTGCCCGTCCCGCGCGGGCTCGCGCCGGAGGTCGCGGCGCTCGTCGAGCCGCTCGCCTGCTGCCTGCGCGGCGTCGAGCGCGCCGAGGTGAAGCCGGGCCAGGTGGTCGCGGTGCTCGGGGTCGGGCCGATCGGGTTGATGCTCTGCGCCTGCGTCGCGGACGCGGGCGGCTATCCGGTGACCGTGGGGGGACGACCCGAGCGCCACCGGCTCGCGCCTGCGTTCGGGGCCAGGCCCGGGGACCCGGCCGATGCGGACATCGTGATCGAGGCCGCCGGCACCGTGCAGGCCTGGCGCGAGGCGCTCGGGCTCGTCCGGCCCGGCGGCACCGTCCTCTTCTTCGGCGGCCTCCCGAGCGGGACGTCGATCGAGGTCGACAGCTACCGGTTGCACTACGAGGAGCTGACGCTGCGCGGGACGTTCCACCACGCGCCCCGGCATGTGCGCGCCGCGCTCGCGTTCCTCGCGAGCGGCGCCTATCCGTGGGAGCGGCTGATCACGCACGAGGTCTCCCTGGAGGGGCTGCCCGGCCTCTTCGCCGATCCGCCGCGCGACCTGCTCAAGGCCGCAGTACGGCCATGAGGACGCTGTCGCTGCGCGAACTCAACCGGGCGGCGCTCGCCCGGCAACTGTTACTCGAGCGCGAGAAGCTGCCGCTCGTTCGCGCGGTCGAGCAGGTCGGCGGGCTGCAGGCACAGTGGTCGCCCTCGCCGTACATCGCGCTCTGGTCGCGGGTCGAGGGGTTCAGGTTCGAGCAGCTCGAGCGGGCGCTGGCCCGGCAGGACGTGGTCAAGGCGACGCTGATGCGCTCGACGCTGCACATCGTCTCGCGCGCCGACTACGCGCTGCTCCTCGGCGCGCTCCTGCCGCCGCGGATCGCCCGTTTGGAGAAACGATGGCCCGGGCTCGACGTCGCGGCGATCGCGAGGCGCGCGCAGGCCGAGGCGGCGCGGGGCGACGTGGCGCGCGAGAGCTGGTACGACCTGCTACGCGAGCACACGAACGTGAGCCAGGAGTGGCTCTGGCCGCTCTGGTCGACGGTGCGCATGCAAGCCGGCTTCGTCCACGCGCTTCCCTCCGGGTCGTACGGATACTTCCGCGGCACGCAGTACGTGCCCGTGCGGAAGCCGGCCCGCGCACAGGCCGAGCCGATGGCGGCGCTCGCCCGGCGATATCTCGGTGCGTTCGGGCCGGCGTCGGCGGCGGACATCGCGTACTGGGCGGGCCTGCAGCCCTCAGATGTGCGGCCGGGGCTCGAGGCGCTCTCGCTACGCGAGTTCCGTGACGAGAAGGGTCGCAAGCTCTTCGACCTGCCGGGCGCGCCGTTGCCGGACGCCGAGGCGCCGGTTCGCTACCTGCCGAAGTGGGACCTCCTGCTGCTGGCGTACGCGCCGCCCGAGCGCGAGCGCGTGCTGCCGGAGCGCTTTCGGAAGACGGTGATCCGCAAGAACGGCGACGTCCTCCCCACCTTCCTCGTCGACGGGTTCGTGGCCGGAACGTGGAAGCTCGAGCAGCGTCATGTGGTGCGCGAGCCCTTCGGCCGGCTCTCGCGGGATGCCCGAGTCGCGCTGGACGAGGAGGCGCAGCGCTTGGAGGCGGCGCTGCCGTGACGGAGCGCGAGCTGAACCGCGCCTTGCTCGCGCGACAGCTCCTGCTGGAACGCTCGTCGCTCTCGATCCCGCGCGCGCTCGAGCGGCTGGGCGGAATCCAGAACCAGTATGCCCCGAACGCCTACATCCGGCTGGCGTCATGTCTCGAGACGTTCCAGCGCGACCAGCTGACCCGAGCGCTCGGCCGCAGGACCGTCGTGCAGGGGACGCTGATGCGGACGACGATCCACACGGTCTCGGCGCCGGACTTCGGGCTCTTCTCGGCAGGCCTGCGGCGTGCTCGCCGCGAGTGGTATCTCCGCGTGAACAAAGGCACTGACGCCGGCGAGCTGCAGCGGCTTGCTCGGCGGCTGCGCGCGGCGCTCGCGGACGGGCCGTTGACGAAGGCCGAGCTCGATCGCGCCCTGCCGGGCTGGGGCCGCGCGGCGCTCTGGCTCGACCTGGTGCGCGCGCCGCCGTCGGGCACGTGGGAGCGGCGGCGAGCGGATCTCTACGGGCTGGCACCGGAGGCGGAGGCGAGCGAGCGCGATGGGCTCGAGCACCTCGTGCGGCGCTACCTCGGCGGGTTCGGCCCGGCGCGCGTCCGCGAGATCGCGTCGTGGGCCGGCGTGCCGCCGGCCTGGTTCGAGCCGGTGGTCGAGTCGCTCGCACTACGTGAGCTCGGCGACGGTCTGCTCGACCTGCCGCGGGCGCCGCTCCCCGGCGCCGATACGCCGGCTCCGGTTCGCTTTCTTCCCACCTGGGACGCCACGCTGCTCGTCCACGCGCGACGGGCGGGAGTGATCTCCGAGGAGTACCGGAAGATCGTCTTCCATGTGAAGGTGCCGCCGTCGACGCCGACGTTCCTGGTGGACGGCCGCGTCGCCGGCGCGTGGCGCTACGACGGCGACCGCGTCGTGCTGGAGCCGTTCGAGAAGATCTCGCGGACGACGCGCCGAGAACTCGCGGACGAGGCAGAGCGAATGCGGGTGCTGCTCTAGCTCAGAGCCTCGCGCGCCTCGCGCAGGCGCTCGAGATGTGCGTCGGCGCCGCCGAGCTCGCCGCCCATCGTCGCCAGCGAGAAGTGCGTCGCACCGAGGCCGGTCCACTCCTCGAAGGTCGCGCGCCATTCATCGGGGGCTCCCGTCCCGACCGAGATCCGCTGCTCGATCCCGAACGCTGACCAGTCGCGGCCTGCCTCCTCGGCCCAGCCGCGCATCGCCTCGAGCGTCGCCGGCCAGCCGCCCTCAAGCGGCCGCTGCGGGAAGAAACCGTCGGCCAGACGAGCCGCGCGCTTCAGCGCAGGCTCGGCCGAGCCGCCGATCCAGATCGGGATCGGCTGCTGCACCGGCAGCGGCTTGATCCCGGCCGCGGTCACCTTGTGCCAGCGCCCTTCGTAGCTGAAGACCGGTTCCGTCCAGAGCCGCCGCAGCAGCTCGATCTGCTCCTCGAGGCGGCGGCCGCGGTTCGAGAAGTCCATCCCGAGCGCTTCGTATTCGACGTCGTTCCAGCCGATGCCGAGGCCGAGCCGGAAGCGGCCGCCGGTGAGCACGTCGATCTCGGCGGCCTGCTTTGCCAGCAGCGCCGTCTGGCGCTGCGGCGCGATCACGACGCCGGTCACGAGCTCGAGCCTCGGCGCGATCGCGGCGAGATACCCGAAGAGCACGAAGATCTCGTGGAAGAGGTGCTCCTCGCGGTACGGGCCGGTGAGGTGCGTGTGCGTCGCCCGTTCGGCCCCGAGCACGTGGTCGTAGGCGAGCAGGTGGTCGAAGCCGAGCTCTTGTACGCCTTGCGCGAAGTCGCGGACGCCGGCCGGATCGGCGCCGATCTCGGTCTGCGGGAAGACCGCGCCGAGCTTCATCGCTCGACCCGCGAGCCGCCGACGATCGCATCGCGCCCGTCTGCGAAGCGCACCCAGGCCTTGCCTTTGCCGTCGTAGTCGGGCGACCAAACGATCAGGGTCGCAGGCTGACCGGCGACGCGGCAGGGCTCGGTGCCCTCCGGCTCGACGTCGCGCCAGACCCGCACGAACGGGTTCTCCTCCCACTCGCGGCCGATCGTCGTCTCGTCGGTGTGGCCGGGCAGCACGCGCCGCTCGTGCGGCATCGCCATGTAGACGTCCATCACCGCGTGGCGGATCGCAGCGAAGTCGCCGCCGCCGACCGCGTCCTTGAAGAGCGTGTCGCCGGAGAAGACGAGCTCGCCATTGATCACGAAGCAGACCATGTCGTCGGAGTGGCCCGGCGTCGGGATCGCCTCGATCTCTAGCCCACCGGTATTCAGTGCGCCGGTCGCGACCGGCAGCTCGAGCTCGTCCTCGTGTACCACGTGGTCGCCGTGCGAGTGGGTGCGCAGGACATGCGTCGGAGTGACGCGCCACTGCTCGATCGCCTGCCGCAGCCGCTCGAGCGGCGCGCCGCTATCGACGTAGACCGCGGTCCCGCCCTCCTCGTCGGCGACGAGGTAGCCATTCGAGAGCCAGTTGGCATCCATGCTCCGGGCGACCAGCACCGCGGTAGGCTAACTGGCAG
>JBBQTQ010000097.1:0-8792 GCA_038213135.1 Gaiellales bacterium
CGGCCGCACCCTCACCGGCCTGATCAGCCGCATCGCCCGACGACTGCTCGCCCTCACCGCCGCAATCCTCCACAACTGGCAGACCGGCACACCCGGCCGCAGACTCACCGCCTACGACCACTAAGGAATCAATCGTCTAGCTGCCATTCACACGCCCAGGCGCCGTGCTCCCCGGTCAGCCCGTGGTCGTATCGCCGTCGACCTGAGCCAGCTTCTTTCGAAGTCGGACGAGCCGTGCCTCCGTGAGGGCGATCTGGCGCTCGAGCACCTCTCGAGACGCGCTCGTCTTCACGGCAGCACCGCCCTTCTCGCTGAGCGCCTTCCACACCGCCAGGTCAAGGGCCCGCGGAGTGATCCCCGGGTACTCCTCGGTGAGAAGTGGGACGACCGCCCGGAACATCTCGTAAGCCTCTGCAAGCGTGACCTTTCTGCCCAGGGCCTGCGCCAGGAACCCGAGGATCCAGCGGTCCGGCTTGACCCGCATGGTGTCGCCGACGTTCATAAAGAAGTAGTCCGTCGAGATGCCCGACGATTGGCCGTGCACTTTGCGAAGCGCGGTCTCTAGCTCCGCCTGGTCCGCGTACGCCAGGACGTCGGGCTTGCGCTCGATGCCGCGCGCCTGGAGGACCTGCGCGTAGTCGCGCGCCGCCTGCGCCTTGAGGATGCCGCTGGTGGTTGATGTGCGTATCTCGTTCTTGAGCACCTCGCGCGCGAACCGCTCCGGACCGATCGCGTCGATGTGGCCGATGAACTGCGTGATGGTGAGCTCCTCCTCGCCCGGAAGCACGTCCGCCTCCCGTGTCGAGGGGAGCCTGTAGTGCTCCCGGTACCGCCGGACGGCGTTACGCACCGCTGCGTACCGAGCGTTGATGGAGAAGACCGCGGCCAGGACGCAATAAGGGAGCATCGAGTACCGCGAGAGGTCGTCGCTTTGCGCCTCCGCGATACCGGGAACGGCACGCAAGGCCTCCGCGAACGCCTCCAATTCAGCCGATGGGGATGGTGCAGGCACGACTTTGATCTCCTGAGGTGCGTTGGCCATGCTGGGCGACACGAGCGCAGCACGGGGCAACATGCGGTAACGGTGCCCGATCAGACTGGCACGCGCACGTGAACGAGCTGGCCTTGCTCGGGCACGTCACGGACGGTCGCTCACGGAGACGACCGTAACTCACCTCGCGGCGCCCTCGAGCTGCGCCGGCGCCTTGGCGAGCGCGTGCCGAGGCTCGTTCACGTGGACTGGATGCTGACCGTGCCGTCGGCTCGGTACATGTACGAGGACTCGCTCGACCTCGACGTCGGCGGCGTACCGGTGCAGCTGCGGACGTGGGGGCTGGCGCCCGAGCATCCTCAACCTGATCTTGTCATCGCTTTCATCCAATGGACCTCCTACGCGCGAACGGCCCGCGCCGAGACGCTCTCGCTCCGGGAGCAGCCGTACGTGACGGCTGCGCAATCTTTCCGGGCATCGCGCTCTTTCTGCTGATGATCCTGAGTACCAATCTCGTCGCTGACGGACCGGACGTTGCTCGATCCCCGCTCGCGCGACGATGCTCGAGTGGCGCGCGTTGACGGCTAGCCGGACTCGGCGGCGACGTTGTCGGCGTAGAGGGTGAGCGCCTTGCGCGCCTTCGTGTTGGTGGCGTGGCGGAAGCAGACGGCGTGCTGGTAGCCGCTGCGTCGAGTGACCGGGACCGTGCCGCAGAGGGCGGCTGCCTCGTCGGCGCTGGTGGTGCGCTCGAGGAGCGGATCGACTTCGGCGACGATCTGTCCGAGGCTGACGATGCCCATGTCGCGGACGTTCGAGTAGCTCGGCGAGGCTGCGGCAGCCGCAGTAGGGTTGCGCGTGCGATGCCGGGGGAGCCGAGGTTCTCGATCTGCGAGTTCACGACGCTGCCGGCGAGCTTCCCGGACGTCGGGCTCGAGTTGCTGGAAGGCCGGTGCGAGCTCGGTCGGGATCATGTTCGACACCTGGCACCTGTGGGACGCCGCAGGGCTGCTCGAGCAGATCGGGGCGAATGTCGACCGGATCGCCGGTGTCCACGTCGGTGACCGGCGAGAGGCGACGCGCAGCGAGTTCGACCGCGTGCTGCCGGGCGACGGCGTGATCCCGCTCGGGCCGATCCTCCGGGCGCTCGAAGCAGCCGGCTACGAGGGCTGGCACGACGTCGAGATCTTCTCGGACAACGGCCTGTTCGGCAAGGCGTTCCCGGACTCGCTCTGGGCGCTGCCTGCCGCGGAGGCTGCGCAGCGGTGCCGGGCCAGCTTCGATCGCGTCTGGGAGAGCCGCTGATGCGCCGCTACGACGCGGTCGTCGTCGGTAGCGGCATCAACTCGCTGGCGGCCGCCGCGGTGCTCGCCAAGGGCGGCTGGAGCGTCTGCGTCCTCGAGCGAAACGACTGGCTCGGCGGTGCGATCCGGACGGCGGAGATCACCCGGCCCGGCTTCGTGCACGAGGTCTTCAGCTCGTGGCATCCCCTCTTCGTCGGCTCAGCCGCCTTCGCGCAGCTCGGGGACGACCTTCGCGCGCGGGGACTCGAGTACCTGAACACCGAGCTCCCGACGGCGACGCTCTTCCCCGACGGGCAGAGCGCCTTCCTGACGACGAGCCATGAGGCGAACGTCGAGGCGCTCGGCCCGGCCTGGGAGCGGACGGTCTCGGAGTTCATGCCGAACGCCGATCTCGCTTTCGGCGTGCTCGGGACGGAGCTCTGGTCGCGGGCCGGCGCAGCGCTCTTCTGGAAGGCCTACCGGCGGCTCGGGCGGCGCGGGCTCGTCGAGTTCACGGGCAACATGCTGACGAGCGCCCGCGACTGGCTGACCGGAACCTTCGAGTCCGAGCGCACGCACGGGCTGCTCGCGCCGTGGGTGCTGCACACGGGGCTCGGCCCTGACGCCGCCGCGTCCGGCTTCATGGCCCAGGTGATCGCGGTTGCGATCGAGCTCGGCGGGATGCCTGTGCCGCGCGGCGGCGGCGTCAAGCTCGTCGAGGCGCTCGCGGGGATCGTCCGCGACGCGGATGGCACGCTCGAGACAGGCCGTGACGTGGAGCAGGTCCTGGTTCAGGCCGGCCGGGCGACCGGCGTGCGCACGGCCGACGGCGAGACGATCGAGGCCGGCCGGGCGGTGCTGGCGAACGCCACGCCGCAGCAGCTCTACGAGCGGCTCCTGCCCGCAAGTGACACGGTGTCACGAGATCGGGCCCGGGGCTTCCGTTTCGGCCGTGGCGAGATGCAGATCCACATGGCCCTGTCCGAGCCGCCGCAGTGGGACGGCAACGAGCGGCTGGCCGGGACGGCGATCGTTCATCTGACCTCCGGGCTCGACGGCGTCTCCCGCGCCGTGAACGAGGCCGAACGCGGCCTGCTGCCCGCCGAGGCGACGATCGTCTGCGGGCAGCCGATGGCCGTCGACCGGTCGCGGGCGCCGGAGGGCACCTGGATCCTGTGGCTCCAGCTCCAGGAGCTTCCCTCGCGACCGAAGGGCGATGCCGCCGGCGAGCTGGAGACAGAGCACGGCTGGACGGAGGCGCTGCGCGAAGCCTACGCCGACCGGATCCAGGCCCGGCTTGCGCGCCAGCTGCGAAACCTCGACGCCGCGCTCCTCGAGCGCGTGGTTCTGTCGCCGGCAGACATCGAGGCGGCGAACCTGAACATGCCCGGGGGCGACATCTACAGCGGCTCCTGCGCGCTCGACCAGAACCTCCTCTGGCGCCCGCGGCCGGGGCTGCCCGGCCACCGGACGCCGGTCGAGCGTCTCTATCACATCGGCGCGAGCACCCACCCCGGTCCCGGCCTCGGCGCAGGCTCCGGAACGCTCGTTGCACAGGAGCTGCTCGCCCAGAGCCTGCCACGCCGAACGCTCGGGCGCGCGCGGCGTCTGGCGGCGAGGCTCTAGGATGTGGACCCAGCTTACGAGCAGCGGCCAGATGTCGCCCCAAACCGAGCCGATCGAGGCGCCGTCGAGGATCGCGTGCCTGATCCCGCGGAGCGCGTACGTCGCGGGAGAGACCCTCGAGATCGCCTGCAGCCAACCTGGCAGCACCGAGACCGGGTAGTAGACGCCCGAGACGACGAGCATGAGCCCCTGCGCCATGAAGCCGAGCTGCGTCCCCTTCTCGGGCGAGATCAGCGGTAGGACGGCGGTCATCATGCCGATCCCGATGAAGGAGATCGAGGCGACGCCGAGCAGCACGAGCGCGGTCGCGAAGTCGGCGTTCGGCATGTGCAGCGAGAAGAACGCCGCCACGACGCCGAAGATCAAGCTCGCGCGCACGACGCCGTAGGCGACGGCGAAGAAGCCCATCCCCAGCAGGTGGATCGGGCGCGAGAGCGGCGCCATGAACGTGTACTCGATCGTGCCCTCCCAGCGCTCCCAGGCGACGGTCTCCGTGAGGATCTCGAAGATGATCCCGGAGGTAGGCCCAGATCACGGCGCCGATCAGGAGCACAGTCGTCAGCCGGGTCGCGGCCGCAGGCGAGAGGTGCACGGCCTTCGAGATGAAGACGATCGAGAGCGTGTTCGCGATCGTCCAGACGAAGAACGCGAGCTCCCACCACGCATAGCGCTTGACGAGGTACCAGTTGCGCTCGACGACGCCGACCAGGCCGATCAGCTCGTGGCGCATCCGGGCGGTGGCAGCGGTCATGAGCGCACCACCTCGGGATCGCGGCGCGTGGCGAAGAACGCCTCCTCCAGCGTGTCCACGTCGTAACGCTCCTTGATCGCCGCGGCCGGCTCGAGGTGGAGCAGCTGCCCGGCGTCGAGGATGCCGACGCGCTCCGCCAGCGCCTCCGCCTCGGCGAGGTCGTGCGTGCAGAGCAGGATCGTCGTGTCGTGGGTCGCCCGGATCTCCCGAATGAAGTCCTGCACCTCGAGCTTCGAGCGGGGGTCGAGCCCCGTCGTCGGCTCGTCGAGCAGGAGCACGACCGGCGAGGTGAGGAGCGTGCGCGTGAGCGCGACCTTCTGTTGCGTCCCGCGCGAGAGGTTCTCCATCGGCGTAGCCGCGCGCTCGATCGGGAACCCGACGCGCTCGAGCAGCTCGGGGATCCGGTGCTTCGTGTCCCTGGGTGTCAGGCCGTAGAACCGCGCCGCATAGGCAAGGTTCTCGACCGACGACATCTTCTTGAAGAACGAGGCCTCCACGGAGACCCGGTTGACGATCTGACGGACCGCGCGCGGCTCAAGCGCGACGTCGTGCCCGAACACGCGCGCGCTGCCGCCGTCCGGCAGCAGCAGGGTCGAGAGCAACCGGACGAGCGTCGACTTGCCCGAGCCGTTCTCGCCCAGGATCGCGACGCATTCGCCGCGCGCGATCTCGAAGCTGACACCGTCGAGGGCGGCCACGCGCCGGCGGCGGCGCTGCTCACGCCGGATGAATTCCTTGCGCAGGTTGTCGACTTCTACGGCGATCATCGATTGCTCCTCGAAACGAACAGGCGGACACGGAAAGACGGCGCACCCTCCACCCACGGGCGGGGGCGCGCGTAGAACAGCCGGTCAGCCGAAGAGCAACATCGCCCGGCGCGGCTAGCAGACGGTTCGGCGGACGCGCAAACGCGGGATTGACATCCATCCGGCTCCGCGACTACTCTGAGAAGAGTGTCGCCGCCGGAGGTGGCACGGAGGCAACGAGGCCTAGGGACTGATGTCCTGGGGTCTTTTTTTGTGGACCGAGCGACGGAAGGGGAGCGAGATGTCCGATCTGGAGATGCGGCACTACCTGGCGAACGGCGAGGTCGAGAAGCCGGACGCACGGGAGGCGCTCGAGTGGGCGCGCGAGACCACCGCGAAGATGGTCGACCTGAAGTTCTGCGACCTGCTCGGCACGTGGCAGCACGTGACGCTGCCGCTGAGCGCGTTCGGCGAGTCGGCCTTCGAGGAGGGTCTCGGCTTCGACGGCTCGTCGATCCGCGGCTGGCAGGGGATCTCCGAGTCCGACATGCTCCTGATGCCACAGGCGGAGACGGCGATGCTCGATCCGTTCACGGCCGCACCGACGCTCTCGCTCGTCTGCGAGATCGCCGACCCGATCACGAAGGAACCGTACGGCCGCGACCCGCGCCGGATCGCTCGCCGGGCCGAGGAGTACCTGGCCGAGACGGGCATCGCCGACACGGCCTACTTCGGCCCCGAATGCGAGTTCTTCGTCCTCGACGAGGTCAGCTTCGAGCTCGGCCCGAACCGCTCCCACTATCTCGTCGACTCGGCCGAGGGCCACTGGAACTCCGGCAAGCCGGGGCTCGGCTACACGATCCGCGAGAAGGAGGGCTACTTCCCGCCCGCGCCGCACGACTCGCTCCACGACCTGCGGACGCAGATGGTGCTGACGCTCGAGCGGCTCGGCATCCCCTGCGAGTTCCACCACCACGAGGTCGCCTCCGGCGGCCAGTGCGAGATCGACCTCCGCTACCAGACGCTGACCCGCATGGCCGACCAGATCCTGACCTACAAGTACGTGGTCAAGAACGTCGCGCGGGCCGCCGGCAAGACGGTCACGTTCATGCCGAAGCCGATCTTCGGCGACAACGGCTCGGGCATGCACTGCCACCAGTCGCTCTGGATGAAGGGGACGCCGCTGATGGCGGACAAGTCCGGCTACGCGGGGCTCTCGCAGCTCGCGCGCTCGTACGTGGGCGGGCTGCTGGCACACGCGCCGGCGCTGCTCGCGCTCTGCGCGCCGACGACGAACTCCTACCGGCGCCTGGTGCCGGGCTACGAGGCGCCGGTCAACCTCGTCTACTCGCAGCGCAACCGCTCGGCCTGCATCCGAATCCCGATGTACTCGGAGTCGCCGAAGGCGAAGCGGATCGAGTTCCGTTGCCCCGACTCGGCGGCGAACCCGTACCTCGCGTTCGCTGCAATGCTCATGGCCGGGATCGACGGCGTCCGGCGCGGGCTCGACCCGGGGGCACCGGCCGACTACGACCTCTTCGAAGAGACGCACGGCGACGTGCCGCAGGTGCCGGGCTCGCTCGGCGAGGCGCTCGACGCGCTCGAGGCGGATCACGACTTCCTCGTCGAGGGCGGCGTCTTCAGCGAGGATCTGATCCAGACCTGGATCGCGTACAAGCGCGAGCACGAGGTCGACACGGTTCGGCTCCGGCCCCACCCGGCAGAGTTCGCCCTCTACTTCGATTGCTGATTCGGCCGCTGACGGAAGACGACTGGCCGGCGGTCGCGGAGATCTACCGCCAGGGGGTCGAGACCGGGAACGCGACCTTCGAGACGAAGGTGCCGAGGTGGGAGGCGTGGGATGCCTCCCACCTCGCGTCTTGCCGGCTCGTGGCAGAGGACGGAGCCGTTGTGGGCTGGGCGGCGCTGTCGCCGGTGTCGGAGCGCTGCTGCTACGCGGGCGTGGCCGAGAACTCCGTCTACGTGGCCGGTGAGGCCCACGGGCGGGGGGTCGGTCGAGCGCTCCTGGAACGCCTGGTCGGCGAGTCGGAGGGCGCGGGGATCTGGACGATCCAGGCAGGCGTCTTCCCGGAGAACAACGCGAGCATCGCGCTGCACCGCAGTTGCGGCTTTCGCGAGGTCGGCGTGCGCGAGCGCCTGGGCCGGCTGAACGGCGTCTGGCGGGACGTCGTCCTGCTCGAGCGCCGCAGCTAGCGAACCCGGCGGCGCAGCTCGTCGTCGACGGCGGCGGGGTCGAGACCGCGAGCCGCGAGCAGGACGTAGCTGTGGAACCAGAGGTCGGCGAGCTCCTCGATCAAGCGCTCGTCCGACTCACCGGCCCCGGCCAGGGCGGCTTCGAGGCCCTCCTCGCCGACCTTGCGCGCCGCGGCCGCGGGGCCCTCCTCGAGCAGCCGTGCGACATACGAGCCCTCGGGCCGCTCCTTCGCACGTTCGGCGACTCGACGCCAGAGCCACGGTGCGAAGCAGGACAGCGAGCCCGTGTGGCAGACCGGGCCGGCGGGGCGCACGCGCAGCAGGTAGGCATCGCCGTCGCAGTCGTCGCGCAGCTCGACGACCTCGAGCGTGTTCCCGGAGGTCTCGCCCTTGCGCCAGAGCTGGGCGCGCGACCGGCTCCAGAACCAGGCCTGCCCGGTCTCCCGGGTCCGGCGAAGCGCCTCGTCGTCCATCCAGGCGAGCATCAGCACGCGACCGTCGTCGGCGTCCTGGACGATCGCCGGGGACAGGCCCTCGGACGCGTCCGGCCCAGACATGCCTCGGGCCTGTCCCCGGTTCACGTCCGGATCGGCCATCCCGCCTCCTTCAGCTCGCGCTTCAACTCCGGCAGGCGCTCGGGTGCCTCGTGGACGATCGAGGCGATCAGCGCGGCCTCGGCGCCCGCCTCGAATGCTTCCGCGAGATGGCGCGCGCAGCCGGCACCGCCCGAGGCGATCACCGGCACCTCGACGGCGTCGGCGACGACGCGCGTCAGCTCGAGGTCATAGCCCGCGCGCGTGCCGTCCGCGTCGATCGAAGTGAGCAGGATCTCGCCCGCGCCGTGCTCGACTGCCTGCTGCGCCCACTCGACCGCGTGGAGACCGCGAGGCCGCCGGCCGGCGTGCGTCACTACCTCGCCACCGCGCGCGTCGATCGCGCAGACGACCGCCTGCGCGCCGAACTCGTCCGCCAGCTCGGTGAGCAGGCCGGGGTCGTCGACGGCGGCACGGTTCAGAGAGACCTTGTCGGCGCCGGCTCGCAGCAGGCTGCGTGCGTCGTCCGCCCTCGTGACGCCGCCACCGACGGTGAAGGGAATCGTCAGCTCCTCCGCCGCCCGCTCGACGAGCTCGAGCAGCGGGCCGCGATCCTCGAGCGTCGCCGTGATGTCGAGAAAGACGAGCTCG
>JBBQTQ010000098.1:0-8522 GCA_038213135.1 Gaiellales bacterium
TCGCCAAGACACCAGCCGGGCTGCTCTGCCGCATCGCCGCCCGCATCCTCGCCCTCAACGCCGCCATCCACCTCAACTGGCAACTCGGCCAACCACACCGCGCCCTCACCGCCTACGGGCATTAACCGATCAAGCATCTAGCGTCGTCACGAACACGCGGGCGGAGCCGGAGGCGTGCGCGCCACGTGCGTGCCGCTTCAGCCATTCGTCGAGCGCCGGCTCGCCGCAGTCGAACTCGTCGAGGCGATGGTCCTTCCCGAGCGGCTCGGGGCGCCCGTAGGCCACCCGCTACGCGGCGCTGAAGACGCTCGGCTTGGAGAAGAGCTTCGCGAGCCCGGGGTTGTCTTGCGGCGAGCGATCGAGTACCTCGATGAACCGCTCCCACTGCTCGGCCTCGAGCACGAACTGCGTCCGATCGGCGAGCAGCCGCTCGGCCTCCACGACCGCCGCGTCGACGACGAAGTCAGTCAGCGTTCGCTCCGCGGTCTCCGCCGCCTGCCGGACGAACCGGTCCGTCTCCGGGTCGACGCGGAAGTCCCAGCGCTCCCTGACATTTGCCATGCACCGAACTGTACACACACAATCCGTACACGGCAAGACGCGAGTGGCTACGAAGCGGGGCTCGCACGGACGAGGACCGCGCGTACAGTGGAAGGCCACCACTGGGCACCGCCATGAGCGGTCGGCGTGCCGTTGGTGTTGAGTTTGCGGGCGATCTGAGCGAGGGTCCTGCCGGCGGCGCGCTCGGCACGGATGCGCTTCACGACGTCAGGCGCCACGGCTGCGGGTCGTCCGAGTGGTGGTGGCGGACGAGAGCGCTTGCGCGGAGGCCGGCGCCGTTCGGCCAGGAGTCGGTCGAGCTCGTCCGCGGGGATCAGTCGTGCGCCCCACGGCATCTCGACGGTTTCGATGTACGGGAGGATGCGGCGGTTGAAGGTGGAGCGGCTGATGCCGAGCGTCTCGGCCGCCTGGGTGCGTGTGTAGGCGAGCCGTTCGACGCGGGTCGCGTCGCGCACGATCGCCGCGGGCTCTGCGTGGCGGCGTGCTTTCTCGGCCCGGCGACGGAGACGACGGCGCGACATCCATACAGCGTACACGAATCATGACCCGTATTTGCATCTTGATGCATCTGTGTCTCGCTTGCTATCGGGGTAGGTAGTTGGTGTACGCGAGAGGTCAGCATCGGGTCAGCGTTCGATGCCTCGGCTGCGGCCGAGGTCGCGGCTGAGGCTTCGCTCCAGGTTCATGAGGCGGCGAAGACGGAGGAGTCGTTCGGCGTCGCGTTCGCGGTCGAGGGCGCCGAGCATGCGGGCGAGGTCGTCGGTGGACGCAACCTGGGGGCGGAGGCCGTGGCCGAGCGGTTCGCGTTCAGCGTGCCGACGCAGGTCGTCGTAACCGCTCGTGCCCGCCGGCTCGGGCACGAGCTTGAGCTCGCCTGCGCGCGTCTCGAGCTCGACGACCGGCCGCGTTAGGTCGTTCACGTCGAGCTTCTTCCCGTCGGGTCGGTGGGCGTCGAGGTCCTCGAGTGCCCTGGCCAACGCTGCGAGGTTCTCCTCGCGCATCGAAGGTGTAATGTCGACTCCTTCGGTCAGCTCGCGCGTTCCGTGGATGATGCGTGCGAACGTGCCGATCACGACGAAGCTGACATTCCGGCCCTGCAAGATGCCGAGCAGCTCGTACGGGTCGAGCACCGCGGAAGCCCGCCCGGCGCCGATCGTCCCCTCAGCGCCCCTTGCGAGCACGCTTCGGCCCAAGCTCGGCCAGCAGCCACTCGACTCGCTCGCTCGGCGGCGCCAGCAGCGCCTCGCGCAGCTCCTGGTCTGCGCTTTTGTCGATCGGCATCAGCGTGAAGGGGAGGTCGAAGCCGCAGGCGTGGATGATTTCCATCAGGCTGTCGATCGGCGGCGAGATCACTCCCTGCTCCCACCGTGCGATCACCGAGCGCTCCCGGCCCGTCAGCTTCGACAGCTCCGTCTGCGTGAGCCCGGCCCGCAACCGCGCCTCTCGGATCAGCTCGCCGCCGCGCACGCCTCAAGTGTACAGCCCACGTAAAGAACTCGACCCGTTATTGCTCTGTGACTCATATTTGCTATCCTACTCGTTTGGAGTCCGAGGAGGAGCAGCGATGGAGTCGATGATGACTGTCCGCCAAGTCGCCGAGCTGCTCGGGGTGCACGAGAACTGGGTCTATGACCAAGCCGCCAGCGGAGAGCTGCCCAGCTACAAGATCGGCGGCACCCGTCGCTTCGACCCCGACGAGCTCCGCGGCTGGATCACCGAACACCGCGAAGCCGAGCGCAAGCGGCCCGAGCGCCGGGAGAGCAAGGCGAAGAAGCGCAGCCGTCCGAAAGCGACAACGCGGCCGGACGACTGGCAGCCTAGGCTGTTCGAATAGCATGGCGCACGTCGAGACCTACCGGCTGCGGGACGGGCGCAAGCGCTACCGCGCCCGCTGGATCGGCGCCGACAGCCGCGACCGCTCGCGCTCGTTCGTGCTCAAGAAGGACGCCGAGCGCTTCGTGCTCGAACAGCAGCGCCGTGCATCGCTCGGCGCGCTCTACCAGGCGCCGCCGGAGACGCTCGGCGAGTTCGCGGCCGGCTGGCTCGATCGCTACGCGCTCCGCGTCCGTCCCTCGACGCTGGCGCGCGTGCGTGAAGTGCTCCCGCACCTTGACGCCTTCCGCTCCCTCGCGCTCGACGAGATCCGCCCTGCCGCGGTCGAGGACCACGTCGCCGCGCTCGCCCACCGCGTCCCTCGCCAGGCGGAGCTCGCCCTCCGTGTGCTCAAGCAACTGCTCGCGAACGCGAAGGAGCGGGGCCACCTCGTCGACGAGGGCGTCTTCCGCGTGAGGGCGCCGCGGCGCGACCAACCCGAGATGCGCTTCCTCGACTGGGACGAGGTCGAAGACCTCGCCGCGAACACGATCGCGCCATACGGGAACCTCGTCTTGATCGCCGCGCTCACCGGCCTGCGGCAGGGCGAGCTGTTCGCGCTACGCGACCGCGACGTCGACCTCGACGCGATGACCGTCCAGGTCAAGCACGGCGCCTACCAGGGCGAGCTCGTGCCGGCGAAGACGCGCGCGTCGCGCCGCCGCGTCGACCTCTCGACCACGGCCGCGCGTGTTCTCCGCCACCAGTTGCTCGCTCGCAAGCCGAACGACCTCGGACTCGTCTTCACGTCACCGCGCGGCGAGCTCCTGAACGACGACAACTTCCGCCATCGTGTCTTCCGGCCCGCCGTCCGTCGCACGAAGTTCACGGGTCTTCGCTTCCACGATCTGCGGCACACCTACGCGGCGCTGATGGTCGCTGCCGGCGCGCATCCGAAGTACCTCCAGGCGCAGATGGGCCACTCGTCGATCCGCGTCACGCTCGACCTCTACGGCCACCTCTTCCCGGACGCGAACCGCAGCGTTCTTGAGAATCTCGACGCGATCACCGCCCCATCCAGACCCCACCGCGCAAACGCACCGAAGACCACGCCGAAAGAGAAAGTCCCTGTTACCAGGGACTTGGAAGACGGGAGCGACGGGACTCGAACCCGCGACCTCCGGCGTGACAGGCCGGCGTTCTAACCAACTGAACTACGCCCCCAAGGCTGCGACAGTGTAGCCCGGCTAGATGCTCGTCAGCCCGAGCTGGCGGAGCAGCGTGACGCCGTCCGAGTAGACGTCCTTGCGGGCGACGAGACCGTCCCGGATCGGGATCACGTCCATGCCGCGGTACTCCACCGAGCGCCCGGTCGGCTCGACCTCCACCCCCGAGCGGCGCATGACGCCGAGGTGCGTTCCGCGCGCCGTCCACTCCTGGACGACCAGATCCTCGGACAGGTACTGGCGCCTCGTCTCGAAGGAGAGATCGGGGAAGACGCGGAAGATTCCGGCGATGGCGAGACGAATCTGCTCGCGGCCGACGTTCAGGTCGCCGGTCGTGTGATTCTCGAAGACCGAGTCCTCGGTGTGCATCGCGACGATCGCGTCCGAGTCGTGCTCGCCCCAGGCGGCGTTGTAGCGGTCGATGAAGGTCTTCAGGGAGGCCCCATCCATGACGACCTCTAGCCTAGACGTGGTGACGAAGGTCGACTGGATCCTGATCGTTTTCGTTCTCGTCACGGGGTTCGTCGGCTGGCGGAAGGGGCTGGTCGCCAGCGCGCTCTCGGTGGTCGGGATCGTCGCGGGCGCGGTGATCGGCGCGCAGGTGGCGCCGCACCTGCTCCCGAACGGGTCGCGCTCGGCGTACACGCCGGTCGTCGCGCTCGGCGGCGCGGTGCTTCTGGCCGCCGTCCTCGAGGCGGCAGCGTCGATGGCCGGCTCGCAGCTTCGCCAGGGGATGCACTTTGCTCCGCTCCGCGCTTTCGACTCGGCGGGCGGCCTGTTGCTCGGCGCCGCTGCGGGGCTCGCAATCGTCTGGGTGCTCGGCGCGGTTGCACTGCTGCTGCCGGGCCAGCGCACGCTTCGGCAGCAGGCCCAGCGCTCGGCGGTGCTGAGACGCCTCAACGAGCTCGTCCCTCCATCGACGATCCTGCATGCGCTCGCGCGCGTGGACCCCTTCCCATCGATCTCCGGGCCGGCCGCGCCCACCGAGCCGCCAACGGCCGCCGTCCTGAAGGAGCCTGCGATCCGGGCGGCGGCGCCGAGCGTCGTGCGCGTCCTCGGAACGGCCTGCGGCCTCGGCATCGCCGGCACGGGCTGGGTTGCCGCGCCCGGGCTCGTGGTGACTGCCGCGCACGTCGTCGCCGGCGAGACGGACACGATCGTCGAGCAGCCGGGCTCGAGTCAGCGGCTGCCGGCCGAAGCGGTCGCGTTCGATCCGAAGGACGACATCGCCGTGCTGCGCGTGCCGACGCTCGGTGCGCGGGCGCTGCCCATGGCCGAGCCCAAGCCGGGTGAGCCGGTCGCCATCGTCGGCTACCCGGAGGACGGTCCGCTCGACTCGGCTCCGGGGAGGATCGGGCGCACGGGCTCGGTGCTCACGGACGACGCGTACGGACACGGCCCGGTCGCGCGAACGATCACGAGCATCGGCGGACTCGTTCGCCACGGCGACTCGGGAGGGCCGGCGATCGACTCTCGCGGCGCCGTCGAGTCGACGATCTTCGCCGCGCGGATTGACGCGAAGAGCGGCTACGGGATTCCCGCCGAGGTCGTGCGCAAGGTGCTTGCCTCCGCCAAGGGCCCAGTCTCGACCGGGGCGTGCGCCCCTTAGACGACGTCCAACGCCGCCAGCGGGCGCCGGAACGGAGTCGCGACGTAGACGCCGGCGGCGCGGTCGCGGGCCGCGGCGAGCAACTCGCGCGCGTGCTCGGAGCCGACCTTCGCCGCGTCCGGACCTGCGTCTCGCATCGCTGTCTGCAGCTCGTCGGGAACGACGATCCCGGGCACCTCGTTGTGGAGCCGCAACGCCAGGCGGTAGGTGGAGAGCGGCAGGGTGCCGATCAGCACCGGGATCGGCGAGGACCCGCCGAAGCGCTCGAAGAACTCGTCGAAGTGGCGTAGGTCGTAGAGGAGCTGGGTCATGGCGAAGTGCGCGCCGGCTTCGATCTTGCGCCGGTAGCGGTCGAGCTCGAGGTCGAGATCCTCGGCGGTCGGGTTGACCGCGACGCCGATGAAGAACGAGGTCGGCGCGTCGATCGGCTTGCCGTTGTAGTCCTCGCCGGCGTTCAGGCGGCTCATCAGCTCGGTCAGCCCGATCGCGTCGACCTCGTAGACCCCGCGTGCGCCGGGGTAGTCGCCGACCTCCGGCGGGTCGCCGGTGACCGCCAGGATGTTGCGGACTCCCTCGGCGTGACCGCCCAGGAGCAAAGACTCGAGGCCCATGATCGAGTAGTCGCGGGTGGTCAGGTGCGGGATCGTCTCGATGCCGACTGTGCGTTCGATCGCCGCGGCCATGATCATCCCCGAGAGCTTTGCGGTCGCCGTCGCGTTGTCGTTGATGTCGACGTAGCCGGCGCGGCCGGAGGCCTGGATCGACTGCGTCATTTCGATCAGGCCGGTGTAGTCGCCGCTCAGCGGCGGGTCGATCTGGATCGAGACGACGAAGTTGCCTTCGCGGAAGTCGCGCGCGAGCTTGGTCTCGGGGCGCGCGGCGGTGACCGCGGTGACCGCCAGGTCGCGCTCGGCGATCTCGAAGGAGGTGGTGGGCCGCTGGTCGGCGTCGACGGCGGCGCGGATCGCGGCGATCTCGAGCGGTGTCGTCCCGCAGCAACCGCCGATCAGCTTCGCGCCGAGGCTCCTCGCCTGGGCCGCGAACTCGGCGAAGTACTCGGGGGTCGCGTGCGGATAGATGATCCGGCCGCCGGCGAGGCTCGCGAGCCCGAGGTTGGGGAGCGCCGCGAGCGGCAGGCCGTGCGAGCCCATCTGCTCGAGCGCCGTCAACGCGGCCTGAAGCCCGCTACCGTGGTTGGCGCCGATCGCGGCGACGTCGAGCGTGGAGAGGCGTTCGGCGGCGTCGCGGGCGGACACGCCCGCGAGCGTCTGCGCATCCTCGTCGAAGGTCAGGAGCGCGACGATCGGGAGCGAGGAGACGCCGCGGACGGCAGCGATCGCGACCTCCAGCTCCTCGAGGTCGAAGAACGTCTCCAGCATGAAGAGATCGACACCGCGGCCCTCGAGCAGCTCGGCCTGCTCGGCGAAGAGCTCGCCTCGCGCGTCCTCGTGGTCCTCGACGTCGCCGAGCGGCCCGATCGAGCCGCTGATGAAGACCTCGCGGCCGGACAGCTCGCGGGCGTCGCGGGCCAGCTTCACCGCGCTCTCGTTGATCCGCTTCAGGTCGTCCTCCAGGAAGTGGGCGGCGAGCTTCTTGCGGTTCGCGCCGAAGGTGTTCGTCTCGATCAGCTCGGCGCCCGCGCGGATGAACCCGTTGTGGATCGAGACGATGCTGTCCGGGTCACGCAAGTTCGCCTCCTCGGGGCAGCGCAGGCGGCGAACCGCGCTCGTGACGAGCATCCCCATGCCGCCGTCGCAGACGATCGGGCGGTCTTCGGCGAGCCGGGCGAGGAAGCGGGACACGCAGCCAGTCTAGGTCGCGATCTGCCCCGATCGGGTGATGCAACCGGCGGTGGTCTGCGGCCACAGTGGGACTAACGGGGCTGCGGCGGCCTCGCTCTTCTCCGCCCAGGGACTAACGGCAACGTCCTCGTGGATCGAAGAGAGGAAGCGGCGGGCGAGAGCCCGCCGCTTCTCGTTTGAGGAGCGCGGGAAAAGTTCCCAATTTGCTCGAAAGCGTTGTAACATCCCCGCCTCGAAGAGGTGAGCCGGGGAGGGCAAGCCCAGGGAACCCGGCTTTGCGTGGGGGGAAGTTCGGTTCGGTCGTCCACCACCAGAGAAAGCCGAGGAAACGTGCTCACCGTCGACATCGCTCTGCCTGAGGTCGAGGAGCTTCAGAAGCTCGTTCAGGAAGGCCTCGAGAAGGGATTCCTCACCTACGACGAGATCGTCGCCGGCCTGGAAGAGGTCGAGCTCACGAAGGAGCAGGTCGAGGACTTCTATACCTACTTGGTCGACCGCTCGATCGAGCTTCACGAGGGTGAGCAGCACAAGCATCCACCGCACGAGCAGCCCGCGCTGGCCGAAGGCGCGAAGGAGCCGGCCCCGAAGCTCGATCTGACCGTCGAACCCTCGCTCGACTCGCTGCGCCTCTACCTGCGCGAGATCGGCAAGGTGCCGCTCCTGACAGCCGACCAGGAGGTCTACCTCGCCAAGCGGATCGAGCGCGGGGACATGGGCGCGAAGACGCAGATGACCGAGGCCAACCTGCGCCTCGTCGTCTCGATCGCCAAGGGCTACCTGGGCCGCGGGTTGTCGTTCCTCGACCTGATCCAGGAGGGGTCGCTCGGGCTGATCCGCGCGGTCGAGAAGTTCGACTACCGCAAGGGCTACAAGTTCTCGACGTACGCGACGTGGTGGATCCGGCAGGCCGTCACACGCGCGATCGCCGACAAGGCACGGACGATCCGGATTCCGGTGCACATGGTCGAGAAGCTGAACAAGGTCGTGCACATCGAGCGCCAGCTCGTCCAGCGGCTCGGTCGCGAGCCGCGGCCCGACGAGATCGCCGCCGAGCTCGAGATCACGACCGGCGAGGTGCGCGAGATCCTGCGGATGGCGCAGCACCCTGTCTCGCTCGAGAAGCCGATCGGCGAGGAGGAGGAGTCGGAGCTCGGCGACTTCGTCCAGGACGAAGCGGCCGAGTCCCCCGACGAGCAGGCCTCGCTCTCGCTCCGGCGCGAGGACATCGAGAAGGCGCTCGAGTCGCTTCCCGCGCGTGAGCGAAAGGTGATCGAGCTGCGGTTCGGCCTGAGCGGCGGCCAGCCGTGCACGCTCGAGGAGGTCGGCCGCGCCTTCGGAGTCACCCGCGAGCGCATCCGCCAGATCGAGAACAACACGCTCAAGAAGCTCGAGGGGCTGCCGGAGGCGCAGGGCCTCAAGGACTGCGTCTAGAGATCTCCGGCACGGCGCTGGGTCAGCTGAGACCGAGGGACAGGCCCGGTTTGAGGCCTGTCCCTCACCCCACCTAGTGCA
>JBBQTQ010000099.1:0-8236 GCA_038213135.1 Gaiellales bacterium
TGTCCTTTTCCGCGAAAGTGGGACGAACGATCTACAGACGCCCGGAGCGGACAACGCCCATTAGCAGCCATGCCCCGAGCAGCCCGGAGACCGCGAAGCCGACGAGCGAGACGAAGTGCAGCCCGAGCAGATGTGGCCCGCTCCTGGCGAAGATTCCGATCAGGCTCGACCCGATCAGACCGCCCGCGACGATCAGCGCCAGCACCAGACGATTGAACGCCGTCTCCAGTCGATGCGTGAACTTGTCGAGGCCTTTGTGGACGAAGCCAACCTCGATCTGCCCGAGCCGGAACTGCTCGAGGGTGTCGTATACCTGGAACGGCGCCTCCTGCAGCACCTGCCCCAGCGCCCGCGCGTCCTTACGTGCACGCGTGAACAACCGGCGCGGCTCGTAGCGCTGCAGCATCAGGTCACGCGCGTACGGCTTCGCGACCTCGAAGACGTTGAAGTCCGGGTAGAGCTCGACGCCGACCGAGCCGAGCGTCGCGATCGCCTTGTCGAGGAGCACGAACCGCGATGGCAGCTGCAGGTTCAGTGCGTAGATCAGCGCGAAGCCCTCCCGGATCAGCTGAATCGGGTCGATCTCGGAGAGCCGCGCGCCGTAATAGCGGTAGTACAGCTCGCGGAGGTGGATGACGAACTCCGCCTCGCGCGCCTTGTCGTAGCGGACACCGATCTCGGCGAGGCGCTTCGGCAGCGCAGCCACGTTCTCGTCGGCCGCGTCGATGAAGAGCTTCGTCAGCCGATCCATGTCGTCGCCCGTCAGCTTTCCGGCGAGCCCGAAGTCGACGAGGCCGATCTCCTCCGGCGAGAGGACGAGGATGTTCGCCGGGTGCGGATCCCCGTGGAAGAACCCGTGCCGGAAGATCATCGTCATCCACGCTTCGGCCATCAGGTAGGCGAGCCGGCGCCTCTCCTCCAGCGTGAAGTCCTCCGGCCGGACGTCCGCGAGCTGGGTGCCCTCGAGCAGCTCGAGCGTCAGCACGCGCGGCCGCGAGTAGCTCCAGTAGACCTTGGGCACGCGCACGTTCGGGTGCCCGTCGAAGTTGCGGTGGAAGGCCTGCGCGTTGCGCGCCTCCAGCCGATAGTCCAGCTCCTGGCGGATCGAGCGAGCGAACTCGTCGACGATCTCGTGCGTGTCGATGAAGTCGAGCGCGCGGACGCGCTCCTTCACGATCTTCGCCGCCTGGTGGAGGAGGGCGAGGTCCGACTCGATCGTCTTCGGCGCCCCGGGCCGCTGCACCTTGACGGCGACCGGCTGACCGTTCGGGAGCAGCGCCCGGTGGACCTGGCCGATCGAGGCGGCCGCGAGCGGGATCTCGTCGAACTCGGTGAAGAGCTTCTCGATCGGCAGCTCGAGCTCGGCCTGGATCACGCGCTCGACGTGCTCGAACGAGAAAGGCGTCACGTCGTCCTGAAGCTTGCGCAGCTCGAGCACGATGTCCGGTGGCACCAGGTCGGGCCGGGTCGAGAGGAGCTGGCCGAACTTGACGAACGTCGGCCCGAGCTCGTCGAGCATCTCGCGCAGGTGCTGGCCCCGAGCTCCGCTCGGCTCGGTGCCCTTGGCGCGCGGCCAGGGTAGAAGGTCGGTCAGCCGGTGGGTCTCGAAGAAGTAGCCGAAGCCGTGCTTGACCGCGACCTGCGCGATCTCGGAGAGGCGCCCCAGGTTCCGCGTCGCCGTCGGCACGCGCCTAGTCTTGCGCAGTCGGCGGCGTCTCGAGGAGTCGCAGGCGGTGCTCGAGCTGCGCCAGGCGGAGCTCCAGCTCCTCGAACTCCTCTCGCGTCACGAGCCCGAGCCGCGTCAGCAGGTCGTGAGCGTTGTTGGAAGCGTCCACGCGCCAGCGCGAAACGACGCTGTCGAGCAGATCCCGCGCTGCCTTATCTGGCCCGGCCATGCGGTCTCGTGCTTCGCCGCTGGCGGCGCCGCTCGCGCTTGGCCTGCGAGCGGCTCGAGGCCGGCTCGCCCGGCAGCGCCTCGGGCAGGAGCGCCGGCTCGGGCTGCGCGGCCGCGGCGGCCTCGGCCGCCAGCAGCGCCGCCGTCCCGTCGCCCTTCGTCTCATGGCCGATCCGCCGCCGGTACTCGGGCTCGCGCTCCTTCCACATCGTCAGCAGCGGCGCGGCGATGAAGATCGAGGAGTAGGCACCGGAGGTGATGCCGACCATCAGCGCGAAGGCGAAGTCCTTGAGGGTCGCGCCGCCGAACGCGAGCAGCGACGCAACCGGCAGCAGGGTGATGAACGTCGTCGCCAGCGAGCGGCGGATCGTCTCCCAGAGCGAGATGTTCGCGATCTCGGCGAACGGCGCGCGCCGCATCAGCGGCACGTTCTCGCGGATGCGGTCGAAGATGATGATCGTGTCGTAGATCGAGTAACCCAGAACCGTGAGCACCGCCGCGACCGTCGACGTCGTCACCTCCCGGCCGGTGAGCGAGTAGACGCCGAAGGTGATCAGCAGGTCGTGAAGCAGCGCGATGATCACCGGTAACGCGAACTTGAAGTCGAAGCGCACGGCGATGTAGATCACGATCAGGACGAGCGAGACGAGCACCGCGATGATCGCCAGTCGCGCGATCTGCGACCCGAAGCTCGAGGAGACGTTCTGGATCCCGAGCGACTGCGCGTGGTAGCGGTCGGTCAGGTCGCTCGAGAGCTTGTTCTGCTCGGCCGCCGTCAGCGACTTCGTGCGGATCTGGAAGTTCTGGTACGAGTCCCCGTGCGCGGTACCTCGGCCCTGGATGACCGCGTCCTTCTGCCCGATCTGATCGGCCTCGTTGCGGATCTTCGAGAGCGAGACGAAGGCGGGCGTCTTGAACGTGACCTGCGTGCCGCCCTTGAAGTCGATGCCGAGGTTGAGGCCCTTGGCGCCGAGCGAGGCGACGCCGATCACGATGATCGCGCCCGAGATCGCGAACCACAGATAGCGCCGCTTCATGAAGTCGATCTGCAGCCACTTGGCGCTCTGCTGGCCGTGCGCGCCCATGAAGCGCGGGTTGTCGAACCAGCGGAAGCCGGCGAGCAGGCCGAGCATCGCGCGCGTGCCGGCGACGGCTGTGATCATCGAGATCGCCGTCCCGATCAGGAGCATCAGCGCGAAGCCCTTGACCTGCGCGGTCGCGACGGCGAACAGGATCATGGCCGTGATCGCCGTCACGACGTTGGCGTCGATGATCGTCCGGAAGCCCTTCGAGTAGCCGGCCGCGATCGCAGCGCGCACGGACTTGCCGGCGCGCACTTCTTCCTTGATGCGTTCGAAGATGACGACGTTCGCGTCTGCCGCGACGCCGATCGTCAGGATCAGGCCGGCGAACCCGGGCAACGTCATCGTCACCTTGAAGAGCAGGATCGCCCCGTAGAGGAAGGCGGCGTAGATGCCGAGGCCGAGCACCGCGACGACGCCAAGGAACCGGTAGAGCAGGAGCAGGAAGACGGCGACGACTGCGAGCCCGATCAGGGCAGCGAGCTTCGCCTGGTTCAGCGAGTCCTTGCCGAGCGTCGCCGAGACGTCGGTGCGCGCAAGCGTCTTGAAGGTGTAGGGCAGGGCGCCCGTTTGCAGGACGAGCGCGATGTCCTTGGACTCCTTGATCGAGCCGATGCCGGTGATGCGGCCGGAGCCGCCGCTGATCCCGTCCGCGAGCGAGCTGTCGGTGTAGTCGATCTGCGGGAACGACTTGATGTCCCCGTCGAGCACGATCGCGAAGTGCTGTGGCGAGTTGCGGATCTTGCCGCGCAGCCACTCGTCACGGGTGATCTTCTGGAAGATCGTGCCGCCGTGGTGCGTGAAGGCGAGGTTGACCTGCGGCTGGCCGTTCGTGTCGAAGTCGGACTGGGTGCCGCCGCCGTTGATGTCCTTGCCGGTCATCTGCGGCACGCCCTTCGTCAGGTCGTGCTTGAAGACGTAGTAGAAGGTCGAGCCCTTCGGCGGCGGGCTCGCTACCCCGCCCTGGGCCGGGCCCGGGCAGACGACGTCGGTCGCGGAGCACGTGATCACGACGGTGTGCTGCGGAACGGCCAGCACCGTAAACGGCCCCTTCGGGAACTTGGTCTTGCTGTCAGGCGACTGCCGCTGCTCCGCCGCAACCGCGTCTTGGCGCGTTTGGTAGGGGCCGCTGTAGAGGTAGGTGCGCTTGCCCTTGAACAGGTAGTACGTGTCCGGTGTGCCGCTCTTCGCCTTCGACTTGAGGGCTGAAAGGAGCGCGTAGAGATTGGTCGTCGGGATGGCGGTGCCCTGGGCGCCGATCGAAGGCGAGAGCAGGCTCGTCTCGAGGTCGTAGAGCTCGAGCTGCGCGGTCGAGCCGATGATTTGGGTCGCGCAGGTCAGGCAGTGCACGCCCGCGAGCTGAATCACGATCTGGTCCGGGTCCTGTTTGCGGACGTCCGGCTCCGAGACGCCGAGCTTGTCGACCCGGCTTCGCATGATCTCGACCGACTTCTGGAGGCCGTCCGGGGTCACCTGCTGGCCCTTCGGCGGCACCGCCTTCAGGATCACCTCGACGCCGCCCTGCAGGTCGAGGCCGAGCGTCACCTTCTTGTGGATCGGCGAGCCGGGGACGCCGAGCAGCACGACCACGCCGAGCGTGACCAGGATGATCCCGAGCAGGATCAGATGCGGGCGGCGACCGCGCACGATTTCGGAGCTTAGCTAGCGGTTGTCCCGTCGGAGTGCGCCGGCGAGAGCTCCGCAGGCTCCTGCTCCGACTCGGGCGGAATCACGGCGGCGACCGCACGCCTCGCCAGGCGGATCGTCAGCTCTGGGGCGATCTCGACCGTCAACTCGTCGCCGTCGACCGTCTTGACGTAGCCGTAGATCCCGCCGGCGGTGAGCACCTCGTCGCCGGGCTCGATCGCCTCGATCATCGAGCTCTGCTCGACCTGACGGCGCTTCGACGGGCGGATCAAGAGCAGCCAGACGAGCGCCAGCATGGCGATGACCAGGATCAGTGCTCCTCCGCTCACGCAGCCTCCTCCGGCTCGTCGGCGAGGCGCTCGAGCGCCTTCCGCTTGAAGTCTGCCAGCGTGCCGGCCTCGATCGCGGCGCGGGCGCCGGCGGTCAGGTCGATCAGGAAGCGGAGGTTGTGCAGGCTCAGCAGCCGGTGGCCGAGCAGCTCCTGCTGGTTGACGAGGTGCCGCAGGTAGGCGAGCGAGAAGCGGCTGCACGCGGGGCAGGGGCAATCCGGGTCGAGCGACGCCGGGTCGCGGGCGTAACGCGCGTTCTTGAGGTTGACGCGACCGCGCGAGGTGAGCGCCGTCCCGGTGCGGCCGAGCCGCGTCGGCAGCACGCAGTCGAACATGTCGATTCCGCGCTCGATCACCTCGAGGATGCCGGCCGGGTCGCCGATGCCCATGAAGTAGCGCGGCTTGTCTGCGGGGAGCAGCGGCGCCGCCCAGCCGACCGTGGCAAAGGTCTGGTCGCGCGGCTCGCCGACGCTGAGCCCGCCGAGCGCGTAGCCGTCGAAGCCGAGCGCGGAGATCTCCTCGATCGAGCGGCGGCGAAGCTCGGGGTCGGTGCCGCCCTGGGCGATCCCGAAGAGGAGCTGGTTGGGCGCGCGCTGGGCTTCGCGCTGGCGGGCCGCCCAGGAGGTCGTCAGGCGAACTGCTTCCTCTGCGGCGCGCCGGTCGGGCGCGGCGGGCGGGCAGACGTCGAGGCACATCGCGATGTCCGAGCCGAGCTTGGCCTGGACAGCCGCGACGCTCTCTGGGGTGAAGCGGTCGGTCTCGCCGTCGTAGACCGAGCGGAAGGCAACGCCCTCCTCGTTGCAGCGGGTGATCGTGTGGCGCAACGAGAAGACCTGAAAGCCGCCCGAGTCGGTGAGGATCGGCCCGTCCCAGCCCATGAAGCGGTGCAGGCCGCCGAGCTCCGCGATCGTGTCCTCGCCGGGCCGGAAGTGCAGGTGGTAGGTGTTGCCGAGCAGGATCTCGGCTCCGAGCGCGCGCAGCTCGTCGGGGTCGACGCTCTTGACGGTGGCCTTGGTGCCCACCGGCATGAACACGGGCGTCCGGATCTCGCCGTGGGCAGTGCGCAACACGCCGGCGCGCGCCTGGCCGTCAGTGGCCGAAACCGCGAACGCGCCGACAGGCCGTCCCCGTAACTGCCCCCAGGGGTCCCCCGGGACCCCTACAGAAAGCGTATCGGGCAAAAGCGCACCTGTCTGTGCCGGATCTGTCACGAGTTCAGCATCGCAGCGGTGCGCCGGTCAGCGCGAGCCGACGTCGCCGGCCGGGAACCAGCCCTGCACGTACTCGGCGGCACGAGCGTCCTCCTCCGGGTCAGGCGGAGCTCCGAGCTCGGCCCGCATCCGGCCGAGCTCCGCGACGAGCGCCCGCAGCGGCGCGCGGCTCCCCAGCAAGGTCGAGAACCTCGTCGCCATCGCCGCAACCACCTCCTCGGGGGCACCCGCCAGTGGCGGCCACGCCTCGCGCATCCTCGAGCGCAGCTCGCTCTCGCCGCCCTCGGCCCACCAGCGCCGCCAATCGGTCGCGCTCCGCGGTCTCACAGGATCAGCATCGCGTCGCCGAACGAATAGAAGCGATACCGCTCCTCGATCGCGAGCCGGTAGAGCCGCCGCGTTTCATCCACGCCCGCGAACGCCATCACGAGTGCGAGCAGCGTCGAGCGCGGCAGGTGAAAGTTGGTCAGCAGCGCGTCGACCCGCGCGAACTCGAACGGCGGCTTGACGAACAGCTCGGTCCGCCCGTTCAGCGGCGCGCCCCGCGCCAGCGTCTCGAGCACCCGAACCGTCGTCGTCCCGACCGCGAGCACACGCTCCGCCGCGGCGATCCGCTGCCACGCCTTGTCCGCAACCGAGTAGCGCTCCCCGTGCAACCGGTGCTCGCTCAGGTCGTCCACGGCGAGCGGCCGGAACGTGTCGAGTCCGACGTGCAGCGTCACGCGCTCGACCTCGAGCGAAGCAAGAAGCTTGGGCGTGAAGTGCAGGCCCGCCGTCGGCGCCGCTGCCGATCCGGCCTCGCGCGCATAGACCGTTTGATAGCGCTCGGAATCCGCCAGCGGCTCGCGGATATACGGCGGCAACGGTGCCTCTCCGTCGGGAGCGCCCGTCAGCCGCAGGCGCCAACGTCCCTCGCCGAGCGGCTCGAGCAGCTCGACAGGCCCTAGCCGCTGGCCGGCTCGTAGGCGCGACGACGGTCGCGCCAACCCCTCCCAGACCGAGTCCTCACCGGTGGGTTCGAGCAGCAGAACCTCCGCCGCACCACCGCCCGGCCGGGTCAAGCGCAGCCGAGCCGGCAGCACGCGCGTGTCGTTCACGACGACGAGCTCGCCGCGGAGCTCCCCCGGCAGCTCGGAGAAACGGCGATGCCGAAGCTCCCCGGTCGCCCGCTCGTAGACGAGCAGCCGCGAGCCGTCGCGCTGGGGCGCCGGCCGCTGGGCGATCAGCTCCGGCGGGAGCTCGTAGTCCAATTCGGATGACTTCATCCGGCGAACACGCTATCGTCGCGCACGTGGACGAAGAGCGGATCGAGGCAGCGCGCGAGCGGCTCGCCGAGGCCGCCTCCGGCCGCGCCGAGCCCGCCGACGTCGATGCCGCCCTGGAGCGCGCGCGCAGCCAGATCGAGGCACTCGCCGCCGCCGCCGCCGAGCTCGAGGGAACGCTCCCCGACCGGGTCAGCGACGCGATTCGTGACGGCCTCCGCGCCGAGGCCGCTCCGCTCTCCAAGCGCGTCGCGGAAGTTCGCGGGCTCGCGAACCAGACGATCCGCCGCCTCGAACGGCTCGAGGGCGCCCTCACCGCCGAGCGCTACGCGCGCGTCGACGACCTCGGCATGCTGGTCGAGCTGATCGCCTCCGGCTGGCGCAGCGTGGACGAGCGACTGACCCGAATCGAGCAGGCGCTCGAGCCGGGCGCCACCGTTCACAAGATCGCCTAAGAAAGCATTCCGATCGAGCGGCCCGCCCCGACACGCGAGCGCCCGCAGCGTCTTTGCCTCGACCGCGGCTACGACGCACCCTCGATGCACGCCCTCGCGCTCGAGCACGGCTACACGCCGCACATCAAAGCGCGGGGCGAGGAGATCAAACTCAAGCTCCAGGTGCCCGGCTGGCGCGCCCGCCGCTGGGTCGTCGAGGCCTGCCACTCCTGGCTGAACCGCAACCGGGCGCTGCTGATCCGCTGGTCAAAGAAAGACGAGAACCACCTCGCCCTCCTCCAACTCGCCAGCGGCCTGATCGCCTTCAAAAAAGCCCATACCGCTCGACTCGCTCTCGCCCAACCGGGATAGGCCCT
>JBBQTQ010000100.1:0-8139 GCA_038213135.1 Gaiellales bacterium
AACTTCACGTAGACGCCCTCGGCGCACGGAACGCGGATCTCGGTGAGCATGTCTTGAGGGCCGAGCGCGGTCTCGAAGGGGCCTCGGAAGAAGTCCCCGGCGGCGATCGTGCGCTCGCCCTCCGGCCCGCGGGCGACGAGCTCGGCGTCGAGGGCGAGCAGGACAGTGGGCAGGTCGGAGGCAGGATCGCCGTGGGCGACCGAGCCGCCGATCGTGCCCCGGTGGCGCACTTGGGGGTCGCCGACCTGCGCGGCAGTGTCGGCGAGCACCGCGCAGTGCTCTGCCAGTAGCGGGTCCCGCTCGAGGTCGGTGTGCCGCGTCAGCGCGCCGATCGCGAGGCGGTCGCCTTCATCCCGGACGTAGCTGAGCTCAGCGAGCCGGCCGACGTCGACGAGCAGCGCCGGCCGTGCGATCCGCAGGCGCATCGCCGGGAGCAGCGAGTGGCCGCCGGCGAGCAGCTTCGCGTCCTCGCGACCGAGCAGCTCGACTGCCTGCTCGACCGACTCCGCGCGCTCGTACTCGAACTGGGCCGGG
Source organism: Gaiellales bacterium (assembly GCA_038213135.1). Taxonomy (GTDB): domain Bacteria; phylum Actinomycetota; class Thermoleophilia; order Gaiellales; family Gaiellaceae; genus JBBQTQ01. The sequence continues at coordinate 535 of JBBQTQ010000100.1, forward strand.
ATCACTCGGAGGCGGCGGCCTCGACCGCCCGCACGATGTTGTGGTACCCGGTACAGCGGCAGAGGTTGCCCTCAAGCCCGTGCCGGATCTCTTGCTCCGTGGGGTTCGGGTTCTCCTGCAGGAGCGAGACCGTCGCCATGACGAAGCCGGGTGTGCAGTAGCCGCACTGCAGGGCGTGGTTCTCGTGGAACGCGCGCTGGACGGGGTGCAGCGTGCCGTCTGGCTCGGCCAGGCCCTCGATCGTCGTGATCTGCGCGCCGTCGGCCTGAACGGCGAGAACGGTGCAGGACTTCACCGACTTGCCGTCCAGCAGGACGGTGCAGGCGCCGCACGAGGAGGTGTCGCAGCCGACGTTCGTCCCGGTCAGGCCGAGCTGCTCGCGCAGGAAATAGACGAGGAGCTGGCGCGCTTCGACCTCGGCCTCGTAGGGCTTGCCGTTGACGGTAAGAGCGATTCGGTGCACCAGCGCGAGCCTAACGGGTCCCTCAGCGCCGGGCGCCCGCCAGAAGCTCGGACGCGGGGACGCCGCGGATCGACGCATCGAGCAGCTCGATCGGGTGCACCGCGGGGAGCGGACGGCCGGCGCGCCTGAGCGCCGCGGAGACCTGGACGAGGCAGCCCGGGTTCGCGCTCGCGTAGACGTCAGGCGCGGTCGCCAGCACGTGCACGGCCTTGCGATCGCCGAGCTCGCCGGCGGGCCCCGGCTGGACGATGTTGTAGATCCCGGCCGAGCCGCAGCAGATCGGCTGCTCGGCGGGCTCAAGCAGCTCGAGACCCGGGATCGAGCCCAGCATCGCCCGCGGCTCGTCGCGGATGCCCTGCGCGTGCGCGAGGTGACAGGAGTCCTGGAAGGCGACGCGCAGCTCGAGGGGCCGGCGCTCCGCCTTCGGCTCGGCGAGTAGCTCCGAGACGTCCACGACCCGCAGCGGCAGCTCGGCGTCCTTGAGGTGCGAGCCGCAGCCGGCCGCGTTGACGGCGAGCGTCTCGACACCCGCGCGCGCGAACACCTCGGCGAGCCGGCGTGCTCGCGCGAGACCCTCCTCCCGGCGCCCGCCGTGGAGATGCAGCGCCCCGCAGCACTCCTGCTCGGGCGGCGCGACCACTTCGTAGCCCTCGGCCGTGAGCACGCGCGCTGTCGCCGCGTTGACATCGCCGAAGAGGACGCGCTGGACGCAGCCCGTCAGGAGTCCGACCCGTTCGCCTGCGCCGCTCTGCGCCGGCGGCCGTTCCGTCGATCGCCAGCGTGGACGCAGCCGCCCGAAGGCGCCGAGGCGGCCGGGCAGCGGCAACCGGCGCGGCGGTGCGAGCGCCAGCGCGACCCGCAGCCGGCGGGGATGCGGGAAGAGCGCGAACACCATCGTCCGCAACGCCCGGTCACCGAGGCCGCGGTCGTAGCGCTCCTCGATCACGGCGCGCGTCTCCTCGATCAGCCGGTCGTACTTCACGCCGGACGGGCAAGCCGTCACGCAGGCCATGCAGCCGAGGCAGCGGTCGAAGTGCTCGACAGTCGTCGCCGAGAGCGGCACGGTTCCCTGGATCAGGCCGTCCATCAGGTGGATCCGGCCGCGTGGTGAATCCATCTCCTCCTGCCAGAGCGGCCCGTAAGTCGGGCAGGTCGGCAGGCAGAACCCGCAGTGGATGCAGTCGGCGACGAGCTCCGGCGAGATCTCGGTCACACGAACACCCCGCCTGGATCGAGCTCCTGGCGCACCCGTTCGGCCAGCGGCGACCACTCGGCGTCCACGGCCTCCGGCACGTAGGCGACCCCGGGAGCGACGCGCACCAGCGCCTCCGGGAGTCCGCCGAGCGTCTCCGCCAGCAGCCCGGGCCGGAACGACAGCCTCCCATGCGACCAGCGCTGCCGCGCCTCGACCTCCTCCCGTACCTCCCCGAAGTCCTCGTGTCCGCCGAGCAGCTCGACCGCCGCGGCGAACTGCGAGTCGACCGCCCGCCTGCCGCCCTCGAAGAGGACGACGAGCGCTCCCGGCCAGAGTAGGTCGACCGCGCTCGGCACGAGCTGGGAGCGCAGCAGCGCCTGCCAAGCGGCGGCTGCCGCAGCAGGCTCCTCGACCGGCACCACGAGCGTCCGCGCCGCCGCCGGCCGCGGGTGCAGCCGCAGGGAGACTCGAACGACGAGCCCGAGCCTTCCTTCCGAGCCGCAGAACAGCTTGCCGAGGTCGTAGCCGGCGACGTTCTTGACGACCTTGCCGCCGGAGCTCGCGATCGTGCCGTCGCCGAGGACAACGGTCAGCCCGAGCACGAGGTCGCGCGCCGTCCCGTAGCGGTGGCGCCGCGGCCCAGAGAGGTTCCCCGCGATACACGCGCCGATCGTCGGGTTCCCGGGCGGGTCGAGCGCCAGCATCTGCCCGTGCTCGGCGAGGCGCGCGTTCAGGTCGCCGACCCGGATCCCGGCCTCGACAGTGGCCGTCAGGTCGCCCGCCTCGTGCTCGAGCAGGTGGTCGAGCCGGACAGTCGAGACGACGACCCCGCCTCCCGGCCGCTCGATCGAGACGCTCGTCCCCTCGGCGGCGGCACGGCCGATCACCTTGGCCGCCTCCCGCACGCTCCAGATCTCAAAAACGCTCGGCAAGGCCTGCCTTCTCGAGCGGGTGCGCGCGGTAAGGCCCCGGTACCTCGCCGCAGAGCCGCGGGGTCGGGAAGAGCTTGCCGGGGTTCGCGATTCCGGCCGGGTCGAACGCGCGGCGCACGCGCTTCATGGCCTCGAGGTCGTCCGGGCCGAAGAGCAGCGGCATCGAGCAGGCCTTGTCGAGCCCGATCCCGTGCTCGCCGGTCAGCGAGCCGCCCGCGTCGATGCACGCCTCCAGAATCGCCTCTGCGAGGCGCTGCGCCTGCTCCGGCTGGCCTTCGATCCGCCCGTCGTAGAGCACCAGCGGATGCAGGTTCCCGTCGCCCGCGTGGAAGACGTTGCCGACGCGCAGGCCGTACTCCTGCTCGAGCTCGCCGATCCGGCGCAGCACCGCCGGCAGCTTCGTGCGCGGGACGACGCCGTCCTGGACGTAGTAATCGTTCGACACGCGGCCCATCGCGGCGAAGGCCGCCTTGCGCCCCTTCCAGAGGAGCGCGCGCTCGACGGCGTCGGCCGCGAGCCTGATCTCGCCCGCACCGTTCTCGCGGCAGACCCGCTCGACCGCCACGAGGTCCTCCTCGACCTGCGCCTCGACGCCGTCCAGCTCGACGATCAGGATCGCGCCTGCGTCGGCCGGGTACTGGCACTGCACCGCCGCCTCGGCCGCGTCGATGGTCAGGCGGTCCATCATCTCCATCGCCGAGGGAAGGATCTCCGCCGCGACAATGTCGGATACCGCCCCGCCGGCGGCGTCGGTGGTCGCGAAGCCGGCGAGGATCGTCCGCACCGCCTCGGGTCGCCGCAGCACGCGCAGGGTCACCTCGGTGGCGATCCCGAGCGTCCCCTCCGAGCCGACGAAGACGCCGAGCAGGTCGGGGCCGGTCTCGCCGCCGAGCCGCACAGCCTCGCCGTCCGGGAGCACGACGAGCGCCTCCAGCACGTGGTTCGCAGTGAAGCCGTACTTCAGGCAGTGCGCGCCGCCCGAGTTCTCGGCGACGTTGCCGCCGATCGTGCACACCTGCTGGCTCGACGGATCGGGCGCGTAGTAGAAGCCCTCGCCGAGCAGCGCCTCGCTGACCTGCAGGTTCGCGACTCCCGGCTGCACGGTGACGCGCGCGCTGGCGAGGTCGAGCTCGATGATCCGGTTCATCCGGGCGAGCGAGATGACGATCCCGTCCGCGACCGGCGTCGCGCCGCCGGACAGCCCGGTCCCGGCCCCGCGCGCGACGAAGGGAATCCCGTGCCGGTGACAGGCGCTACAAACCGCCTGGACTTGCTCGGTCGTTTCGGGGAGCACGACGAGCGCGGGCAGCATCCGGTGACCGGTCAGGCCGTCGCACTCGTAGGTCTTGAGCTGCTCGGGCTCGGAGATCAGCCCGCGACTCGGCACGGCTGCCTCGAGCTCCTGGCGGAAGGCTTCGGCGAGCGGCACCGGGCTATTGTCGCCTGCCGGGAGTAGAGTCGGCGGATGCTGCTCGCGGCGGCTCTCGGTGCCTTGCTCGCGGTGAGTCCCGCCCAGGACCGGATCGCGTTCGGCTCGAAGAGCGGCATCTACGTCATCCGCCCGGACGGCGGCGGCCTGAGGCAGCTGACCGCGTTCTGGGACGAGCAGCCGGCCTGGTCGCCCGACGGCCGCCGGATCGCGTTCGCCCGCGTCGAGGGTGGGATCAGCCGCATCTACGTGATGCAGGCCGACGGCAGCGTCGTCAGCCGCCTCACCCCCGGCGCGATCGGCGGGACGCACCCGACGTGGTCGCCCGACGGTACGCGCATCGCCTTCGAGCGGGACACGTCCAAGGAGGACGGAACGGTCGGCATCTACGTGATCCGGGCCGACGGCGGCGGCCTGCGGAAGGTCGTCAGCAGCCGCCGCTACGACTTCTCGCCCTCGTGGTCGCCGGACGGCCGCTCGATCGCCTTCCAGCGCGGACTCGGCAGCGTGTTCGTGGTCGGCGTGAACGGACGCGGCCTGCACGAGCTCGGTGCCGCCAGCTCGGGCAACCCGGTCTGGTCGCCCGACGGGAAGCGGCTCGCGTTCGATGCGACGACCACCGCGGGCGGGCGGCCGCGCATCGGGGTCTACGTGATGAACGCGGACGGGAGCGACCGGCGGCTCTTGCGCTACGGCTTCGCCCAGCCGTCGTGGTCGCCGGACGGCCGCCGGCTCGCCGTCTGGCGGATCACGAAGACCGGCAAGGGAGCGATCTACATCCTCGATTCGCAGACGAGGAAGATCCGCTGGCTGACGACGCTCAGCTACGCCGAGAGCCCGAGCTGGCGTACGCTCTCGCCGTGAGCGTGGAGGTCCGAGGAGCCCCGGTCGAGGGCGGCGAGCAGGTTCTGACCGAGCAGGCGCTCGCGTTCGTCGCCGACCTGCACCGCGAGTTCAACCCGCGCCGGCAGGAGCTCCTGCAGCGGCGCGTCGAGCGTCAGCGCGAGCTCGACGCCGGCCAGCTTCCGGACTTCCTGGCCGAGACCCGCGAGATCCGCGAGGACGACAGGTGGCGCGTCGCCACCGCCCCGCGCGATCTCCAGGACCGCCGGGTCGAGATCACCGGGCCGGTCGACCGGAAGATGGTCATCAACGCGCTCAACTCCGGCGCCAAGGTCTTCATGGCCGACTTCGAGGACGCGAACTCGCCGACCTGGGAGAACTGCGTCAGCGGCCAGGCGAACCTGCGCGACGCGATCGACCGCACGATCTCGCTGGAGCAGGGCGACAAGAGCTACAGCCTCCACGACGAGACGGCGACGCTGCTCGTGCGGCCCCGCGGCTGGCACCTCCCCGAGAAGCACGTCTGGGTGGACGGCGAGCCGGTCTCGGCAAGCCTCTTCGACTTCGGCCTCTACGTGTTCCACTGCGCGCAGCGACTGCTCGACTCGGGCTCCGGCCCGTACTTCTACCTCCCGAAGCTGGAGAGCCACCTCGAGGCGCGGCTCTGGAACGACGTCTTCGACCGGGCGGAGGAGCGGCTCGGGATCATGGGCAAGCGCATCCGCGCGACCGTCCTGATCGAGACGATCCTGGCCGCGTTCGAGATGGAGGAGATCCTCTACGAGCTGCGCGAGCACTCGGCCGGCCTGAACGCGGGCCGCTGGGACTACATGTTCAGCGTGATCAAGAAGTTCCGCGACCGGCCCGAGTTCGTGCTGCCAGACCGGCCGCAGGTGACGATGACCGTCCCGTTCATGCGGGCCTACACGGAGCTGCTCGTGAAGACCTGCCACAAGCGCGGCGCCTTCGCGATCGGCGGCATGGCCGCGTTCATCCCCTCGCGGCGCGATGCCGAGGTGAACGCGACGGCGCTCGCCCGGGTGACCGAGGACAAGCAGCGCGAGGCGGGCGATGGCTTCGACGGGACATGGGTGGCCCATCCGGACCTGGTGCCGATCGCTCAGGCCGAGTTCGACAAGGTGCTCGGCGACCGCCCGAACCAGCTCGAGCGCCAGCGCGACGACGTGTCGGCCGCCGCCGCGGATCTCCTGAACGTCGCCGCAACGCCGGGCGAGGTCACCGACGACGGCGTCCGGCTGAACATCGACGTCGGGATCCGCTACATCGGCGCCTGGCTCGCGGGCACGGGCGCGGCCGCCATCCACAACCTGATGGAGGACGCGGCGACCGCCGAGATCTCGCGCTCGCAGATCTGGCAGTGGCTACGCCACGGCCGCGTCGAGCGGGCGCGCGTCCTGGCGATCGAAGCAGAGGTGCGCGGCGAGCTCGGCTCCGAGTACGACGACGCGGCCGAGGTGTTCAACGCGGTCGCACTGGCCGACGACTTCGTCGACTTCCTGACGCTGCCCGCCTACGAACGCCTTCCCTAGCGACCACTCTGCGCCTACGATGCGTCGGGGGATGCGGAGGTTCCTGGTCATACTCGTGCTCGGGCTCGGCCTGCCCGGTGTTGCCCAGGCGCTGCTCGACTGGCACGTCGTCAAGGTCACCGACACCGGCCCGCAGCCGTCCGTGATTCACGTGACGGCCGGCTTCAGTCCAGTCGTCTGGCAGGGATCACACGGCTGGCGGATCGTCTTCGCGGACGGCTCGTGCCGGGCAACCGTCAACGACAGCCACGGCTGCACGTTCACGATTGGCGCCCACCCCTATCGCGTGCTCGGGCTCGGCAAGACGGGGACGGTCGTCGCGAGTCCGCTCTACCGGCGCGTCACCCTGCATGCGACGAGCGGAACCCTGCTCACGGGAACAGTCGACGAGACAGTCGGCTCGCCGCCGGGTCAGGTCACAGAGACTGTGACGCTGTTCGCGAAAGCGGCCGGCGGGGCATTCGCGCCGATCGCGCGCCAGACGGTCTCCGGCTGGGCCCCGCTCCGATTCCGGTTTCAGGTGCAGCCGCGCCGGCGCACGACGTACGAAGCAGCAGTGCTGACGAAGAGCGGCTACTTCGGCCGCACGTTCAGCTCCCGCATCGCCGTCGGTTGAATCGACGAGAGTTCCTCGGCGCAGCCGCGGCTGTCGGCCTGGGACTCGGCTCCAGGCGGCGTAAGGGGAAGCGGGTGATCCTGGTCGGAGCGGGCCTCGCGGGGCTTGCCGCCGCCCACGAGCTCCAGGCCGCCGGCTTCTCGGTGCTCGTGCTCGAGGCGCGGGACCATCTCGGCGGTCGCGTGCTCACCCTCCGGCGCCAGTTCGCCGACAGGCAGTACGGCGAAGGGGGTGGGGAGTTCTTCGCTGCGTCGCACACGACGCTGCTCGGGTACCTGCGGCGCTTTCACCTGCGACCAGAGCTGGGTCGCCCGGCACAAGCCCGGCCGCTCGTCTATCTCGACGGCCGGCGCCGCCGACCGAGCGCCGGGGTGGTCACGGAGGTCGACCGCTTCTGGCGGGCAGCGGAGTCGATCAAGGGCGCCGCCAAGGAGCTCGATGCCCGGCCGGCCAACAGCCTCCTGGAGGAGCTTCGACTCGACCCGCTCGCGTCGTTCCTCGTCCTGCGGCAGCTCCAGGAGCGCTTCCTGGCCGATCCCGACTCGCTCTCGCTGCTCTTCCTCGCCGAGCAGGCCAA
>JBBQTQ010000101.1:0-7868 GCA_038213135.1 Gaiellales bacterium
GAGACCGGGACGTCGTGGTCGATCGACCCCCCGAAACTGTCGTAGCTGAGTGAGTGCTTCCAGTTGGCGGCGCCTCCCGAACAGGAGATGACGCCGCCGAACGAGACCGGCACGCGCGGGCTCGTGCCGACGTGAATCCGCATCGCCGCGATCCGCCCACGAACCGGCTGGTCGACGACGAAGGAGCGCCGCGGTGCAACCGGCTCGTGCCGCTCGAAAGACGCGCTGCCAGTCGGCCGCGGCCGCTATGCCAGCGGTGACTCCGCTCGCCGCTAGGACAACCATGAGCCGCCCGCCCATCCCCTCGACTGTAATCGACCGCGGGATAAATCGGCACAGAAACGCCACAATCGAAGTACCGGCTGCGGCCTACGGTGGTTTCGTGATGCGCCGAACCGGAGTGTCCGATCGAGCCGCTAGTCTCCGCGCGGAGAGGAGGCTGGCAGCTCTGGACGAGGCTCATTTCGCCGAGATCGACGTCGCGATGCTCTACATAGAGGAGGCTCGTTCGCGCGCAGAGCGGGCCGCAGAGGCCTTGCGACGCGCGGGTGCCGAGCCGCACCTCGTCGAGGCGGTCGAACAGGCCGAAGCGGAGATTTCCAACGTGGCTCGGCGCCTGCGGCAGGGCACCCTCTTTGCGGTTCCGAAGGAGCAGCTGACCCTCTAGCCTCCGCACTGTGCCTCTCGGCGAGGAGGAGATCCGCAGGCGTCTTGCCGAATTCGCTGCGCGGTGGGGCGGTTATCAAGGCTCGGAGCGAGCCGAAGCCCAGACATTTCTGAACGAGCTTCTCACCTGTTACGGCGTCGATCGCCAGGGTATCGGTGCTCGATTCGAGGAGCACGGGCCGGGTGGGTTCATGGATCTCTTCTGGCCCGGCACTTGCATCGTCGAGATGAAGCGCCCGAGCGAAGCCGATCGGCTCGCGCAGCACCGCGAGCAGGCGCTCCGTTACTGGCAGCAAGCAGGAACACCGGCAGCGCCGGCTCCGAGGTACGTCGTTCTCTGTGCGTTCCACCGGTTCGAGATCTGGGAGCCGGGAGCGGTCTACACGGAGCCGCGTCAGACGCTTGACCTCGTCGAGCTGCCTGACAATCTCGACGCGCTGAACTTCCTGCTCGGTCGAACGCCCATGTTCGGCGTGGGAGGGACGGAGCTGACCCGCGAGGCAGTTTCGCTCGTCACCGACCTTTACCAGCGACTCAGGGAACGCGCCGCCGCCGACCTTGACGTCCTGCGGGACTTCGTCCTCCAGTCGGTCTGGTCGATGTTTGCGGAGGACCTCCACATGCTCCCGTCGCATGTCTTCACTCGAGTCCTGCAGACACTGCGCGAAGACCCCTCGAGGTCAAGCGCGGACGACCTTGGTCGGCTCTTCGAATACCTCGCCACTCCCGGGGGAAGGCCCGAGCACGGTCTCTACTCGGGGACGCCTTACGCCAACGGATCCCTGTTTGTGCGCCCGGCTCGCGTGCATCTCGATCACGATGAGATCGAGCTCTTGGCTACGGCAGCCGAGCGATTCAACTGGCGGCGTGTCGAGCCGGCGATCTTCGGCTCGCTGCTCCAGGGGGCGCTCGGCCGCGAGCGGCAATGGGCGCTCGGTGCCCACTACACAGCCGAGGCGGACATCTTGAAAATCGTCCTGCCGACGATCGTCCAACCTTGGCGTGAGCGGATCTCCGAGTGCCGTACGCTGGCGGAGGCTGAGGCTGCCCAGCATGACCTCATGCACTACGTCGTGCTCGATCCGGCCTGCGGCTCGGGCAACTTCCTTTACGTCGCCTACCGCGAGCTGCGACGGATTGAGGCCGAGCTTCGCCGCCGCGCAGCGGACATGCGTCGAAGCGGCGGACTGCGAGAGCAGCAGACGCTAGCTGTCTACTTCCCGTTGGCGAACATGAAGGGGATCGAGCTTGACCCGTTCGCGGTGCAACTTGCGCGGGTAACGCTCTGGATGGGGCACAAGCTTGCGGTCGACGAGCTCGATCTGGACGAGAGCGTCCTACCGCTCGCGGATCTCTCAGAAATTCGCCGCGGAGATGCGCTGCGCTTGGACTGGCCGCGGGCCGACGCGATTATCGGGAACCCGCCCTACCACGGATCACAGCGCCTGAGGCGTGAGTTGGGAGACGAGTACGTCGATTGGCTTCGGTCCGAGTTCGGCATCGGTGTCAAGGATTACGCGGTCTACTGGTTCAGGAAAGCGCACGAACGGCTTGAATCCGATGGGCGGGCAGGCCTGGTCGCGACGAACTCAATCTCGCAGAACCGGAATCGCAAGGTGAGTCTTCAATGGATCTGTGACAACAAAGGAGTCATTGTCAACGCCGTCTCGACGCAGGACTGGTCAGGCGAAGCCGCGGTCGACGTGAGCATTGTCAACTGGATCCGTGACCCGGATTCGCAACTCGCATCGGTTGTTCTCGACGGCGTAGCGGTTCCTGGCATCACACCAGCGTTGCGCCCCGAGGATGCTGACGTCGCGGTTGCGACAAGGCTCGGCGCCAATGAGGGACGCTCGTTTCAGGGTCCCCAGCCTGTCGGTGCTGGTTTCGTGCTGGCCATCGAAGAAGCGCACGAGCTTCTTCGGGTCGGTGGAGAAGGCTACCGGGAGGTGGTTCGGCCCTACTTGGTCGGCGACGATATTGCGAATGATCCGGCGCAGGCTCCCTCAAGGTTCATCATCGACTTCGGCCTACGGACACTAGAAGAGGCAATGAGCTATCCGTTGGCGTTGGAGATGATTCGTGAGCGCGTCAAGCCGTTTCGAGATCAGAACCGACGACGCGTGCGGCGAGAGAAGTGGTGGTTGCTTGGCGAACTCGTGCCTGCGCTGCGGGCAGCGCTCGCGCCTCTCGAGAGATACGTAGGAGGGACGGCAACTGGTAAGCGCGTTCTTTTCTGCTGGTGCGACCCATGGACTTGCCCGAGCAACGCCATGAACGTCTTCGCATTCGCCGATGACAGCTCAATGGGGGTCCTATCTTCAGGCTTCCATCAGAGCTGGGCGCGGGCCCAGTCTTCCACCCTCGAAAATCGAATCCGCTACACGCCCACTTCCGCTTTCGAAACGTTCCCGTGGCCGCAGCCTGATGGGCCTCGACGCGAGGCACTCGCCGATGCATCTCGCCGGGTCATCGCTCGCCGCTCCGAGATCTGCGTCGAGCGGCAGATCGGGCTGACACAGCTTTACAACGAGGTGGACGATGGCGCGTACAGCGATCTCCGCGAGCTGCACGACGCCTTGGACGAGGCGGTCGCCGCCACCTATGGCTGGCCAGCGTCCGCTGCGCACGATCCCGCTGAGTCGAACCGGCGGCTTCTCGAGCTCAACCGCGAGATCGCAGCAGGACGCCTCGCGTACGATCCGTTCCGGTAATGCCCTGGGACCAGCTGACCGACGAGCAGCGGGAGCTCCGCGACCTCGTCCGCACGCTGGCGCGCGAACGGATCGCGCCACGCGCGGCCGAGATCGACGAGAGCCATGAGTTTCCCTGGGACGTCGTCGAGCTCTACCGCGAGCACGAGCTCTTCGGACTGCTCTTCGACGAGGAGTGGGGCGGCACGGGCACCGGCACCCTGCTCGCGCTCGTCGCGATCGAGGAGGTCTCGAAGGTCTGCGCGACAAGTGGACTGATCCTTGCCGTCCAGGAGCTCGGCTCGCTCGGCCTGAAGCTCGCCGGCTCGCAGGAGCAGAAGGAGCGCTACCTGCCGCGGCTCGCATCAGGCGAGTTCCTCGCCGCCTACGCGCTCACGGAGGCCGGTTCGGGCTCGGACTCCGCTGCGATGCGGACGACCGCGCGGCTCGAAGGGGACGAGTACGTCCTCAACGGCGGCAAGCGCTTCATCACGAACGCCGGGGTCGCGAGCCTCTACACCGTCTTCGCCAAAACCGATCCCGAGGCGGGTCATTCGGGGATCTCCGCGTTCGTGGTCGAGGCCGACTCGCCCGGCTTCGAGGTCGCGCGCCTCGAGCCGAAGATGGGCATCTCGGGCTCGACGACGGGTGAGCTGACCTTCGACGACTGCCGCGTCCCCGCCGCGAACCTGCTCGGCGAGGAGGGCGAGGGCTTCCGGATCGCGATGCGGATCCTCGACCGCTCACGGCCGGGAGTGGCCGCGCAGGGCCTCGGCATCGCCCAGGGCGCGACGGACTATGCCCTCGAGTACGCGAAGACCCGCGAGACGATGGGCAAGCCGATCGCGGAGCATCAGCTGATCGCCGCCAAGCTCGCCGACATGGAGACGAAATGCGAGGCCGCCCGCGGGCTCCTCTACCGGTTCGGCCAGATGGTCGACGAGGGCGCGCCGGACGCCGAGCTGACGAAGGCCTCCGCGATGGCGAAGCTCCATTGCACCGACGTCGCGATGGAGGTCACGACCGACGCCGTCCAGGTGCTCGGCGGCTACGGGTACATCAAGGAGTACCCGCTCGAGCGGATGATGCGCGACGCCAAGATCACCCAGATCTACGAGGGCACGAACGAGATCCAGCGCCTCGTGATCGCACGCGAGATGCTCAAGGAGCAGCGCGCGTTTCTGTTGGCCGGCGTTTCCTAGCCCGATGACCTAAACGCGAGCGGGAGCTCGCGCCCGCCTGGGCGGCCCGCGAATCGACTGCCGACCACCGTGCAGTTCGCGCTGTCCGAGCAGCCGAGGGCGAGCGAGTCGACCACGCCCGGGATCGGCAGCGCAGCGGGGGTCCATCGCCTGCCGTCCCAGGTCGCGGCGAGCGCGCCACCCCCCGCGGAGAGATCCCCCGGAAACCCGACGACCGTGCACGCGGAGCCCGACGAGCAGAAGACACCGCTCAAAAACGGCTTACGGAAGCCCAGAACGGGCAGTGCCGGCAGGCGCGTCCAGCCGACGCCGTTCCAGTGCAGAGCGAGCGATGCGTCCGGCGCACCGCCGACCGCCAAGCAGTCGCCGACACGCGGACACGAGACAGCCGCGAGGAGGGGCTGGAGGTTTGCGGTGTGGACCGTTGGGGGCCGCTGCGGACTCCAGGCTCGGCCGTTCCACATCTCCGCAAACGGACGTGAGTGGCGCCCGATTCGGTCGGTGAACTCCTGGCCGACGGCGACGCAGCGCGAGCTCGCAGGACACGCGACGGCGGTCAGTCTCGTGAGGAACGGTCCGGGCGCCGGCGGCGTCGTGACGCTCCATGCGCGTCCGTTCCAGCGCTCGACGAGCGGGCCATCGAAGTTCGTGCTCCGGCTGTAGTCGCCGACCGCGACGCAGGCTCGTGGCGACCGGCACGTCACCCCGCCCAGCTCCACGATGCTCAGGGGGCCGAGCCCGTGCGGGTCAGGTATCGGTGTCACGCGCCAGCGCCGTCCGTTCCAGACCTCGGCAAAGCCGGCAGGAGAGCCACCGCTGCCAGGGCGGACCTCGGAGCCGACCGCAACGCAGAAGGACGGCGAGGTGCAGGCGACGCCGTTCAGGTAGGAGAAGGCGGCGCGGGTGATCTTCGACAGTGCCCAGCGCCGGCCGTTCCAGCTCTCGGTCAGCGCGCCCCCGTGACTGCCCGACGTCAGTCCCACCGCCATGCAAAAAACCCGGGTCGGACACGCGACCCCCCGCAGACTGCCGCCTCCGGCCGGCACCGACGGTGACTGCGCGATCCAGGTGGTCGCTGCCGCCGCGACCGCGAGGGCGAAGACAGCGGGCGACCTCATCGCGGCTACTGATCCGTCTGCTTCAACGCCAGGTCGATCCCGGCCGCGGTCGCGAGCATCACCTTCCGCATCTCCGGCGAGACCTGCCCGCTGACGTTGAAGACGTAGTTGTCGGCGGTCGTGAAGCCTTCCTTCAGGATCCCGGCCCACTTCTTCGTGATCCGCCCGACCTCGGCGCCGGTGGTGTCCTCGATCCGGAAGTCCCAGGCGCGCCAGTTCTCGCCCTGCACCTTGCCCATCGCCTCGCCGCTCGCGGACGTGATGTCGAAGCGGAGCTTGCCGATGACGTTGTGCTGCTTGATCGTGCCGACCTGCTGGCCTGTCGCGTCGTGCACCTCGACGCGTGACTTGAAGATCGCTCGAGGCCGAACGAGGCCGAGCGCCTTCGAGCCGTCCTGCTCGTAGACGTCGAGCTTGTGCGTGAAGAACTGGTCCCAGTGGGTGAGCGCGCGCATCAGCTTCTTGAAGACGTTCTGGCCGACCTCGCGGATCGAGCCGACCTGCTGGCCGTTCTCGTCGAGGATCTTGTACTCGTCGGTGATCTCGATGAGCTTTGCCTTCTGGTTGATCACCAGCGTGTTGTGATCCAGCAGCCCGGGCACTGCAACCCCCTTGTCGTTTTGCCTACGGCCGGAGCGTAGCGCTGTCACGCGGGCTGGGCCACGATGGGCCTGTTCACGAAGTCGACCAAGGTAGCCGACGATCTGGTCGACCCGGCACAGAGGAACGGCGACCGTCGAGACGGCCCGCATCGCCGGGGTGGCCATGGAGTACTTCATGAGCGGTGGCAGCGTCCCGCCGGTGATGGTCGATCCCGACAGCGATCGCATCGCCGTCGACTGGGACGGCTCGTTCCAGCAGGGGACGGTGGCCGACATGGCCGCCGCCAACCCGATGATCGCTGCCGCGATGAAGGGAGCCGGCCTCGACGTCAATCAGATCGCGCAGATGCAGAGCGCCGCGATCGCGGCCGGCCAGACGCCGAGCAGCGTCTTCATCGGCGGGCAGATGGTCGGCACGCCACGCGCCGCTCCGGCCGTCGATCCGATCGAGCAGCTGAAGAAGCTGGGCGAGCTGCGCGCCTCAGGGGTGCTCACCGAAGCAGAGTTCGAGGCCCAGAAGGCCAAGCTCCTCGCGCAGTAGCGCGAGGCTCTAGCGCTGCAGCGACGAGGTGTCGACCACCTCGAAGTCGGAGCCCTTCACCCGCCCGAGTTGGTGCAGGTCGTCGTTCGACCAGTGTGGGTCGGGGGCGCCGGAGATGAACCAGTTCGAGCCGTTGTCGGCGACCATCATCCCGTAGCGCTTCAGCGCCTCGAGGATCACGCGATCCTGCGAAGGGAAGCCGCTCGTGTCGAAGCTCGCCTTCAGCCGCACGCGCAGGCCCATCGGCGGCAGGTTCGGGTCGGTCAGGTCGCTCGCGTAGTGGCGCGCCGGCCAGACGAAGGCCCGCCGAGTGCGCTCCACGGTGAAGCGGAGCGCGTGGTCGATGTGGCCGGCGGCGACCTCGTCCCAACGGGCCAGGCCGGGGAGGATCGGCAGGCCCGCCGCGTCGGCGGACGTCCAGGTGGCCGGGCGCAGGTGGTTCGAGCGGAGATTCCAGATTGCCCCGGAGCCGGCGCGCGTGCCGTGCAGCGCATAGATCTCGTAGAGCACGCAGCTCGTCCGGTCGACGATCAGGGCGTGATGGTCGCTGCCGTACTCGAGCTTCACATGCGCGGGGATCGGATACGGCCCCTTGTCGCTCTCGTCGGCGTAGTCGAAACTGAGGCGCACCTTCTTGGTGGTGCCGGGCACGACGTTGTAGGGGATCCCGATCGGGCCGCCGTCGTAGAGCCCGGAGCCGAAGTCGGGGTGGAGCCCCGTGTCGGCGCCGATCGAGCCGATGGTCGCGGCCGAGTTTGCCGCGACGGGAAGCTTGTCGACGCGCTCGTTCCAGACGTTCGTCGCCGGGAAGACCGGGCAGCCGCCGAGCTTGGGTGGTGAGGTCGCGCTGCCGCCGAGGGCGAGTGCGAGCAGGGCGAGGGCTCCGAGCTTCACGGCCCTGAACGCTAGATGCTTGATCGGTAATTCACGATCGGCGCCGTGATCGCCGTGTAGGGGCCTGAGACAGGGGTGTCGAAGTCGGCGTTGGGAATGCCCCGTCGACCTGGAGGCCAACGTGCGCGCCAACCTCGACACCCTGTTGATCG
>JBBQTQ010000102.1:0-7658 GCA_038213135.1 Gaiellales bacterium
CACGACTCGATCACCTCAGAGGTGATCGAGCAGGGAGCTGTCGTCGAGCCCGACTTGCGGGCGACGAAGCGCGGCGACGTGACCGCCCTGATCGCGCTCGGTCTGCGGAGCCGGCTCGGCGCGCCGCTGCTCCTCGGCGCCCAGGCGATCGGCATGCTCTCGCTCTCGCGCCGGCAGGTGAACGCCTTCAAGCCGGCGGAGGTGGAGCTCGTCACCCTGCTCGGCCGCCTCGTCGGCACGACCGTGCAGAACATCCGCTCCTACGAGGCCGAGCGCCGTACGGTCGAGGAGCTACGGCGCCTGTCGGCGCTGCGCGCGGACTTCGTCTCGCTCGTCTCGCACGAGCTGCGCAGTCCGATGGCCGCGGTGATCGGCGCCGCACGGACGCTTCAGGAACGCTGGCGCGAGCTCTCGCCCGATCAGCGGAACTCGTTCCTGGCCCTGATCGGCGACGAGACGACCCGCCTCGCCGGGCTGATCGGCGACGTGCTCGACACCTCGCGCATCGAGGCCGGAACGTTCACGTACACGTTCAGCGACGTCGACCTCGCCGAGCTCGTGCGGGAATCGGTGGCCGGGGCCGAGCTCGGGCAGGACGAGGTGAACGTGCGCGCTCGCACCGACGAGACCCTGCCGCGCGTGCGGGCCGACCGCGGCCGGCTCAAGCAAGTCGTGACGAACCTGATCGACAACGCGGTCAAGTACAGCCCGGCCGGCGGCACGGTCGACGTCGCCGTCTACTCGAAGAACGACACCATCTCCGTGGAGGTCAGCGACCGCGGGCCGGGCATCCCGGGCGAGCAGCAGGGTCTGATCTTCGAGAAGTTCGGCCGCGGGAACATCGCCGGCGGCGCCAAGCCCGGCACCGGCCTCGGCCTCTTCATCGCCCGCTCGATCGCCGAGGCCCACGGCGGCACGCTCGATGTCCGCTCGCGCCCCGAGCAGGGCGCGACCTTCACCCTCGAGCTGCCGGTCTAGACCCCAGCGCGGAGGCGGGACAGGCCGAGGTCGTTGGCGAGTTCCCGCGCACGCTTGGCGATCCGCTTCCGCAGCTCCTCGGGCTCGAGCACGATCGCGTGGCCGCGCTGGGCCAGGATCTCGCCGATCACCCACTCCTCGCCGACCTGGTCATCGACGAGGACATCGCCATTTGCGAGCGGTTGGGCGTTCGGGCGCTCCAGCCGCAGCCGCGCCTCCTGGCCGGCGCGGTAGAGGATCTTCACGGGAACCCGCTCCGGGCGGATCTCGAAGCCTTCGCGCTCCTCGAAGCGCTCCTCGAGCAACTTTGCGCTCCGCGTGCGGTCGAGCCGGAAGGAGCGCTCGGCGTCCCGCGTGCGATCCCAGGTGTGCACGTACCAGTGCGGCAGCCGCCGCTCCAGGTGATGCGGCTCGACGAGATGAGTCGTGACCGTCTCGGCGCTCTCCTTCTGGTAGTCGAGCTCGACCAGCCGCTGCTCGAGCACGGCCTGGTTGAGCACGCCGATCAGCTTCTCCTCTTCGCCACCGAAATCGGGCTCGGGCGTCTGCGCGAGCTCGAACTCGCCGAAGGTCTCCTCGAGCTTCCGGCGCACGCGGTCGAGCGGCGTGTGCGCGTCGGCGGCGATCATCGGGCCGATGTACTCGAGCGCCAGCCGGATCGCGCGCGCCTCGAGCGGCGTCAGCCGAGGCGGCGCCCGGAACGTGTCGCCGTACATCTCCTTGTCGACGTGGACGACCTCGCCGTCGACCTCGGCGTAGACCGCGTAGCAGCCGCCCCCGAAGTTGACGAGGTTCAGCAGAGAGAGGTACTCCTCGAGCGACTCCTCGGGGATGTGGAAGCGCTCGACGAGCTCGGCGGCCTTGATCTCGGCTTGCGGCTCGTCGCCGCAGGCGTCGAGCAGGTAGGCGAGCAGGGCCTGGAGGAGGGCGAAGCGCTCGGGCACGACCGCGCTCTCCGGCCGCTCGGCCGCACCGGCGACGGCGGCCGGCTTGTGACGCGAGGGCTTGGGGGGCGGCGCCTCGTGCACCTCGCGCACGAGGTTGAGCGCCCGGGCGACGGTGCGCCGCAGCTCGTCGGGCTCGACCGGGTTCGCCCGCCCCTCCTGGCGCAGGATCCACGCGGCCAGCTGGTCGAGGTCGGCGTACGGAGTGACGAACACGCCGTCCTCCATGCGCCCGTGCTCCCCGTAGGTCCGGAGCGCCCACCAGGCTGTGTCGCCGGCAAGCTGGATGCGCGCCTCGCCGGCCAGCTCGCCGATCTGCCACTCAGGGGGCAGCCGGAACGCGTCCGCGTCGAACTCGGGCGGCAGCCGGAAGTCGCGCTCGCGCCGGGTGGCGAAGCGGATGTCGCTCTGGATCCGCGAGACGCGGAACGTGCGCTTGTCGGCGGCGTCGAGATCGTCCCCGATCACGTACCAGGCGCCCTTGTCGAGCAGGAGCGCGTACGGGTTGACCGTGCGCTCGCGCCGGTCGTCGCGTCGCAGCGAGTAGTAGGTGAACTTGACCGTCCGCTGCTTGGAGATCGCGACCTCGAGCTTGCTGAGCTTCGCGGGCATGCCGGGCAGCGAGTAGTCGTGGTCGACGATCTCGACGCGCGCGGCCGTGGCGGTCGGCGCGTCGGCGAAGCCGGGTCTGCCGAGCGCCAGGTTCTGGAGCGCGAGCCGTAGCGGCTCGGCGTAGGCGAACTTGCCGTCGAGAAGCGAGAACGCTGTTTGCAGCGCGGCCAGTTCCTCGTTCTTCAGGTCGAGCGCGGGGAGGAAGTACCGCTCCGAACGGAGCGTGTAGAGCTCCTCGCCGGTGAACTCGTCCCTTTGCGAATGCAGGGGGATCCCGAGTTGGAGCAGCTCGGCGCGGTCGGAGTAGAAGCGCCGCGCGAAGGCCTCGTCGGACATCTCCGAGTAGCCCTCGACGTTGCTCTTCACGTCCCGGGCCGTGAGCGCACGGCGCTCCGCCATCAGGAACGCAACCAGCGAGAGCTGACGGATCAGCTTGTCGGTGTCGTGAGACACGAGGCCCCGACTCTATCGAGGCCGGGGTTCCGCGTCAGCTACGCGGCCACGCGGGAGCGCTCGAGGTGCTGGTGCGAGGGGCAATACTCGCGCTCTGGCAACGGGGTGCGCTGGCACGGCTTGCCCTTGCGCGTGGTCGCCCGGCAGCGGGCAACGCCGCCGTCGAAGGCACCGGCCTCGATCTGCTCCTGGATGAACTCGCAGGCCGCGGTCACGCCCTTGTTCACGGCCCATGCCACCTGCGCCTGGGCGGTGATCGGGAAGTAGCGGCGGATGTCCTGGAACAGCGACTTGTCGGGATTCGCGAAGTAGTGCGGATCCTTCGCCAGCCGCTCCATGGTCTGCTCGCAGTGCTCGAGCACGGAGCGGCGGTACTCGAGTTGCGCCTCCTGGTCGACGTACGGGTCGATCAGATCCTTAATCGACCGATAAATGGCTCTCGAGTATTGATACATGCAGGCTTGGATTTGTGCGAGACGCTCCTCCATATCAGTATTCGGCTCCCCTGTTAAATCGCGGAAAAGCTTTGTTAACCGTGGATTAATCTTCCCGCCCGGGCGGTTCGCGGGGCAGTCTATCGAGTTCCGGGCCGTGTTACAAAGTCTTTCTTGCTGGTGCCAAATATGACAACACAACTACTTGGTGATCTGGCGCGCGTAGGCGCTCGGGAACTTCTGTGAATCCACCTTCGCCGCGTTGAGAGCTTCGACGAACGTGGCGTAAACGCCGCTGAAGACGACGTAGTACCCGGGGTGCAGGCTGGAGTAACTCGCCGAGCGCAGGACGCCCACGTCCTTCAATCCGCTGGCGAGCGCGCCCCTCGCCTTCTCCTTCGCGGCCCTGAGGCCGGTGCCGATCGGCAACGAGGCGAGGACGACCGTGTAGCCGTTCGTGCCGGGCCAGTCGATGAGGCGATTCGGAGGCGGCGCGGTCGGCAGGGTGGCCGTCGTCGGAGCCGTGATCGTGATCGCCGTCGTGGGCGGTGCTGCGGTCGTGGGAGGCGCTGGCACGAGCGTGGTCGTCGCGACGATCGTCACCGAGCCACTGCCCTTGGCACCGCCGGTGGAGAAGATCGAGAGCGTCGCGCCCGCTGCGGCGATCACGAGGGCGAGCGCCGAGGGCCAGATCCAGTCGCCCGGGTACCAGGGCAGATGCCGCCGCCAGGCGCTCCCGAGCGCGTGGAGGACCCCGCGCGAGCGGACGATCCGCGCGCCGCAGTCCAGGCAGTAGTCCTGGCGCGGCTCGTGTGGAGTGCCGCAACTCTGACAGCTCCCTGATGGCGGCAGCGGTGCCGCCATCAGGCCTCGGCGACCCGCTCCGGCTCGGCCTGCTGCTCGACCTCGGCTTCGGGCTCCGGCTCCGCTTCGGGCTCGGCCACGGGTTCAGGCTCCGGTTCCTCGGAGGGAGGTTGCGCCTCGGCCGGAGCGCCGCAGCCCGCACAGAAGACGGCGTCGGCCGGGAGTGGGTGGCTGCAGACCGCGCAGGCGACGACCGCTGCGCCGGCCGGGCGCCCGCAGTTCGGGCAGAAGTGCGAGTCCCAGAGGAGGGGCGCTCCGCAGTCGCAGCGGCCCGCGGGAGCGCGACGCCGAACTGCCGCCAGCAGCGAGTCGATCTCGTAGAGGCGCGAGTCCAGCTCGAGCAGCTCGGCACAGCGCTCGCGGACGAGGTCCTCGCGGAAGTGGTCGCGCCGGAACATCTCGAGCATCAGTCCGCCGAGGTCGCGCAGCTTCCCTTCGCGCACCTTCAGGAGCGCCCGCCGGTCGCGGCGGAGGACCCCCGGCGGTGGCAGGGCCCGGCGCGACTGGGGCGGCGGTGCCGCCCGCCGCAGGCGCGAGAGCAGCGAGCCCATCAGGCCCGCGAGTGTACCGCTCGCCTCGATCGCGATTGCGCCGGGCGATACCCTGTACTGGTGACTGACGCGCTGATCGTCGACGCCGTCCGCAGCCCGATTGGCAAGCGGAACGGCACCCTGGCCCGCGTTCGGGCGGACGAGCTCGCCGCGCAGGTATTGAACGGGCTCGTGGAGCGCACCGGGATCGAGCCGGGCGAGATCGAGGACGTGCAGATGGGCTGCGTCACGCAGATCGGCGAGCAGGCGCTCAACGTCGGGCGCGTGGCGTTGCTGATCGCGAACTGGCCGGAGACCGTCTGTGCGAGCACGATCGACCGCCAGTGCGGCTCGTCGATGCAGGCCGCCTTCAACGCCTCGGCGGCGATCTGGTCGGATCAGCTCGACCTCGTCGTCGCTGCCGGCGTCGAGTCGATGTCGCGCGAGCCGATGGGCTCGAACCTCGGCCCCAAGGGCTTCGGCGGCTTCTCCGACAAGCTGCTCTCCCAGTGGCAGATCGTGCCGCAGGGGATCTCCGCGGAGGTGCTCGCGGAGGAGTGGGATCTCTCACGCGAACAGCTCGACGAGTACTCCTACGAGTCACATCGGCGCGCGATCCGGGCGATCGACGAGGGCCGTTTCGAGAACGAGATCGTGCTGATCGAGGTGCCGGTCGATTCGGAGCTCGAGTCGGCGGGCGCGGCGGTCGCGACCACGTTGTTCGCGGTTGACGAGGCGCCGCGCCGGGACACCTCGCTCGAGAAGCTCGCCTCTCTGCCGCCCGCATTCAAGGAGGACGGTGTCGTGACGGCCGGCAACTCGAGCGCGATCGTCGACGGCGCTGCGGCGATGCTGGTCGCCAGCGAGCGGAAGGCCTCCGAGCTCGGACTGGAGCCACGCGCGCGCATCGTCTCGTTCGGACTCGCCGGCGTCGATCCTTACCGGATGCTGCACGGCAACCCGCAGGCCTGCGAGCGCGCGCTCGCGAAGGCGGGGCTCGGCTGGGACGACATGGCGGTGATCGAGGTCAACGAGGCGTTCGCTTCTGTCGTCCTCCAGTTCCTGAAGGACACCGGGTTGCACGAGCGCTGGGAGGCCGGTGACGTGAACCCGAACGGCGGCGGCATCTCGCTCGGGCATCCGCTCGGCGCCACCGGCGCCAGGATCACGGCGACGCTGCTGAACGAGCTCGAGCGGCGGAACGGGCGCTACGGGATCGCGGCCATGTGCATCGGCCAGGGCCAGGCGATCGCCGGCATCGTCGAGCGTCTCTGATTCTCGAACGAGTCGAGGACGTCGTCGAGGTCGCGGGACGGCGGCTGTCGATCGTGCGGCCCCCGGACCCGGAGGCGCTGCTCGACGAGGAGGCGTTCGAACGCGAGGAGTTCCTGCCCTACTGGGCGGAGCTCTGGCCGAGCGCGCTCGCCCTGGCGGAGACCGTCGTCGCCCGGCCGATCGCCGGGCTGCGGATCGTCGAGCTCGGCTGCGGGCTGGGAATCCCGGTGATCGTCGCTGCGCTCGGCGGCGCGCACGTTCTCGCGGTCGACTGGTCGCCTGACGCGGTCGAGTTCACCGCCGAGAACGCCCGGCGGAACGGCGCCGGGCTCGAGACGCTGATCTGCTCGTGGGCCCAACCCGCGTCGCTGCTCGAGCGGGCGCCGTTCGACCTCGTCCTCGCGGCCGACGTCCTCTACGAGCGCCGTGACGTTCCGCTGCTGCTCGACCTGCTGCCTCGTCTCGCCCCGGTGGCGCTGCTCGCCGAGCCGGGCCGTCCGCCGGCGCGCGCGTTCCTCGAGGCGGTGAGCGCCGAAGAGGTGGCGCCGCGGGTCTACGAGATCCGTCACTAGGATCGAGCCGATGCAGGTCGAGCGGGTCGGAGTCGTGGGTCTCGGGACGATGGGCGCGGGGATCGCGCAGCTCTGCGTGCAGGCCGGCTTCGAGACCGTGGGCCGCGAGGTGACCATGGAGCTCGCCGAGCGCGGACGCGGGACGATCGAGCGCTACCTCGGCCGCAACGTCGAGAAGGAGCGGATGAGCGCGGAGGAGCGCGATGCCGCTCTCGGACGGCTGACGCTGACGACCGAGCTCTCGGACCTCGCAGGCTGCGACCTCGTGATCGAGGCGATCGTCGAGGAGGTCGAGGCGAAGCGGGCGCTCTTCGCCGAGCTCGGGGCGCTGCTCGGGCCCGAAGCCGTGCTGGCGACGAATACCTCGGCCCTGTCGGTGACCGAGATCGCGGCCGCCTCGCCGCGGCCGCAGCGGGTCGTCGGCATGCACTTCTTCAATCCCGCCCCAGTGCTGCCGCTCGTCGAGATCGTTCGCACCCAGCTCGTCGACGACGACGCGTGGGAGGCGGCCTACGCCTGTGCGGAGCGGCTGGGGAAGGAGCCGATCCGCTGCAACGACACACCCGGGTTCGTCGTGAACCGAGTGCTGATCCCGCTCCTGAACGACTGCGTGCGCGTGCTGGACGAGGCGGGCGTCGAACCGGAGGATCTCGACAAGGCGATGCGCTTCGGCACCAACTGGCCGATCGGGCCGTGCGCGCTCGTCGACCTGATCGGGATCGACGTGCACGTTCACGCTTCCGAGGCGCTCTGGGAGGCGCTCCGCGAGCCGCGGATGGCGCCGCCGCCGCGCCTCGTCGCGATGGCCAAGGCAGGCCGCCTTGGCCGGAAGACCGGCCAAGGCTTCTACCGCTACTAGTGCAGCGTTCCTGAAGTGGGTTGTTGTTTGACGGCTTTGGTGAGGATCTGTTCGGCGGTCTTGGTCCAGACGAACGGCTGGGCGCGTTCGTTGTAGCCGTCGATGAAGTATTCGATCGCGGCGATCAACTCGGGGAC
>JBBQTQ010000103.1:0-7503 GCA_038213135.1 Gaiellales bacterium
GGTCGTTCGCGCAGGTCGCCGACATGACCTTCACGCGCATCCAGTTCACGCCCGATCTGCTCCCCTCGGACGTCACGGGCTCGTCGATCTACAACCAGCGCACCGGCGACTTCGCGTTCCGCCCTGGGCCGATCTTCACGAACCTCCTGCTCGGCGACGAGATCAACCGCGCGCCGCCGAAGACGCAGGCCGCCCTGCTCGAGGCGATGCAGGAGCGGCAGGTGACGATCGAGGGTGAAACGCACGTGCTGCAGCGTCCGTTCCTCGTGATCGCCACGCAGAACCCGATCGAGTACGAGGGCACCTACCCGCTCCCGGAGGCGCAGCTCGACCGCTTCCTCCTGCGCGCGAGAGTCGGCTACCCCTCGCGCGAGGACGAGTGGGGGATGCTCGAGCGGCGGCTCGAGCGCGGCGAGGACGAGATCGAGCTCGAGCGGGTCGTCGACCGGGAGGCGCTGCTGGCGCTCCAGCTCGCAGTGGAAGACGTCCACGTCGCCGAGAGCATCGGCTACTACATCGTCGACGTCGTCGCGGCGACCCGCGCGAGCCGGCGCGTGCAGGTCGGCGCCAGCCCTCGCGGCGCGCTCGCGGTGATGAAGCTCGCGCGCTGCCGGGCGGCGGTGCGCGGCCGCGACTTCGTGACACCCGAGGACGTCAAGGCGGTCGCCGTTCCCGCGCTCGCCCACCGGCTGCTGCTGAAGCCGGAGCTCTGGGTGCAGCGGATCAGCTCCGAGGACGTCGTCCGGGAGTTGCTCGACACGGTGCCGACGCCGCCCGCAGAGGATCTCGCCTCGCGGGAAGCATGAAGCGCTCGGCGACGCCGAAGCTGGGCGCGTACGCGGGGCTCGCCGCATTGGGCCTACTGGCGGCGCTGGCCCTCCGGCGGGCGGAGCTCGTTGCTGCCGCGGCGCCGTTCCTGCTCGTCGTCGGCGCAGGTCTCGTCCTGTCGGAGGAAACGGCGCCCGAGTTCTCGGTGGAGCTCGATCGTGAGCGTGTCCTGGAAGGCGAGGAGGTGGAGCTGACCCTGCGCGCCGAGGGTCGCGGGCGCATGGAGGTGCTCATGCCGCTCCCGGACGGGCTCGAGCTCGTCGGAGGCGAGAACCCGGTCGAGCTGCGCCTGCCGGCTGAACGTCGGCTTCGGGTCCGGTGCGTGCGCTGGGGCGCCTACCGCCCGGGGATCGTCTTCGTCCGCGCTGGCGACCGGCTTGGCGTCATCCGTGCCGAGGGCCGGTTCGACCGCAGCCTGCCCTTGCGCGTCTATCCGGCCGCGGAGCAGCTGCGCAGCGCGTTGCGGCCGCTGCGGACGCAGGTCTTCAGCGGCAACCAGGTCGCGCGGCAGAAAGGGGAGGGGATCGAGTTTGCGGATGTTCGCCAGTTCGTTCCCGGCGATCGGATCCGGCGCGTCAACTGGCGCGCGAGCGCGCGGCGCGGCGAGCTCTGGGTGAACGAGCAGCACACCGAGCGGAATACCGACGTCGTGCTCCTGCTCGACTCGTTCGCGCAGGCGCGCGGCCGCGGGGACGGTACGGCCGAGCGGGTCGTCAGGGCGGCCGCGGCGCTCGCGGAGCACTACCTCGGCCGCAAGGATCGCGTCGGGATCGCGGGCGTCGGCGGTGTGCTCAGCTGGCTCGTGCCGGGCAGCGGGCTCGTCCAGCTCTACCGGATCGTCGACTCCCTGATCGAGAACGAGGTCGTCGCGAGCTACGCCTGGCGCGGCGTCGAGACGTTGCCGCGCCGGCTGCTGCCACCGCAGGCGCTCGTGATCGGGCTGACGCCGCTGCTCGACGAGCGCGGCGTGCGGTCGCTGCTCGACCTGCGCGGCCGGGGCTACGACGTCGCCGCCGTCGAGATCTCACCCCTCGCGTGGGTCGCCCCGGGGGCTCGGGAGAGCGACAAGCTCGCCCATCGCATCTGGCTGCTCACTCGTGAGGCCAACCGCGGGAGATTGCAGCGCGCAGGGATACCGATCTCGACCTGGAGCGACGAGAAGCCGTTCTCGGTCGCGCTGGAGGAGGTGAGCTCGTACCGGCGGCAGCCGATCGGGTCGCCCGCGTAGGCGCGGGCGTCGCAGCCATCGTCGTGGCCGGCGGGATCGCCACCGCCTGCTCGGCGGTCGCGCCGCGGCTCGGGTCGGAGCTCGGCGCGCTCGGCGGTGCGGGAGTGCTCCTGCTCGCGGTCGGTCTCGGGCTTCGTCGTTCGGTCACGGTGCCGGGCGCGCTCGTCCTGCTCGGGGGGCAGTACGCCGCGTTGCTCGAGCTCGGCGGCGTCTCGCTCCTGTTCGGGTCGCTCGTCTCCGCGGGCTTCGTGCTCGTTGCCGAGCTCTCGTTCTTCTCGCTCGAGCACCGGCGGGCACGGGCCCTTCTGCGAGCGGTTGGGCTGGCCGTCGGGGCGGCGCTGCTCGGGGCGGGCCTGCTGGCCGTCTCGCGGGTCGCGGTGACGCGCGGCGTCGCGATCGAGGGGTTGGGCGTCGTCGCCGCCGTGCTGGCGGTCGGCGTGCTCGCGCGCCTCGCCTGGCGCGACAGTTAGATGGCCGCGCGGAGCGACGCGACGTAGTCGCCGAGCGCCGCCGGGCCAGCTTCGGCGACCTCGAGCGCGCGGGAGCCGACGACGATCCCGTCGGCGAGCCTGGCCGCCTGCCGGGCGTGGTCGGGCGTCGAGATCCCGAAACCCGCGTAGAGCGGGAGTTGGGGGGCGGCATGGCGGGCTCTCTCGACGAGGCCGGCGAGCGCCGGGGACAGGTCGGTGCGAGCGCCTGTCGTGCCGGCAACCGTGACCAGGTACAGCCAGCCGTCCGTGGTGCTTGCGGCGAGCGCGATCCGCTCGTCGGTCGAGGTGGGCGCGACGAGCTGGATGCGGCGCAGGTCGGGACGCTCGTCGGCGGGAAGGTCGGCCACGATCAGGCTGGTCGCGCCGGCGGCGCGGGTTTCCTCCGCGAAGCGCTCCCAGCCGTAGGCCTCGAGCAGCGAGGAGTAGGTCATCGGGACGATGGGGGTCTTGGGGGCGCGCTGGCGTACCTCGCGCAGACAGGCGAGGCAGGCGGCCGTTCGCATCCCCTGTGCAAGCGCACGCTCGGCCGCGCGGCGGATCACCGGCCCGTCGGCCAGAGGGTCCGAGAAGGGAAAGCCGATCTCGATCAGATCCGCACCGCCGGCGACCGCGGCCTCGGCGAGTTCCGGCGTGTCCAGGCCCGCCATCAGGTAGATGACGAGCGCCTTGCGGCCGGCGGCAACCGTCACAGCGCGTCTTTCGATCCAGAATTGGCACAGACGCGTGCGCCCGAGAGCGGTATCGTCGACCTCGAGGGAGGCGGGTAGGTAATCCCCCACCCAGGGTGGGGGAATGGCCCGGATTCCGCGCGGCGGCGCGTGCGCCACGTCATGACCGTGGTGCGGCGAGGACTTCCGCGAGATCCTTGTCGCCACGGCCGGAGAGGCAGACGAGCACGAGCTCTTCCTCCACGTGGAGAGCGCGTGCGAGCGCGTGCGAGGACTCGAGGGCCGGGATGATCCCTTCGGTCTCCGCGAGGCGCCGGAACGCGGCGGTCGCCTCCTCGTCCGTTGCGGTCACGTAGTCGGCCCGCCCGGTGTCGCGCAACTGCGCGTGCTCCGGGCCGACTCCTGGGTAGTCGAGCCCGGCTGAGATCGAATGCGCGTCGAGAATCTGGCCGTCCGCATCCGCAAGGAGCGACGACCGCGCGCCGTGGAGGACGCCGGGGCGGCCCGCTCCGAGGCTCGCGGCGCCGGCCGCTTCGACCCCAAGGAGCCGCACCTGGGCGTCGTCGATAAAGCCGGCGAAGAGCCCGATCGCGTTCGAGCCGCCGCCGACACACGCAATCGCGAGCTCGGGCAACCGGCCGGCGGCGGCAAGCATCTGCTCGCGGGCTTCCCGCCCGATCACCGCTTGCAACTCGCGCACGATCTCGGGGTACGGGTGGGGGCCGACGCACGAGCCGATCAGGTAGTGGGTCGTCTCGACGTTCGTGATCCAGTCGCGGATCGCCTCGCTCGTCGCCTCCTTCAGGGTCTGCGTCCCGAAGTCGACCGGCCGGACTTCGGCGCCGAGCAATCCCATCCGCTCGACGTTCGGCCGCTGACGGCGCATGTCTTCCTCACCCATGTAGACGACGCACTCGAGCCCGAAGCGGGCACACACGGTGGCGGTCGCAACCCCGTGCTGGCCGGCGCCGGTCTCGGCGACGATCCGTTGCTTCCCGAGCCGGCGGGCGAGCACAGCCTGGCCGAGCGCGTTGTTCAGCTTGTGCGCTCCGGTGTGGAGCAAGTCTTCGCGCTTCAGGTAGAGCCGCTTCCCTGGCGCGAAGCGCTCGGCGAGCGTCAGCGGGGTCGGGCGGCCGGCGTAGGACGTCGCGAGCTCATGCAGCTCCCGGCGGAAGGCGTCGTCGTCGCGGAGAGACTCCCATGCGGCCTGCAGCTCGTCGAGTGCCGGGATCAGCGTCTCGGGAACGAAGCGGCCGCCGTATGGCCCGTAGGTCAGGGACATCGCGCCGCCTCCACGAACGCCCGCACGCGGTCGTGGTCCTTGATCCCCGGTGAGCTCTCGAGGCTCGAGGCCGCGTCGACTGCCCAGGGCGCGACGGCTCGGATCGCGTCACGCACGTTCTCGGGACCGAGGCCGCCGGCGAGCATCACGCGACCCTCCGCGGAGCGGGCTCGCTCGAGGTGCGAAGGATCCTCCGCCTGCCAGGGCAGGTCGATGACCTGCGCGACCGTCTCTTCCGAGCGCATGAGCACGGCGTCGCGTCCACGAACTCGGCCCGGCTCCTCCGGATAGAGCTGGACCAGATCGGCTCCGACATCCTCGGCCTCGCCAACGAAGACGCCGACGCTCAGAACCTGCTCCGGCACCGGGAGCAGATGCTGTGCCTTCCGCGGGCTCTCGTCGACGAGAATGAAGCCGCAGAGGTCGGCGCCCGCCTCGACCGCGACGGCCACGTCCTCCTCTCGGGTCAGCCCGCAAATCTTGACGAGCGGCCGCGAGATCAGCTCGAGGAGCTTCGTCGCCGGGTCGAAGGCCCGCATCAGGGTCGAGCCGACGAGGATCGCGTCAGCCCCGGCGAGCTCTGCGGCTGCGCCTTGCGCGCGCGACTTGATCCCGCTCTCGGCGATCACGACGCGGTCGCGCGGGGCGCGCGCGACGAGCGACAGTTGGGCGCGGCGGTCGATGTGGAAGCTCGAGAGGTCGCGCGCGTTGATCCCGATCGGATCGGCGCCGAGCGCGATCGCTCGCTTGAGCTCCGACGCGTCGTGTACCTCGACGAGAGCATCGAGGCCGATCGCTCTCGCATGCTCCATCAACCGCGCAGACTGCCGGTCGTCCAGGTCGCGCAAGAGCAGAAGCGCGGCATCGGCCCCGGCGTCGCGAACCTCGTCGAGCTGTTCGGTCTCCGTGAAGAAGCCCTTGGCGAGGAGCGGCAGTGCGGCTGCAGCACGCGCTGTCCGGAGGTCGGCAATCGTGCCTGCGAAGCGCTCGTCGACGAGCACCGACACGGCGGCGGCGCCGGCGGCTTCGAACCGTGCGGCGAGCTCGCCGGGATCGGCGTCGGGACGGAGATCCCCAGCCGATGGCGAGCGCCGCTTGACCTCGGCGATCGCCGCGAGTCCCTCACCTGCAAGCGCCTCGCGAAACCGGCCCATCAGGATCCGCCTCCCGCGCTAACCCCCACCCAGGGTGGGGGAGTACGCCCCTTTCCCCTAAGGCCGACGATAGCGCGAGAAGGCTCACGCGACTGTGCCGATTGTGTGCCGATTTTGCTCACGCGGCCGGGACGCTCTCCGCCCGCGAGTAGGCGACGAGCTGGTCGAGGCGCTCCGCCGCGGCTCCGGAGTCGACTGCCTCCACCGCGAGCGCGAGGCCCTCGCGCAGATCTGCCGCATGACCGCCGGCGGCGATCGCCCCGGCGGCGTTCAGCAGGATCGCGTCGCGCCGGCCGCTCCGGTCTGCGCCCGAGAACACCGCACGAACGACGGCGGCGTTCTCTCCAGGCGTCCCGCCGCGCAGCTCGCCGGGGTCGCAACGCTCGACCCCGAGCTCGAGCGGGTCGACCTCACGCTCGCGAACGTCGCCGTCGACTACCTCGCAGACGAGGTTGACGCCGGCGGGCGAGAGCTCGTCGATTCCGTTCGCGCCGTGCACCACGAACGCACGCCGCGCGCCCAGGCGGGCGAGAACCTCGGCCAGCGTCCGCACCAGGTCGGGCGCGTACACGCCCACGATCTGCGCCCGCGCGCCCGCCGGGTTCGTCAGCGGCCCGAGTACGTTGAACACGGTCCTCGTCGCCAGCTCGCGCCGCACCGCTGCAGCGTGCCGAAACCCGGGGTGGTGCGTGGGGGCGTAGAGGAACCCGAAGCCGAGCTCGTCGATCGAGCGCCCGATCTGCTCGGGCGTCAGCGCGAGCTCGAACCCGAGCGCCTCGAGCACGTCCGCGGAGCCCGAGGCGGACGAGACGGCGCGGTTGCCGTGCTTCGCGACCGCCGCCCCGGCCGCCGCCGCCACGAGGGCAGCCGCCGTCGAGATGTTGATCGTCTGCGCGCCGTCGCCGCCCGTCCCAGCCGTGTCGACGAGGTCGTCACGCAGTGTGGGCACCGAGAGGCCCTGCTCTCGAATCGCCTCGGCGAAGCCGGAGATCTCGTCCGGTGTCTCGCCCTTCGCCCGCAACGCAACGAGGAAGCCGCCGATCTGGGCAGGCGTCGCCTCGCCGCCCATGATCTCGCCCATCACCTCGCGCGACTCGGCACGACTCAGCGCGTGGCCATCCAGGAGTCCGGCGATCGCCTGCTGGATCATCGCCCGCCCTCGAGGAAGTTCCGTACGAGCTCTGGACCGAGCGGGGTCAGCACCGACTCCGGGTGGAACTGGACGCCGGAGACGGGCAGCTCCCGATGGCGAACGGCCATCACCTCACCGTCGTCGCACGTCGCCGTCACCTCGAGGCTGTCGGGCACCCGCGTCGCCGCGAGCGAGTGGTAGCGCCCTGCCTCGAAGCGCTGGGGCAGCCCTGCAAACAAACCGCTCCCGTCGTGCGAGATCGCGCTCGCCTTGCCGTGGACGACGCGCTGCGCCTGTCCGATCTCGCCGCCGAAGACCTCGACGATCGCCTGATGCCCGAGACAGACCCCGAGCGTCGGCGTCCGCTCGGCCAGCCTGCGCACGATCTCGAGCGTCGCGCCTGAGGCCTCCGGACGGCCGGGCCCGGGCGAGACGACGAGGTGCGATGGCGCCAGCTGCTCCGCCTCGTCCGCGTCGATCTCGTCGTTTCTGCGGACGAGCACGTCGCCGCCGAGCTCCTGGATCAGGTGGACGAGGTTGTAGGTGAACGAGTCGTAGTTGTCGACGACGAGGATCACCGTTCCTCACGTCCCTCGCCGGCGGCGCTCCCGGGCTGCGGAGCCGCCCTCCGCGCTGCCTGGCGCCGCTGGCTGCAGGATGCTACGCCGGCGGCGCTTGTCCGTGCCAGTGAGCACTGTCCTGCGCGCCGCCGGCTAGCCT
>JBBQTQ010000104.1:0-7475 GCA_038213135.1 Gaiellales bacterium
AACGGCTCGATCCGCTGCCACAACTCGTCCGAGACGATCCACGGCGCAACAGCCATCGGTACCCCTCTCAGCTTGACGACGGATACCGACGCCGTTCGTCGTCAGCGAGCGGGTCCCTTCATTTCGATTCGAGTTCTTAGACGCCGCGTGCCGCAAACGCCCGACGCACCGCGCGCGCCGCGTTGATCGTCCGAGCGAAGCCGACGAACGGCGTCGTGTGGATCAGCGTCTCGACGATGTCCTCCGGCGGGACGCCCGCATTGAGCGCGATGCGAACGTGGTACTCGAGCTGAGCCTCCGCGCCGCCGAGCGCGGTCAACGCTGCGATCGCGACAAGCTGCCGGTCGCGCAGGGGCAGCCCCGGACGCGAGTAGACCTCGCCATAGCCGAACTCGACGACGAGCCGCGCCAGGTCTGGCGACAGGCTGCGCAGGTTCTCGACCACCCTCTCGCCGTCCTCGCCTGCGAGCTCGCGCAGCTTGTCCAGGCCTCGTTCGTACCGATCTTCCGTCATTCCGCTCCTCTCGTGTTCCTGGGGCGCCGCTTGCTCGCTTTGCCAGCGGAGTCAGGGCTGGCGGAGGCCGGCTCCGCCGGCCGGTAGCGAGCCCGGTCAGGCACGCGAGAGTCCGTCCGGCCCGGGTCCTAGCATCCTGGCGCATCAGCGACCGGGAGGTAGCCCGAATGCCGAGGGGCCACGAAGCGCAGGAACTTCTCCAGATCGAAGAAGCGGATGCCTGGTTCGAATACCTCGAGGCGACCCGCAACCAATCGGTCGTGCGCTACAAGGAGGTCGAGCCCTGGGCCTGGGCGCGGTTGAACCAGCGCCTGCGTGCGATCAAGACCAAGCGCGCAAAGCTCCGCCCGGCCGCCGCGTGAGGCACCGACCGCCCTCGCTGATACCGTGCGTGGACATATGAAGCTTTTCCACCACATGCCGCTGCCCGATCTGCGCTCGAACCCGAGCGACGACCGCGCGCGCGCACAGCAAGGAGACCCCATTTGCCATTGCCATGGTTCCGACGGCAGAAGTCCGAGCCGGCGCCCCGCGAGGCTGCCGCTCCAGCACCACCCGCTCCTCCTGACCCACCTGTAGCCGAGCCGCCTGCCCCGGCAGGCGAGCAGCAGAGACCGAAGCGACGACGCGGTAGCCGCGGCGGCAAGGGCCGCAGCAAGACGGCAACTGCTGGCGGCCCGAAAGCGGAAGCGCCTGCCAAGGAAGAGAAGCCGGCCGCTGCGAAGCTGCCGGCCAAGCGCCGGACGCAGCAACCCCGTCGCCGCCCGCCGGCCCGCAAGCCGCTGCCCGCCGCCGAGCGCCAGCTGCTCGTCTCGGTCGACGTCGGCGAGCAGCGCGTCGCCGTGCTCGAGGACGGCCAGGTCGCCGAGGTCTACCTCGAGCGGCCCGAGCGCCGCTCGATCGCCGGCAACATCTACAAGGGCGTCGTCGACAACGTGCTGCCCGGCATGGAAGCCGCGTTCGTCGAGATCGGTCTCGAGAAGAACGGCTTCCTCTACGTCGACGAGATCGTCACGCCCGAGCTCGAGGGCAAGCGGCACGGCAAGCGCATCCAGGACTTGATCAGCCGGGGCGAGGAGATCCTCGTCCAGGCGGTCAAGGATCCGATGAAGACGAAGGGCGCTCGGCTGACGACCGAGATCTCGCTGCCCGGCCGCTTCGTCGTCTACGTGCCGATGGGCGAAGGGATCGGCGTCTCGCGCCGGCTCGAGGACGACGAACGCAACCGGCTCAAGGACATCCTCAAGAGCCTCGACCTTGGCAAGGGCGGAGTGATCGTCCGCACGGCCGCCGAGGGCGCGTCCGCGGAGGACATCGAGCGCGACTTCGTCTTCCTCCAGAAGCTCTGGAAGTCGATCCAGGCCAAGGCGAAGGAGACGCCGCCGCCTGCGCTTGTCTACCAGGAGTCCGAGCTTCCGCTCAGGGTCACGCGCGACCTCTTCGCCGGTGACTTCGTGAAGGCGGTCGTCGACGACGAGCGGACGCTAAAGCGGATCACGGGCTACCTGAAGAAGACCTCGCCGCACATGGCCGAGCGGGTCGAGCGCTACCGCGACAAGGTGCCGCTCTTCGAGGCCTTCGGCGTCGATGCAGAGATCCGCTCGACGCTCTCGCGGCGGATCGACCTGCCCTCCGGCGGCTACCTCGTCTTCGACTACGCCGAGGCGTTCACGGTCATCGACGTCAACACGGGCCGCTTCGTCGGCTCGCGCTCGAAGACCTCGACGCAGCGGCTCGAGGACACGATCACGAAGAACAATCTGGAGGCCGTCAAGGAGGTCGTCCGGCAGCTGCGGCTGCGGGACATCGGCGGGATCATCGTCATCGACTTCATCGACATGGCGAATCCGAAGAACCGCCAGGCCGTCGAGGACGCCCTGAAGAACGAGCTCGAGCGCGACCGGACGAAGACCTACGTCGTCGAGATCTCGCCACTCGGCCTCGTCGAGATGACGCGGCAGAACGTGACGGACGGCCCGCGGGAGATCCTGACCAAGCGCTGTCCCACCTGCGGCGGCGACGGGATCGTGCTCTCCGAGAGCTCGGCCGCGGTCGACGCGGAGCGGAAGCTGCGGGCTCTGGCGGCCGCGAAGCCGAGGGTGAAGGCGTTCAAGGTGGCGCTCAACGCCAAGGTCGCGGCGCTCGTCGTCGGACCCGGCGCGGCGCGGCTGAAGGAGATCGAGGCGCTGACGAAGCGGCGGTTCCTGATCGAGGGCATCGACGACATCCACCTCGACCACTTCGCGGAGCTCGCGGAGGGCACGCTCGAAGAGCTGGCGCCGGAGGCGCCGGCCGAGGAGGGCAAGGAGCTCGAGCTGAAGCTCGTCGAGCTCGGCCTCTACGACGCCCAGGCGGGCGTCGGGAAGCTCGACGGCCTGACGGTGATCGTCGGCGGTGCTGCGAAGCTCGTCGGCAAGAAGGTCAGCGTTCGCGTCGAGCGCGTGATGGACGGTGTCGCGTATGCCTCGCTGCTGACGACGGATCAGGCAGGGTCCGTGCCGATCACCGCCGAGGAGGAGGCCGAGAAGCCGACCCGCGCGCGACGCTCGACCGCCAAGACGCCGCTCGACGAGGAAGAGGCCGAGGAGGCCGTCGACGAGGAGCCGGAGGAGGAAGAGGAGTCCGAGCCGGTGGCGGTTGCCGAAGGCGAGGAGCCGGCGAAGCCGAAGCGCAAGACGCGCCGTGGTTCGCGCGGCGGGCGCGGGCGGAGCAAGAAGAAGCCGGCGACCGCGGCCGCCGAGGCGGAGACGAATGGCGCCGTGCCCGTCGAGGAGGAGGAAGAGTCCGCGTCGAGCCCGGTGATCCATCTGCCACCGGCCGAGCTCGGGGTCGAGGAGGCCTCGGAGAACGGCAGCGAGCAGCCGGCGCCGCGCAAGCGGACGCGCCGCGGCTCGCGCGGCGGTCGCAATCGCAAGAAGCCGGCGGCGGCAACCGCGGGGACGGGGGAGGCGAAGGTCGAGATCGAAGAGGCTCCGCCCGCATCGGACGAGTACGTGCCGATGTCGCAGTGGAGCGACGACTTCGAGTCCGGCTAGTGGCTACACTGTCGGCTCGCGGGCGCCGTTCGCCCGCGTTTTCCCTGCAATGAGCGCATACGCGATCATCTCGCTCGGTGGCAAGCAGTACCGCGTCCAGGAAGGACAGCGACTGCTGGTCGACCGCCTGCCCTACGACGAGGGCAAGACCTTCCATCCCGAGATCCTGTTCGTCGGCGGTGGCGGAGAGGCCGAGCTCGCCCCGAAGGGCGTCGAGGTAACCGCGCGGCTGGCCAAGCACGTCCTCGGCGAGAAGATCCGGATCGGCAAGTACCGGCCGAAGTCGGGCTACAAGAAGCACACGGGCTACCGCAGCCGGCTCTCACAGGTCGAGATCGCGACGATCGCCAAGAAGGCGGCGCGCGCGAAGGCCGAGGTGCCTGCCGCTGTGGAGGAGAAGCCGAAGGCCGCGCCGAAGCCGAAGGCGGCCGCGAAGCCGAAGGCCGAGGCGGCCGTGAAGAAGCCTGCGGCGCGAAAGCCCGCTGCGAAGAAGGAGACCACCTAATGGCTCACAAGAAGGGACTCGGCTCCTCGCGTAACGGGCGCGACTCCAAGCCGAAGATGCTCGGCGTGAAGATCTTCTCCGGTCAGGACGTGAAGGCGGGGATGATCCTCATCCGCCAGCGTGGCACGCGCTTCCGCCCGGGCCCGGGAACGGG
Source organism: Gaiellales bacterium (assembly GCA_038213135.1). Classification (GTDB taxonomy): domain Bacteria; phylum Actinomycetota; class Thermoleophilia; order Gaiellales; family Gaiellaceae; genus JBBQTQ01. The sequence continues at coordinate 4,209 of JBBQTQ010000104.1, forward strand.
CATCGGGCGCGACGACACGGTCTACGCCAAGCGCGACGGGGTCGTCGAGTTCCGCACGAGCGGCGAGCGCCGCTCGGTCGCCGTCGTCGACGCCGACTAGCGCACCTGCCCCAAAGCGGCACGACCGGTGACTGTCACCGGTCACGTACGCTCGGGCCATGTTCCACGACCGTGCGCGCATCCACGTGCAGGCGGGGCGCGGCGGCGACGGCGCGCTCAGCTTCCGACGCGAGAAGTACGTGCCGAAAGGTGGGCCCGACGGCGGTGACGGGGGTCACGGCGGCGACGTCGTCCTAGTCGCCGATCCCGACTTGCGCGACCTCGCCGGGTTCCGCGCGAAGCGGCGCTTCAAGGGCGGGCGGGGCGGCCACGGCGGCGGCTCCGGGAAACACGGCGCCACGGGCGAGACGGTGGAGCTGAAGGTGCCGGTCGGGACGCAGGTCTTCGACGAGGACGAGCGGCTCGTGGCCGACCTCGTCCACCCGGGCGCGCGGGTCGTGACGGCGCGCGGCGGCTCGGGCGGGCGCGGCAACCGCCAGTTCGCGACGCCCACCCGCCAAACGCCCCGCTTCGCGGAGGTCGGCTTCCCCGGCGACGAGGCGGAGTTCGAACTGCGCCTGAAGCTGCTCGCGGACGCGGCCCTTGTCGGGCTGCCGAACGCGGGCAAGTCGTCGCTGCTCCGCCGGATCTCGAACGCCAAACCCAAGGTCGCGGACTACCCGTTCACGACTCTGCAGCCGGTGCTCGGCACGGTCGACTCGCCGGACGGACGCCAGCTGACCGTTGCAGACGTGCCAGGCCTGATCGAGGGCGCGAGCGAGGGAATCGGCCTCGGCCATGAGTTCCTGGCGCATCTCGAGCGCGCTCGGCTCCTCGCGCACGTGATCGACGGGGCGGCCGGCGATCCGGTGGAGCAGTTCCGGACGATCGACCGCGAGCTGGCCGAGTACGGCGCGGGCCTCGATGAGCGCCCCCAGGTCGTCGTCTTGAACAAGCTCGACCTCGCGTCGGCCGAGTTCGAGCTGGACGAACCGCGGATTGTCGCCGTCTTCCGACTTTCGGCCGCGACCGGTCAGGGCGTCGAGGACTTCAAGCGGCGACTCTTTGCACTGATCCCGCAGGAGCAGGAGCCCGTCGTCCCGGAGCCGGGCCTGGCCGATTTCCTCGTCTACCGCCCGCAGCCGAGTGCGCGCGCTTACCGCATCTACCGCACCGATCGCGGCTTCCGGGTCCTCGGCAGTCCGAGCGAAGAGGAGCTCCGCGAGGCCGGGGTGAAGCCGGAAGACGAGGTCGAGTACGCGTGACGCTGCTGCTAGGCGGCGCCTTCGACCCGCCGCACAACGGACACGTCGCGCTCGCGCGGAAGGCGGGCGAGGAGTTCGGCCCTTCCCTTGTGATCCTCGTCAACGCGGCGCCTGGCCACAAGGACGTTGTCGCCGGTGGGGAGGAGCGCCTCGAGCTCGCCCGCGCTGCGTTTCCCGAATACGACGTCGACCTCGACCCCTACGCCCGCACGATCGACCTGCTCGAGGCGCGGAGCTTTGAAGACCCGCTCTTCGTGGTCGGTGCCGACGAGTTTGCCCACTTCCTCGAGACCTGGAAGCGGCCCGAGGATGTGCTCGAGCTCACCCGGCTGGCGGTCGCAGCGCGGCCCGGCTTCGAACGGGCGGCTCTCGACGGGGTGCTCGCCCGGCTGCGACATCCAGAGCGCGTGCAGTTCTTCGAGCTGGAGCCGTTTCCGATCTCCTCGAGCGACGTGCGCGCCCGCGTCGCCCGAGGCGTGCCGATCGACGACCTCGTCCCGCCCGCAGTGGCGGAGACGATCTGGCGGCTCGGCCTCTACCGATGACCGGGCTACACTAGGCGAGTCGTACCGGAGGAGATCTGACCCAGCCCGATTCGCTCGCACAGGCCCGTCGCATCGCCGCTCTCGCCCAGGAGAAACTGGCGAGAGATGTCGTGATCCTCGACATGCGGCCGGTGTGCAGCTACACGGACTTCTTCGTCCTCGCCACCGGGCAGAACCCGCGGCAGACGAAGTCGATCTACGACGAGGTGCACAACCAGCTGAAGCACGACGGCCGCGTCCTCCCGCGCTCGGTCGAAGGGACGCGCGACGCAGGCTGGATCGTCGCCGACTATCTCGACGTCGTCCTGCACGTCTTCACCCCCGAAACGCGCTCGTACTACCGGCTCGAAGACCTCTGGGGGGACGTCCCCTCGGTGGACGTTGCCGCCGGCTGACGTTGTCTGCTCTGTAAACTACCATTCCGGTGTGACGCCGGATCAGAAAGGCTCGATCGCCGAGGCCGCAATCGTCTGCGCCGCGGTCAAGCTTGGAGTGGGTGTGCTGAAGCCGGTGTGTGCAACGCAAGTGGGCGCCTGTCACGATGGTGTGATCGTTGTTCCATGTCGGTCGTGTCGAAGAAGCGCAGAGGGCTACGTGCGACGGCCGTACACGTCCGGAGAGGTGGACGCGATCGCTGCGTACTGCCCTGATACCGACAGGTGCTACCTCGTCCCGCCGCATCTTTTTTCCGGCCGGCCGTCGATGCACCTGAGGCTATTGCCGACGCGCAACAACCAGCAGCTGCGCGTGAATTGGGCCCGCGACTACGAGTTCGGGCCGTCTACACTGAAGCCGCGCAAGGGGCCGTAGCTCAGCTGGAAGAGCACCGCCATGGCATGGCGGGGGTCAGGGGTTCGAATCCCCTCGGCTCCACCAAGAGTGGCAGGTACGAACCCCCGAGCTCTTCGTCTTACTCGGGGGTTCTTGCCGTTTTCGACGCCGAGCTCGTCGAGCGCGTTTCAGCTTCGCCGGCGGTGTGAGCGGCGATCCCGGGCAAGCCTCGGCGGCCTGGGCCTGTGCCCGACGACCGCGGGGCTTGCTGATCTAACGTAGCTCCCCGGCGCTCGGCAACGCCGCGAGTGCACAGACGACGACGGCGCCCAGGCGGACGAGCCGCGGCGCCTTTCTCAGATGGTTCATTTCGTTCACCTTCTCGAGCAACGTCCTCGGCTGAGTCGCGGCCAGGCTGGCGTCGCCGAAGGCAAAGAACAGCGCTCAGAGAGCCCAGCTTGGATATAGCCGGCGTCGGTGCAATTGCACGGGCCGGCCTCCCCGATCAGACCGGTCTGTGAACCGATTATGGGTGGGGTGCGAATGAGCCTTACCGGCGGTCGGTTCGAATGTCTATTGCCCAGTCTCCGCCGGTGAGAGGGGAGTCACATGTCTGATCTTCCGTGTTTGGAGGAGCTTGACGTCGA
>JBBQTQ010000105.1:0-7298 GCA_038213135.1 Gaiellales bacterium
CGGATCGAGCGCCACACGGTGTCCTCCCCTTCCCAGTAGGGCGAGTTGGCCGACGCGGCCAGCAGCGAAGGAAGCCTCGGCACGATCCCTTCGAAGGCGCGCAGACACGCAGCCGGGTCGGGGACCGCGACATGGACGTGCAGCCCGCAGACGAGCTGGTTGTAGACCCCGTCGCCGAACGCCTTCGCCATCCGCTCGTACCGCGGGAGTGGAACGATCAGCTGGCCACGGCTGCTGGCGGTGGCGTGGGTACCGACGGCGAGAATCGTCGCGCCGTGGATCGCAGCCCGCGCGGCGGCCTCACGCCGTAGCTCGACCAGCGATTCGAGCACCGCGTCGCCGTCGGGAAGCACGGTCGTCGCGATCTCGACGAAGCACTCGAAGAGCTCCGGCTTGATCCGCTCGGACGGCTCTCCATAGACGCGCGAGTAAAGAGACGCCGTCTCGAGGGTCTCCGCATCGACGAGAAAGAGCTCCTCCTCGACGCCGAGCGACCAGGGCGGCTGGGAGCCGTAGCGGTGCTCGATCACGCCAGCACGTGCGGGACAGGCCCGCAGGGCCTGTCCCGCGATCTAGCAGTCGGCGACGCGTATCTCACTTCCCGCGAACGCCGTGCACTGGCCTTCCTGCCGCCTCCCACGCGTAGTACGAGGCGCTGGGCCCGAAGCCGCGCTCGTACTCGACGACGTGCGGGTTGCGGCCGACCTCCAGCGCGCGCTGCGCATGCCAGAGCAGGTTCGGGTCGTCGCGCTCCTGCCAGACGAGGATCAGATGCGCGGCCGTCATGAAGTCCGCAACGAATGAGCAGCCCGCGGCCGGACACGGGAACGGATCGGTGCTGACGCAGAACCACCCTGAGTAGTCCTCACCCTCGTCGTCCTGCCAGAGCTCCTCCTCCTCGGCGAGCTCCAGGTCGTCGAGGAGCAGGCGCCCGAGCTCAGGCTCGTGCTCGCCCACCCCGCAAGGCTAACCCTGCGCGGTCGAGGGCTGAGTGCCGAGCGTCGCCCGGATCGTCAGCTTCTTGCTGCCGCGGTAGACGACGAGCTCGAGCGTGTCGCCCGGGCGCTTGCCGGCGATCAGGTCGCGCAGCCGCGCGACCGAGGCGACCCGGACACCGTCCGCCTGGACGATCACGTCGCCGCCGAGCTGGTAGCTCTCGCCCGCGACGGTTACCTGGGTCGTGCCCGGCTTCAGTCCGGCTTTCGCTGCAGCGCTGCCGGGCTGGACACTTTCCACGAGCAGGCCGTGAGTCACCGGCAGCCGGAAGACCTTGGCCACTTCCGGCGTGATCCCGTGAACGTTGATCCCGAGGAAGGCATGCGCGACGCGTCCGGTCCTGATCAGCTGGGCGACGACTGCCTTGACGGTGTTGATCGGGATCGCGAACGCGATGCCGAGGTTGTCGCTCGTCGTGGCCCCCGGCTGGAGCTGGGAGTTGACCCCGATCACCTTGGCCTGCGCGTTGATCAGCGGGCCGCCCGAGTTGCCGTGGTTGACCGGCGCGTCGGTCTGGATGATGTGGTCGATCGCGTACTGGTTCGGCGCGGTGATCTGGCGCTGGAGCGCCGAGACGATCCCGGCCGTCACGGTTCGGTCGAGGCCGAACGGGTTGCCGATCGCGATCACGGAGTCGCCGACCCGGACGTCGTCGGAGTTGCCGAGCGGGAGGGGCGTCAGTGCTTGCGAGCTCGCCTTCACCTGCAGGACGGCGATGTCGGTCGACGGGTCCTTGCCGACGACGCGCGCCTTCATGCTCTCGTTGTTCGAGAAGCTGACCCGGACGGACTGCGCGCCGGCGACGACGTGGTAGTTCGTGACGATGTGCCCCGCCTTGTCGAGCACGAAGCCCGAACCGAGCGCCTGCTGGGTCTGCTGGGTCGGGAACGGGTTGCCGAAGAGCGGGTTCGCCGGGGTCTGCACGACGCTGGTGGTCGTGACCTGGACGACACCGGGCGCATCTCGCGTGTAGACGTCGTGGATCGAGAGCGCGCGGCCCGACTGGAAGGCGACGGAGTCGGGCGCAGGAGCCGCGTTCTGAACCTCGCGAACAGTGGTCGTCGACGTGCCGAGGTCGCCGAAAAGGGCGGCGCCGCCGAGCGCGAGACCGGCGCCGAGGGCGGCGGCGAGGGTCAGCCCGGCGGCGCGGGGGAGGAACTTGAACATCCCGTCACGTTGTACCCGTAAGCGCGTTGCAGATGGTTTGCGCGTTCGTTAAGGACTGTTCAGGAGGGTTGGCTCTGTAGGTTCTACACCCGTGCGGCAACGGAACGACGCTGTCGGCTGGCTCGTCGCGGCCGTGGCGATCGTGCTTCTCGGCCTTGCTGCGTGGCATCTCCCGGCGAAGTTCCGCTCCTGGTGGGACGAAGCGCGCTCCGGCCACCAGGTCACGAGGCTGCAGCGGCAGCTGTACGCAGCGCGAGTGGTCGGCGTCCAGCATCCCGAGTTCGTCGTCACCGCCGCGAAGGCCATCCCGCGCACCGCGCGCTACGCGATCCTCCTCGGAGCCGACGCCAAGACCCGGCTGCCCGACTACCGCACCGCGGTGCCCTTCGCGGTCTACTGGCTCTATCCCCGCCGGGTCGTCAACTTCGCTGCGCCGGGCCAGTGGGTACTGGCCTTCGGCACGAAGGAATCCGAGCTTCCCGACGGACTGACGAGCCGGCGCGAGCTGATTCCCGGTGTTCTCGTCGCCAGACAGGGCTGATGGGCTCAGCCGGGATCGCCCTCCTGCTGATCGGCTATCTCGGCGCTGGCCTCGGGCTGCTCGCCGGAATCGGTCTCGTCCGCAGCCGCGGGGACGCGTTGCGGTTCTCGGGCCTCGCCCTCGTGAGCGGCTGGGCTGCGACCGGCGCACTGCTTTCGCTGGAGCTCGTCGCAGGGCTCGGGGTGAGCATCGCGAGCGTGGTCCTCACGTGGGTGGCGATCGGCGTCGGGAGCCTCGTGGCGGCTCGGCGCATTCCCGGCGGACCCACCCTCGCGATCAGCCTGCCGCCCGACCGCGTCCGGCGCGTGATAGTCGGAGCGGCAGCGCTGCTCCTGGCGCTCGCGGTTGTCCTTCTCGCCGCCCGCTCGATCTTCTCCCTGGGTGGCTTCCCCGGCGACGCCTGGAACATCTGGATCACCAAGTCGAAGATCGTCTACTTCTTCCACGGGCTCGACCTCGGACCCGGTGGGTTGCGCCAGGCGGTCAGTCCCGACTACCCGCCGCTACGTGCGGCGGTCGATGCGTCTGCCTTCTCGTTCGGGGGCAGCGCCGACCCACTTTTTCTGCCGATCCAGAGCGGCATCGTCGATATCGCGTTTCTCGGCGCGCTCGTCGCATTGCTCGCGCCGGCCGTTTCCGCTGCGGTTGCGGTCCCGGCCGCAGTCGCGATCGCAGTGCTGCCGAAGTTCGCGGACTTCGTCGGCTCGGAGCTTGCCGACGAGACCGTGATCGTGCAGCTCTCGCTCGCGTGCGTCTGCTGCCTCCTGTGGCTGCAACGCCGCGACAGGCGGCTGCTCGCAGTCGCCGCCCTGATGCTCGCGGCTCTCGCGCTGACGAAGGACGAGGGCGCGATGCTCACGCTCTCGGTCGGGATCGCGCTGTTCGTGGCTGCGGCCGGCCGCAGACGCGAAGCGCTCTTCGCGGTCGCGCCCGCCGCAGCCGTCTTCGCCGTGTGGCGGACCTGGGTCGCGGTGCACCATCTCCCCACCAACTACGCCTACCACCTCACGAACCTGTTCCACCCGATCTACCTCATCCACCAGAGCGACCGGATCGGCTATGGGACCGAACAGCTTCTGCGCGAGACCGCCTCGGTCTCGGTCTCGTTTGTCGCCGTGCCGTTCGCGATCGCGGCCTCGGTGCTCGTGCTCTACCGGCGCGACCGGAAGCTCGGACTCTTCGCTCTCGGGGCGATCGTCCTGCCCCTGATCGGCTACGACCTCATCTACTGGTGCAGCGTCGTCGAGCCCCATCGCTTCGTCGACGACAACGTCCGCCGGGTGACGGCGCCGGTCGTCGTCGCGGCCGCAGCAATGCTGCCGCTGCTGCTCAGGCGCGCCTGGCGACCGCTCGATCCCTGAACCGAGGGATTGTGCTCGTACCCCTTCAGGGGGAGAACGAGTGAACACCACTTTGCAGCTCGGGGGAGGGACAGGTGGGGAGAACGGGGATCGGTATCGCCGAGGTCAACCTCGGCGTTGTGAGAAGCCTCGCAGAGGCGCGGCGGACGAAGGGAAGGCGACTGGTGTCGGGGGGCACCATCGCCGTCCCGTCGCCGGCCTCTCCGGTCTTCGACGACGAGGCGCTCGCCTCGGCGGTCGACTGGCTCGAGGCTGAGGGCTATCGCGTCGTCTTCACGGCGAACGCGAACCAGGGCCGCAGCTACGCGGCCGGCTCGCCCGCCGCTCGGGCGCGCGACATCGAGGCGGCGTTCGCCGAGCCGGAGATCGACGCGATCCTCTGCATCGGCGGCGGCCACGCCTCGGCGCAACTGCTCAGGCACCTCGACTTCGAGCTGATCGCCGACAACCCGAAGCCGTTCGTCGGCTTCAGCGACATCACCGTCCTGCACACGGCGATCCGCCGCGAGACGGGGCTCGTCACGCTCTGGGGGCCGATGCTCGGCCAGCTCGGCGGGGCGGACAGGTTCACGCAACAGAGCTTGCTCCGCGCACTGACCAGCGACCGGCCGCTCGGCGTCGTTGCGCCAGACAGCCCGGGAGAGACGATCACGCCGGGGGTCGTCGAGGGCGAGCTCGTCGGCGGCACCACGTCGTTGCTCTGTGCGCTGATGGGAACGCCCTGGGAGATCGACACGCGCGACAAGATCCTGCTGCTCGAAGACGAGGGCGTCGAGCCCTGCCGCGTCGACCGGTACATGACACAGCTCCTGAACGCCGGCAAGCTCGACGACTGCGCGGGCATCGTCCTCGCCGAGCACACCGACTGCGCCCCGCATCCGGACAGGCCGATCTTCCACGGGCCGCAGCCGCTCGTTCGCGACCTGCTGCGGCGGCTGGTGAAGCCGCTCGGGATTCCGGCGGTCTACGGGCTGCCGCTCGGTCACGGCACGCAAATGGCCACGGTCCCGCTCGGCGCCCGGGCGAGGCTCGACGCGACTGCCGGCCGGCTCGAGGTGCTCGAGGAGGCGCTCGTATGAGCGAGGCCTGGTCGGTCGTCTCAGGGTCGGTGGCGGCTCCGCGCAGCCTTCGCGATCGCAGCCCACTTCCGGCGATGCTCGGCCCTGGCGAGCGGATCACGCTTGCGCTCGAGGGCGGCGAGCTCACGCTCGAGCTTGCGATAGCTCGCCCAGCGCTCCGGCGGCAGCGTGCCGCTCTCGAGGGCCAGCAGCACAGCGCACCCCGGCTCACTCTCGTGTGAGCAGTCGTTGAAGCGGCACTGCCCGGCGAGCTCGGTCACCTCCGAGAACGCCTCGTCGAGTCCCGTTTGCGCCTCGAAGAGCTGAAGCTCCCGCATGCCGGGTGTGTCGATCACGATCCCGCCTTCGGGAAGGACGATCAGCTCGCGTCTGGTGGTGGTGTGGCGGCCCCGCCCGTCGTTGCGCGTCTCGCCGGTCGCAAGATCCTCGTTGCCGCGCAGTCGGTTGATCAGCGTCGACTTGCCGACGCCCGACGAGCCGAGCAGCGCGACCGTCCGGCCTGGCTGGAGATGCGCGGCGAGCTCGTCGAGCCCTTCGCCGGTGAGGCAGCTGACGGCGTGGACCGGCACGCCGAAGGCGACCGTCTCGACGTCCGCGAGCGCGTCCGGCAGGTCGTCCGGAGCGAGATCGATCTTCGTGATCACGATTACCGGAGTCGCCCCGCTCTCCCACGCGGCCGCCAGGTAGCGCTCGAGGCGGCGCACGTTCAGATCGTCGGGGAGGCCCGTGACGACGAAGATCGAGTCGATGTTCGCTGCGACGACCTGCTCGTCGGGACGCAGGCCCGCTCCCTTCCTCGAGAAGACCGTCCGCCTGGTCAGGACCGCATGCAGACCCGCCCTGCCAGGCTCGCCTGGACGCGGTCGCAGCGCGGCCCAGTCGCCGACGACAGCGTTCACCGAGCGCCGGACCTCGGCGCGAACCGGCCCGTCGGCGGTCAGCAGCTCGTATTCGCTTCGGTGCCTGGTCGAGACACGTCCCGGGGACAGTCCCTCGGCCTTGTACGGCTCGAACTCGTCCGCGAAGGACTCGTCCCAGCCCAGCTCGTCAAGTGTCAACTCGATCTCCTGAGTTCGGTGGGTTACCCACGCGAGCTCGAGATCCGGACAGCCTGGCGGGCCGCTAGACCGAGAGCCGCGTGGCTCTGCGGTGTGCGCGGGAGGCATCAATCATCTGACGTACCTCCTTCACTCGCAGGGACCCGACGCCCTGAGAGTAGTACATTCCCCGGATGGGACACGCCTTCGGCACGATCGACGAGCTCGGCGAGGGCCACGGCTTCCGCAAGGTGCGCAAGCCGCTGGGAGTGACGGCGTTCGGGGTCAACGCGATCGTCTATCCGCCGGGCTTCGAGGGCTTCCTGCACTACCACGACACCCAGGACGAGCTCTACTTCGTCCATAGCGGCACCGCGCGGTTCGAAGTCGACGGCGAGGTGCGAGAGCTCGGGCCCGGCGGGCTGGCCCATGTCGAGTCGACGACGCCGCGGAAGGTCTCGAACACCGGCGACGGCGATCTCGTGCTGCTCGTGGTCGGTGGCAAGAACGGCTACGTCGAGCGGGACGGCCACATGGTCGACCCGGCCGACGTCGAGCGCCGCGCCTCCTTCGGCAAGAGCTAGCCGCCGGCGGCTTCGGCGCGGCGCAGGCCGAGCGCGGCCCAGGCCCAGAGCAGCAGCGCCAGCCCGACAGCCGCGCCGAACGCGATCGCCACGTCCACGGGCTGGCCGGCCAGAAGACCGCGTCCCGCTTCGAGTAGGCGCGTGATCGGGTTCGCCACGGCGACCGCGTGGATCCAGCCGCGCAGCAGGTCGAGCGGCACGTAAACCGGCGCGATGAAGAGCACGAGGAAGACCGGCAGCTGGATCAGCGGCCCGGACTGCAACGACCGGATCCGCATCGCGACGCCGGAGGCCCAGAGGATCGCCGCGAAGTTCAGGATCAGGCCGAGGCTGTAGAGGCCGACGAGGTCGATCCCGTCGCCGCCGACCTGCATCTTGGCGATCAGCGCGACGATCGTCAGCACAGTCGCCGTGAACGCCCAGCGAGCTACTGAGGCGAGCGCGTACCCGAGCACGATCCCGCTGCGGTGCGGCGCCGAGACCATCAGCCGCCGCGTGAAGCCCGTCTCGAAGTCGCGCGCGATTCCGAAGCC
>JBBQTQ010000106.1:0-7262 GCA_038213135.1 Gaiellales bacterium
CCAACAGCCGCCTCGACTTGGGGCACGTCCTAGCGTTTCGATGCAATGTGGTCACCGTCCGACCTCCTTGGAGTCGCTGATGGCTCTGACAACCACCAGCCTCCAAGGCAGGTCGGACGAACAACGCTCCTGGGACTTACATCTAGAGGCGCGCCAGGATCCTGGCGCAGTCGATCATCTCCTCGTACACCTCGCCGTCCTCGAAGCCCCAGGCCAGAGCGTGCACGAGCGACCAGCGGCGCAGGCGCTCACGATCGAGCCCGAGCTCGGAGGCATAGAAGTCGAGCCGCCGGCGGATCGTCGCCTCGTCGCAGGGGCGGCGGTCGCGGACGAGGGAGACGAGCCCGAACTCGCGCTCGCCCACGAGCGGCTTCGGATCGATCGCGAGCCAGGGCTCGCGCTGCGCCGAGACGATGTTGCCGCCGTGCAGGTCCTGGTGGACGAGCACCTGCTCGCCCTGGCTCGGGCCGAGCGCCCGGCATGCGGCGACGGCCTCCTCGACCAGCTGCGGCTCGAAGGGCCAACCGGGAAGCTCCTCGGCCCAGCGCGCCGCCTCGTCCGCGAGCGTCCGGAACGGCCCCGGCAGCGCCGGCCGCCAGAGGCGCCGCGCGACCGCGGCTGACACAGGTAGCGCCTCCTTTTCCGGGAGCTCCCAGAGGTCATGTCCGGGCACGCAGCGCTCCAGGAGCAACGCGTCGCCGTGCCTGTCGTAGAGCAGCGCGGCCCCCGCGCCGGCCCAGTGCTCGAGCGCATCCGCCTCGTGCTCGCTCTCGTACTCGCCCGACAGGCTGATCTTCAGGACGGCGTCCTGCCCGTCGGGAAGCGTTGCGGGCGCGACGAACGAGACGTTCGACCCCGGGAACATCGGCCCAACCTCGAGCGACCAGCGCGCAGCGCACCCGGCCACGAGCCGCGGCAGCTCCGCCGCCTCGGGTCGCCCGCGCCAGTAGGGAGGGATCTCAGCCGAGGCCGAGGAGATCCCTCAGCCGGAGGACGAGCAGGTCGATCAGATGCCGCAGGCCCGGCGAGGCAAGCACCGCGACCACGATCGCGCCGAGCCCGGTCAGCGCGAACGCGACGAGCGGCCAGATCCCGACCTGGCGGCTGACGAGCCGCGAGACGCCCTTGGCGTCGATCAGGATCTCCCCCACCTTCAGCCGGGTCAGAAACGTCGAGGACATCCCCGCGCGGTTGCGCTCCAGGAACTCGATCAGGTTGAAGTGCGTCCCCACCGCGACGATCAGCTCGGCGCCCTTCTCGTAGGCGAGCAGCAGCGCCACGTCCTCGCTGATGCCCATCGCCGGCACGACGTGGTAGGGCAGTCCCAGTTGGTCGAGGCGCGCCGCGCCGGGCGCACCGCCGCCGTTCTTGGCGTAGGCGTGGACGACGAGCTCGGCGCCTCGCTGGAGCGCCTTGTCCGAGACCGAGTCCATGTCCCCGACGATCACGTCCGGCCGGTAGCCGGCCTCCAGCAGGGCGTCGGCCCCACCGTCCACGCCGATCAGGACCGGCTTGAAGTCCCGGATGTACGGGCGGACGATCCGCAGGTCGCGCTTGTGCCCCGGCCCGCGCGCGACGACGAGCGCGTGCCGGTCGCGGAAGCGCGTCTCGAGCTGCGGAAAGTCGATCCCCTCGGCGAGGAGACGCCCCTCCTCGCGCAGGTAGCGCATGGTGTTCTCCGCGAACGACTCGAGCGCCTGGGTGACACGGCCGCGCTGGTCGGCCAGCGAGCGCTCGAGCTCGCGCTCCTCGAGCACCACACCGGTCGCGAGGCAGGTGCCGTTGCGGTAGACGCCGCCGCCGCGAATCGTGACCGGCTCGCCGTCGGCGAGCTCGTCGAAGAGGGCGGCCCCCGGAACGTCGATCAGCCGGACACCCCCGCGCACGAGCAACAGCGGACCCGGATTCGGGAAGCGACCGCTCTGAGAGGCCGCGACGTTCACGACGACCCTGACCCCGGCGTCGAGCAGCTCTTCGGCCGAGACGCGGTCGAGATCGGTGTGGTCGAGGATCGCCACGTCGTCGGGCCGCAGCCTGCGAACGAGCTGCTTCGTCCGGCGGTCGAGGCGTGCCGGCCCGGTGTATTCGACAAAGGTGCTCATTGCAGGGTTTCCAGGAACTCCCGGCCGCCGAGCATACGCTCGATCTCCTCGCGGCGCTCGGCGTCCGACAGCGCCTGGATGCGTGTGTGCGTCGGGTCGCCCGGGATCTTCTCGACGCGAAAATGGCGCTCGGCGAGGCTCGCGATCTGCGGGAGGTGGGTGATCGTGATCACCTGAGCACGGCCCGCCAGCCGGGCGAGCGTCTCCCCCACCGCGTTCGCGGTGCGACCGCCGATGCCCGCGTCGATCTCGTCGAAGACCATCGTCTCGCCGCCGCCGACCGCGGCGATCGCGAGCGCGACCCGGGAGAGCTCACCGCCGGACGCCGTTTCGGCCACCGGGCCGAACGGCATGCCTGCGTTCGGGCGGATCAGGAACTGCACCTCGTCGGCTCCGGTCGCACCTGTCTCCTTGCCGCGGAGCTCGACGCGGAACTCGCCGTCGCCCATGCCGATGCCGTGCAGCTCGTCGGCGACAGCGTCGCCGAAACGCGGCGCGGCGCTCGCGCGAGCCTCGCTCAGCGATCCGGCGAGCTGGTCGACGCGCGCCTGCGCGGCTGCGAGCGCCTCGGCGGCGGCTGCCGCAGGGTCGTGGCCCTCCCCGATCGCAGCGAGCTCGGCAGTCGCCTCGGCCGCCTTGCCGAGCAGCTCCTCGTAGGTCTGGCAGCGGTAGCGGCGCTTGGCCTCGCTGATCCGCTCCAGCTCCGATTCGACCTGCTCGACGCGACCGGGGTCGGCTTCGAGGGACGCGAGAAACCCGCGCAACCCGCTGGCCGTCTCGCGGAGGCGAAGCTCGACGTCCCGCAGCTCGTCGCCGGCGCGCGCGAGCTCGGGTGCGAGCCGCTCCACCGCGGCGACCGCGCGCTCGGCGGCGGCTGCCTGACCCGCGGCACCTTCGCCCTCGTCCGGATCGATCGAGGCGGCGGCGGTCGCCGCCGCCTCGACGAGCTCCGTCACGTGCCGCAGGCGCTCGCGCTCGGCTCGTAGCGACTCCTCGAGTGGCGGCTCGAAGCCTGCGGTGTCCTCGACGAGCGCGCGCAGCTCGGCGAGGCGAGCTTCCGCCGCTGCGGCGCCGTGAGCGAGCTCGTCGTGGCGGCGGCGGGCGGCGAGCAGCTCTCGCCACGCGATCCGGAGCTCGGCTCGGCGGCGCAGCTGCTCGTCCCCGGCGAACGAGTCGAGCACGTCGAGCTGGTACGAGGGTCGCGCGAGCCGGCGCTGCTCGAACTGGCCGGACATCGCGAGCAGGCGCTCGCCCAGGGCGGCGACGTCCTCGCGGGCCGCCGAGCGACCCCAGGCGTAGGCGCGTGTGCGGCCGTCGAGGAAGATCCTGCGAGCCAGCACGAGTCCTTCCTCCTCGAGCGGTCGCAGGTCGGCGATCGACTCGAAGCCCTCCTCGTCGAGCAGGCCAGGCGGCAGGGTGAACTCGGCCTCGACGTAGGCATCAGGCGACTCCGGGCCCACGTAGGCCGCGTCGCCTTTCGCCCCGAGCAGCAGGCCGATCGCCTGCGCCAGGATCGTCTTGCCGGCTCCGGTCTCGCCGGTGATCGCGTTCAGGCCGGGCCCGAATGACAGCTCCGCTTCACGGATCAGGACGAGGTTCTCGATCCGGAGGCTACGAAGCAAAAGTCTCGCGGTAGCGCCGGAAGAAGGTCGACTCGGGCAGCAACGCGAGGCGGCTGCGCTGCTCTGCGACCCGGACGGTCGCGGAGTCGCCGGGCGCGATGTCGGCAAGCGCATGACCGTCGGCGAGCAAGGAGAGGGCCACGTCAGGCGTCGAGTTCTCCAGCCGGAGGTCGAGTCCGCGGGGGACGACGAGCGGCCGCGCGTGGAGGGAGTGCGGCGCGATGAACGTGACGGCCATTGCGTCGATGCCCCAGACGAGCACCGGCCCGCCGTTCGAGAGGTTGTAGGCCGTGGAGCCCGAGGGTGTCGCGCAGATCAGGCCGTCGCAGGGCTGGCGCCCGAGGTCCTCGCCGCCGACCGACCAGGAGATCTCGACCATCCGGCCGAGGATCGAGCTGGCCGCGACGACGTCGTTGACCGCGACCTCGCGCCGGCCGTCGAGCTCCACCTCGAGCGTGGGCAACTCGACGACACGAAACTCACCGTCGAGCACGCGCCGCAGGCCGTCCTCCAGCTCGTCGGGCCCGAACGACGTGAGGAAGCCGACGCGGCCGAAGTTCACCCCGATCGCGGCGACGCCGGTGCCGAGTAGCCGCTGGAGCGCGCGCAGCATCGTGCCGTCGCCGCCGAGAACAAGGGCGAGGTCGGTCTGCGCGGGGTCGGAGGCACCGTCGTCGAGCCGGTGCTTCTCGAGCTCGTCGGCCGGATAGAGCAACTCGACGCCGGCTTCGTGGGCGATCCGCTCGACGCGTTCGAGCGCCGGGCCGATCGTCTCCGGGCGGCCGTGCGTGAGGACTGCGATGCGGCGGATCGTGCTAGGCAACTGCGTCCTCGATCCAGCGGTCGAGCTCGGCAGGAAGGGCTGCGGACGGCGCGTGCACGAGCTGGAGGAAGAACTCTCGGTTGCCCTTCGGGCCGGGCAGGCCCGAGTCGACCACCGCGCGCGTCTCGGCACGCCACGAGAGGGCGGCCGCGGCGACCGCGCGGAGCACGCGCCGGTGCACGTCGGCGTCTCGTACGACACCTTTCGGCGCATCGGCGCGACCGGCCTCGAACTGCGGCTTGACGAGCACGAGCGCCTGCCAGCCGGGCGCTGCGAGCGCAAGCACGGACGGGAGAGCCTTCGTCACGGAGATGAAGGAGACGTCGCAGGTGACGAGGTTCGGCGCGTACGGCAGCTCGAGGAGCCCGCGGGCGTTCGTCCGCTCGAGGACGGTGACGCGCGGGTCGCCGCGCAGCTTCGGGTGCAGCTGGCCGTAGCCGACGTCGACGGAGATCACGTGCTCGGCGCCGCGCTGGAGCAGGACGTCGGTGAAGCCACCGGTCGACGCTCCCACATCCAGTGCGTGGGCTCCGGCGACCGAGAGGCCGAGCGCGTCGAGGGCGTTCGCGAGCTTCTCACCGCCGCGCGAGACGTAGGGCGGCAGCCGCTCGACTTCGAGCTCGGTGGCGTCGTCGACCTGCTCGCCCGGCTTCTCGTGGCCGGGAACGAGCCCCGCGAGCACGAGCGCCTGCGCCTGGGCGCGGCTCCCGGCCAGCCCGCGCTCAACGAGCGCCACGTCGAGGCGTTTCCTCATGCGGGAGAGGCTAACTGGCGGCGGCGCCGCCGATAAGGGCCGGTAGGGACATGCACCGTCTGCGCCGTCCGCCCTGTCCGCTCGAGCCACCCCCGGAGACAGTCTCCGGGTGTCGGAAGTGTGACGAACGTTGCATAGGAGGGCGGCGGCGGCGTGGCCCGGTTCCCGACGCGTCGGCGCGGCCAGTTAAGAGGTTCGCGCGGCCAGCCCTGACACGATCTCCGAGAGGATCGACGTGTCTGCAGGAATCGTGTCCAGACGCGATTGCGCGCGCTCGGCCGCCTCGTCGGCGAGGAGACGGGCTCCCTCGGCTCCAACGGTCACTACGTAACCGTCCGCGTCGAGGATGTCGTCGACGATCTGGAAGAGCAGCCCCAGCTCATCGCCGAACGCGCGCCAGGGGCCCTGCTCTCCCACCGGCACGCCGGCTGCGCCCAGAGCGAGGCCGACTGCCGCCGCGAACAGGCAGCCGGTCTTCAGCTTGTGCAGCGCCGCGAGATCCTCGGTCCCGCCCTGGATGTCCAGGTGCTGCCCACCGATCATCCCGAGCGTCGCCTGCGCGAGCTCGCGCGCGACCGCTGTCGTCTCGTACGAGCACGCCAGCCGGAAGGCCTCACCGAGGAGCGCGTCGCCCGCGAGCACTCCGGTCGCCTCGCCGAACTGAGCCCAGGTGCTCGGCCGCCCGCGCCGCAGCTCGTCGTTGTCGAGCGCGGGCAGGTCGTCGTGGACGAGCGAGAAGGTGTGGACGAGCTCGAGCGCCGCAGCCGCCGGCAGGACGGTCTCGGCGCTCGCGCCGGCCGCCTCGCCGGTCGCCAGGCAGATCACCGGTCGCACCCGCTTACCGCCGCCCTCCAGCGCGTACCGCACCGACTCCGACAGCCCTCCGAGCTCGGGCGTCAGCGCCAGCTCGGAGAGGTACTCCTCGACAAGCCGCCGGAGCTCGTCAGGCGGCCGCATCCGACTCCCGCTTCGCACGCTCGATCTCGGCCTGCACGTCCTTCGCGAGCTCAGAGAGCTCCGTGAGCGTCTCGATCAGCGCGTCGCGGTCGTCGGTCGACTCGAGCTGGTCCCGCACAACTTCCACCCGGTCGAGCAGCTCGACAAGCCGTTCCTGCGGCTCGGTCACGCCGCTTCCCGCGCGATCCGGCCGAGCACTCCGTTCACGAGCTTCGCCGCATCCTCCGACGCGTAACGCTTCGCCAGCTCGACCGCCTCGTTGATCGCCACCTCGAGCGGGACGGTATCGCGCCCGAGCTCGTGGATGCCGATCCGCAGGATGTTCCGCTCGAGCACGCCCAGCCGGTCGGCAGGCCAGCCCTCCGCGACCTCGGTGATCCGCTCGTCGAGCTCTTCCGCGCGCGCGGCCACCTCTTCCGCGAGCTGGAGCGCGAACGGGTCGGCATCGCCTTCGTAGAGCGAGGCCAGCGGCTGCCCGGTGAGATCCCACTGGTAGAGCAAGAACAGCGCAGTCCGGCGGGCTGCCCGGCGACCGCTCATCCGGCCACCAGCTGCGGCTGCTCGGCGAGGAAGCTCGTCGAGTACTCGCCGCGCGCGAACGGCTCGCTGTGCAGGATCGCGATCGCGAGCTCCCGCGTCGTCGGCACCCCCGTCAGCTCGAGCTCCTCGAGCGCCCGCACCGCCCGGGCGATCGCGGCCGGCCTATCGGCGTCCCACACGACGAGCTTCGCGAGCAGCGAGTCGTAGAACGGCGGCACGACCGTGCCGTCCTCGATGTGCGTGTCGACGCGGACGCCCGGCCCGAGCGGCGCGCGGAAGCGCTCGATCCGCCCCGGCGCGGGCGCGAAGTCGCGGGACGGGTCCTCGGCGTTCAGGCGGATCTCGATCGCGTGACCCCGACGCGCCGCGCGACCCGTCTGCGAGAGCCGCCCCCCCGCGGCGACGCGCAGCTGCTCGTGCACGAGGTCGACGCCCGTGACGAGCTCGCTGACGGGATGCTCGAC
>JBBQTQ010000107.1:0-7015 GCA_038213135.1 Gaiellales bacterium
AGTTCGACTACCGCAAGGGCTTCAAGTTCTCGACGTATGCAACTTGGTGGATCCGCCAGGCAGTCGCCCGCGCCCTCGCCGACAAGGCGCGCACGATCCGGATGCCCGTCCACGTGGTCGAGAAGCTCAACAAGATCGTCCGCGCCGAGCGGAAGCTTCGTGCCGAGCTCGGCCGTGAGCCCCTAGCGGTCGAGATCGGACGCGAGCTCGAGCTGCCGACCGACGAGGTCGACGCGATCAGGCGGACGGCGCAGGCGCCGGTCTCGCTCGAGAAGCCCGTCGGCGACGAGGAGGAGTCCGAATTCGGGCACTTCATCACCGACGAGTCGGCGCCGCTGCCCGACGAGGCGGCCGAGGTGTCGATCCGCAAGGAGACGCTCGGAAACATCCTGAACTCGCTCTCGCATCGCGAGCGGCGCGTTCTCGAGTTGCGCTACGGCCTGAACGGCGAGCATCCGCGAACGCTCGACGAGGTCGGCCGCACGTTCAACGTCACCCGCGAGCGGATCCGGCAGATCGAGAACCAGAGCCTGAAGAAGCTCCGCGCACTCGCGGACTGCAACAAGCTTCGCGACGTGGCGTAGGCAGCACAACTCGCCCTACTTGGTGGTGTGAGGGACAGGCCCGCAGGGCCTGTCCCTCAGTCTCAGCTGACCCACGGCGGTAGTTAGGCTCCGTTTGTGGTCGAGACCTTTCCGCAGGCGTGGCTCGACGAGGTCTCCGAGCTGCTGCGGATCCCGAGCGTCAGCGCCGACGCGGCGCACAAGGACGACGTCGTCGCCGCGGGCGAGTGGGTCTGCGACTTCGTCCGGCGGGCCGGTGGCGAGGCCGGGATCCACTGGCAGGGCGACCGGCCGCTCGCGGTCGGCGAGATCCGCGCCTCGCGCGAGAACGCGCCGACGGTGCTCGTCTACGGGCACTTCGACGTACAGCCGCCGGCGCCGCTCGAGCTCTGGCACAGCCCTCCGTTCGAGCCGACCGTACGCGACGGGCTCTTCTACGCGCGCGGGGTCGCCGACGACAAGGGCAACCTCTACCTGCTCCTGAAGACAGCGGCCGAGCTCGCGGCTGCCGGCGAGCTGCCGGTCAACGTGCGCGTTGCCTGCGACGGCGAGGAGGAGATCGGCGGCCACTCGATCGTCGACTTCCTCGCCGAGGACGAGCGTGGCGCAGCCGCCTGCCTGATCTACGACGGCGCGATGATCGCCGAGCGCCTCCCCTCGTTCAACGTGGCGACTCGCGGTCTCGTCTACTTCCACGTGCACGTCAAGACCGGCGAGAGCGACCTGCACTCGGGCGTCTACGGCGGCGCCGCGCTGAATGCGCTGCACGTCCTGGTCGACATGCTCGCGGTGGTGCTGCCCCGCGACGGTCGCGTGCCGGCGGAGCTCCGTGCCGGGATCGCGCCGCCGACCGAAGAGGAGCTGGCCGCCTGGGCGGGGCTGCCGGGAGGGGCCGCCGAGCTCTCGTCGCGTGGGGCGCGCCCGGTCGATCCGCGCGCCGCGGAGGACTTCTACCTACGCACGTTCGCCGAGCCGGCGCTCGACGTGAACGGGATCGAGGGCGGCTCGCCGGAGCTCGTGAAGACCGTGCTACTGGTCGAGGCGCACGCGAACGTCTCGATCCGGCTCGCGCCCGGCCAGGACGTGAAGGAGATCCAGTCTGCGCTCGAGCGGTTGCTGCGCGAGGTCGCCCCCGAGGAAGCGGACGTGGAGGTGACGCTTCAGTCCGCGGCGCCGCCGGGGCTCGTCGATCCGGACTCGCGAGCGATCCAGCTCGCGCTCGAGGCAACCGAGCGCGCGGTCGGCGTCAGGCCGTTGCTGACGCGCAGCGGCGGCACGCTGCCGATCGTGGCCGCGCTCGCAGACAAGGGCATCCCGACCGTGCTCAGCGGCTACTGCCTTCCCGACTGCAACGCGCATGCGCCGAACGAGAACATGCGGCTCGACCACATGGCGCTCGGCGCGGCCGCTGCTCGCGAGATCCTGCTGGCCTGGGGCGAGCTCTAGGCGCTCGGCGAGTGGTGATGCGGGTGGTCGCAGATCAACCACTCGTGCCCGAAGCCGCGCATGGCGTCGATGATCGGCAGCAGGCCGCGGCCCTTGTCGGTCAGCTCGTACTCCACGCGAGGCGGCGTCTCCGGGTAGCTGCGGCGGACGACGAGCTCCTCGTCCTCCAGCGAGCGGAGCCGCTCGGAGAGCGTCCGCGGGCTGATGCCTGGACACGCGCGCTCGAGCTCGGAGAAGCGGCGGGCGCCCTCCGAGAGATCGTGGACGATCACGGCCGTCCACTTCGCGCCGATGATCTCTGCGGTGCACGCGACCGAGCAGGTCGCGTCATGCACGGGGTTCATGGTTCTCAGCATCGGAAGCCGACGATGATTGTACTCCTGTGATCGACCTGCATTCACACATTCTCCCGGGCGTCGACGACGGCCCCGAGACGATGGAGGGCAGCCTCGAGATCGCCCGCGCGGCCGTGGGGGACGGGATCACCGTGCTCGCGGCGACGCCGCACGTCCGCGACGACCATCCGACCGAGCCGGACGTGATGGAGGAGCGGGTGGGGGAGGTCCGGCGCGCGCTGGCCGCCGCAGGCATCCCGCTGGACGTGCGCAAGGGCGGCGAGGTGGCGATCGAGCGCCTCGATCGGCTCGGCGAGGAGGTGCGGCGTTTCGGGCTCGCGGGGAATCCCGACTACCTGCTGCTCGAGTTTCCGTATTACGGCTGGCCGCTCGGCCTGCACGATCGCGTCTTCCAGCTGCGCACCCGCGGGATCACGCCGGTGATCGCCCATCCGGAGCGCAACGCGGAGGTGCAGAGCTCTCCTGAGCGGCTGCAGCTGATCGTCGATGCGGGCGCGCTCGTGCAGGTCACGGCCGCGTCGGTCGACGGACGGATCGGGCGACGCTCCGAGGAGGCCGGCTTGGCGCTCGTCGAGCTCGGGCTCGTGCACCTGCTCGCGAGCGACGCGCACCACGCGGCGGTGCGCGAGATCGGGATGACCCGCGCCGTCAAGAAGATCGGCGGCGGCGAGCTCGGGCGCTGGCTCTCCGAGGATGTCCCCGGCGCGATCGTGCGCGGCGAGCCGCTGCCGCCGCGCCCGGAGTCGCGCCGCCGCGGCCGCTTCGGCCGTGGCCGCTAGAGCCGCTACCGGTGACTGTCACCAGGGAGGCGGGTTGTGCACCCAGCGGCCGCCGACCATCGTCGCGACCACTTGCAGCTCGTCGAGCTCGTCGGGCGGACAGTCGAGCGGATCCCGGTTGAGCACAACGAGATCGGCGAGGTAGCCGGGGAGCAGCTTCCCGCGCCGGCGCTCGTCTCCGGTCAGCCAGGCCGGATTGACGCAGGTCGCCTCGAGCGCCTCGGTGACAGTCACCGCCTGCTCCGGGTGCCAGGCGGGGCGCTCGTCGAGCGTGCGCAGGACGCCCGCGCGGATCCCCCGCAGCGGGTCGAGTTCCTCCACCGGCGCGTCCGAGCCGTTCGCGACGACCGTGCCCGCGTCCCAGAGCGAGCGCCAGGCATACGCGCTGTCCGTCTTCCCCGCCCAGAAGCGCTCCGCGAGATCGCGATCCGAAGGCGCGTGCGAGAACTGGACGGAGGCCGCGACGCCGATCGACGCGAAGCGCCAGATGTCCTCGGGCGCGAGGAGCTGCGCGTGCTCGATCCGGTGCCGCAAGCCGCGGGGCCGCCACTCGTCCGCCGTCTCCTCGAACGCGTCCAGCGCGTCGCGGTTCGCGCGGTCGCCGATCGCGTGCACCGAGACCGGCCAGCCGATCCGGGCCGCCCGGCGGACGATTTCCGCAAGCTCCTGACGGCTCGTGATCTCGACCCCGCCCCCGTCCAGCAGCCGAGCAGTCTCCGAGCCGAGCGTCCCGTCCATGAAGACCTTGAGGTAGCCCGCCCGCAGGAAGTCGTCACCGAGGCCGGCGGCGAGCCCGAGCCCCTCCAGCTCGGGCAGGCGCTCAGCCGGCAGCGACTGCCAGACGCGCAGGGACAGTCCCCCCTCGGCCCGGAGCCGCTGAAAGAAGCCGAGCGCGCCGAGCCAGCCGTCCTTGTCGTGGAAGGCCGTCACCCCGCGCGACGCGGCCAGCCGCAGACCGTCCCGCATCGCCGCCAGCCACTCCTCCGTAGGCGTCTGCCCGTACACGTAGCGGGCGCGGAAACGCCAGGCCGACTCCTCGCGCAGGACGCCGGTCGGCTCGCCGTGCTCGTCGAGCTCGACGACACCGCCTTCGACCTGCAGGTCGCCGTTCGCGCGCGCGAGCGCCGCCGAGTTGAGCCAGAGCGAGTGCCCGTCGCGTGCCTGTAAGGCGACCGGCGTGTCGCCGGTGACCGGATCGAGCGCGACGCGCGTCGGCTCGACCGCGGGCGACCACTCACCGCTGCGCCAGCCGGTCCCACGCACCCAGGAGCCGGGCGGAGTCGCCAGCGTGGCCTCGGCGACGCGCGCCACAGCCTCTTCGAGCGACGCGGCTCCTTCGAGCCGCACCTGGCGCTGAGCAAGGGCCCACTGCGGGAAGTGCACGTGCGAGTCGGTGAAGCCCGGCAGCACGCAGCGGCCACCCAGGTCGATCGTCTCCGGCGAGGCGAGCGCGAGCTCGTGCGTGCCGATGCCGCCCGCGATCCGCTCGCCTGCGATCGCCAGGGCGCGCGCTCTCGGCAGCGACGCGTCGAGCGTCCGGATCACGCCGTTCTCGAGGATCACCGGCCCGATGCTAGATACCCCGAAAGGGGGTGGGCGCCGAGGCCGACCCTCCGTTGGATGTGTCCGAGGGTGGCAACAAAGACTTCACTCCGGTTGCTGTTCGCGCTGGTCGCGCTCGCCATCGCGCCGTTGGCTGCGGCTCACGGCCGCGAGGACGCGAACACGATCCTCGTCCACTTCCTTCCCGGCGCGGACGTCCAAGGCGAGATCGCCGCGCTGGGCGACCACCAGATCGGCCACTCCAAGACCGACGTGGTGCTCGTGCGGGTTCACGGCGGCGTGCTTCCCGACACGGAGGTCGCCGCCTACGATGCGCTCGTCGACGTCGATTGGGCCGAGCCGAACTTCGTCGCCCAGAGCTCGATGCTCGCCGCGCCGAATGACCCGCAGTACGGCTCGCAGTGGGCGCTCGCCAAGATCCAGGCGCTCGGCGGCTGGTCGCTCTTCCCCGGCTCGTACGGGGTCGCGAGCGGCGTGCCGATTGCCGTGGTCGACACTGGCGTCGACTCCACGCACCCGGATCTCCCGAACGTGCTGACAGCCTCGGGAGCCAACTGCGTCTCCGGTACCTGTGCCGCCTCCTCCGGCCTCGACGACAACGGTCACGGCACCCACGTCGCCGGGATCGCCGCTGCCGCGGCCAACAACACGCTCGGCATCGCGGGCGTCGCCTACGGCTCGCCGATGATCCCTGTGAAGGCGCTCGATTCGGCCGGCAACGGCACGTACGCGGCGATCTCGAACGGGATCATCTGGGCGGCCGACCACGGCGCCAAGGTCGTCAACCTGAGCATGAACGCGGCCGCCTACTCGAAGACGATGTGCGACGCGGTCGCCTACGCCGCCGGGAAGGGCGTCACGGTCGTCGCGGCCGCGGGCAACGACAGCACCTCGACGGCCGAGTACCCGGCCGCCTGCCCCGGCGCGATCGGCGTCGCCGCGACCGACTCTTCGGATCTCCCAGCCTCCTTCTCCGACTACGGCTCACCCGATGTCTTCGTCTCGGCGCCGGGCGTCTCGATCGTCTCGACCTGGCTTGGTAGCGGCTACTCGACCCTCTCGGGCACGTCGATGGCCTCGCCCTACGTGGCCGGCGTGGCGGCGCTCCTGCTCGGCCAGGACGGCACGCGGACACCGGCCGACGTGAAGCGGATCCTCGCCTCGACCTCGGACAAGGTCGGCTCGGGCTCCTACTCCGGCGATTCGTTCAACGCCTGCGCGGGCGGCTGCAGCTGGAACGCCAACTACGGCTACGGCCGGATCGACGTCAACAACGCACTCGCCGGCATCGTCACGACCGCTCCCGATTTCACGCTCGGCGCGAGTCCTGCCACGGCCACGGTCGGGATGGGGCAGAGCGCGGTCTATTCGGTCTCGACCCAGTCAGTCGCCGGGTTCGCAGGGACCGTTGCCTTCTCCGTGAGCGGCCTCCCGAGTGGCGCAACCGCCACGTTCAGCCCCGTCTCGGTCGCCGCCGGCGGCTCGTCGCAGCTGACGGTCAAGACCGCGTCGAACAGCCCGGTCGGCTCCTACAGCCTGACGATCACCGGGACGAGCGGCTCCAACTCGCACACCGCGTCAGCCACGCTCGTCGTCGCCAAGCCGGATTTCACCGTCACCGCCTCACCGTCCTCGGTCTCGATCTCCCAGGGGCAGACCGCCAGCCTCAGCGTCTCCGTGGGCGCGGTCGCCGGCTTCACCGGCAGCATCGCCCTGACCACGACCGGCTCCCCGTCCGGCTCGACCGTCGCCTTCAGCCCGACCTCGGTCGCTGCTCCCGGGAGCTCCACGCTGACGATCAAGACATCCGCGACGGCCGCCCCCGGTACCTACACCGTCACGATCACGGGCACGAGCTCCGCGCGAGTCGCCCACTCGTCGACCGTCACGCTCGTCGTCAACCCTGTCGGCGACTTCAGCTTCGCCGCGAGCCCGAGCTCACTCAGCGTCAAGCGCGGCAGCTTCGGGACGCCAGTCGCCTCGCTGGCCGGCCGCAACGGCTTCTACTGCACCGTCGCTCTTTCGAACACCGCCCCGCTGCCGGCCGGCGTGACCGCGACGTGGAGCAAGACGTCGATCCTCGTCTCCGGCACGAGCACGCTCACGGACTCAGTCAAGCTGGCGGCGTCCAGCAGCGCCGTTCCGGGCACCTACACGGTCATGCTCTACGCGACCTGTGCGTCGCTGCAGCACTCGGTCGCGCTCACGCTGACGATTACCTGACGTCGAGTGAGAAGCCGACCGTGGTCGACCGCGCGGTGCTGCTGTTCTGCACGCCGGCGATCAGCAGGCAGCGCGGGTTGCTGCC
>JBBQTQ010000108.1:0-6836 GCA_038213135.1 Gaiellales bacterium
CGAGTGAACTCGCGAGAGATCAGCCCCGAGCTCGTCCTGGTCGACCCAGAGCTCGCCGCGCGGCTGCGCGAGGCGGAGCCGCACGGCGAGCCTGAAGTCCGCCCGATCGCGCGGCTGCGCGTGCCACGCGCGGCGGCAACCCCGCGCGCACGTGTGGCGCCGGCGCGACGCACGCGCCGCCGCCCGCCGGTCCGGGCGCTGACCGCTTCGCTCCTCGTGCTCGCCGCGGGTGTGGGTGCGCCGGGCTTCCTGGCCTCGATCGGCCATCACCGGCTGGCGCAGGTCGCGGAGACGGCTCCGGCTTCGACGACGGCGTCGCCGCCCAAAGCGCGGGTCGTCCCGGACGTCTGCCGTCTCGCCTACGTGTTCGCGAAAGGCATGCTCGAGGACGCCGGCTTCGCGTGGGTCGTGGTGCACAGCGCCCGCGGCTACGCATCCGACATGGTCGTCCGGCAGACGCCGCTGCCGGGCACGCTCGTCGCCGATACGGGTTCGCCGACGATCGAGCTCGACCTTGCGCCCAATCCGAGCTATGCGGAGACCGGCATCCCCGACCCTCGCGCGCCCTACCCCGGCACGAACATCGAGCCGGTTCAGGGCGGCAGTCCAACTTCACGGCTCCTCGATTCCGTGCGTTCCTCGCCGGGGCTCTCCGACTGCGAGAAGGGCACTCGCAAGGCTCGCTACCCGGTTAAGTGACGCTACGCTTCTCCCGCACGCGGGCGTAGTTCAATGGCAGAACTCGAGCCTTCCAAGCTCGCCACGCGGGTTCGATTCCCGCCGCCCGCTTCTTCTTCTTCTTCTTCTCTCTTTAGCAGCTGAGCCCGTTCGAGACCTGCGAGGCGCCGGAGAGCAGCGCGCTTCCCTGGCTCGAGGTGATCCGAGGGTGGCCCGCCTTCAGCTCGTTCTGCACCTTCGTCGTGAACGAGGTCACCTTGTCGCACGGCTTGCCGTTCGACTTCGCCATCTCGGTGCCCACGTCGAGCAGTGACTTGCGGAGGTCGTCGCCGAACCCGGCGTCGATCACGTACGAGTCGAGCGTCTCCGCGAGACCGGTCAGGGGCGGCACGCTCTGAGGGAAGCAGACGAGGATCGCCTCGAGCGACGCGGCCTGCGAGAGGAGGGTCGAGGCCTGGCCGGCGGACACCTTCGGCGAGCCACCCTGGGCGTCGTTGCGAATCGTCTTCACGAGCTCGCCGGCCTTGTCGCACGGATGCCCACCGGACTTGGCGGCCTCAGTCGAAACGTCGTCGACCTTGCCCTGCAGCTCCCGCGCGGTGCCCGAGTCGAGCCCGTCGCCGGAGATCTGGTTAGTAAGGGTCGCCACCTGGCTTGCGAGCGTCGGCGGCGAGCTCGGCGAGAGCGACCAGCTCAGCGAGGTCGTTCCGGAGTGCAGGCCGCTGAGCGGCCCGAGGAACCCGTTCACCTGGATCCGATACGTGGTACCGCCAGTGGCCGTGAACGTGACGAGGCTCGAGTCGTCGTTCCAGGCGGCGTCGTCGTTCGACGCGAGCCGCGTCAGGCCGGTGAGAGTCGAACCCGAGTAGACGGCGAGCATCGTGTCGAAGTTCGAGCCCGCAGTCTTGATCGTCACGGGGCCGGAGGCCGGAGCCGACCAGGAATACCAGACCGAGGCGCCGGAGTTCCAGCCGCCGAGGCTCAGGGCCGGCTCGCCGCTCTCGAGCGTGGCGCCGGCGTTGCTGCCGGCGGCCGTGCCACTCGAGTTCGCGATCGACTGCGCGGAGGCGAAGTTGTCGTTCGAGGGTGCGGAGACCGGGGCGGGGAGGCTCCAGTTGAGCGTGAGTCCGCCCGAGTGCTGGCCGCTGACCGGCCCGAGGAAGCCGGTCACCTGGATTCGGTAGGTCGTCCCGCCGGTGACGGGCAGTACGACCGCGCTCGTGTCGACCGTCGCGGCGACGTCGTCATTCGAGGCGAGGCGGGTCAGGCCGCCCAGCGTCGAGCCCGAGTAGACGGCGAGCATCGTGTCGAAGCTGGAGCCGGCCGTCGTGATCGTCGTGTTGCCGGAGTTCGGAGCCGTCCACGAGTACCAGACCGAGGCGCCCGAGTTCCAGCCGCCGAGCGTCAGAGCAGGCTCGTTCGTCTCGGTCGTCGCGGCGATGTTCGTCCCGGAAGCCGTGCCGCTGCCGCCGGCGATCGCCTGGGCGCTTGCGAAGTTGTCGTTCGCGGGCGCGGCCGTGCCGGCGTGAGGCACGAGATCGAGCAGCGTCTCGAGGGCCGTGTCGAGCGCGTTGGCGTCGCTGAGGTGGAGGTAGTACTGGTTGCCGGCGCCGCTCGTGAAGGTGTTGCCGCCCTGGTTGTCGACCGCACTCTTCCCGGGCCCTGTTTCGGTGAGCAGCGGGTCGGCGGGCCGGATCGCGTGGTAGACGGCGGTGAGGTCGTACGAGTAGTACCAGTTGCCCGGGTGGACGAACGCCTCGTAGGCGACCCGCACCGGCGAGGAGGCCGGCTGGGCGGTCGAGAGCGTCTGGCCCGTATGGACAGCGTCCCCGACCTCGTAGCCCGACCAGACCAGCTTCGTCGGCCAGTTGTTCGCGACGTTCTGGGCTGCCGCCGGGTTGCCTCGGAGGTTGTTCTCCCCGGCCCGCGACGGGAAGCCACCGCCCATGACGACGAGCACCTTCACCTTCTTGGCGATCAGGTCGTGCCCGTTGAGCGGGCTGATCGCGTCCGCGGGTGAGTTGAGCAATGCGGACAGGTTCTCGAGGTAGCCGGTGCTGACCAGGACGACGGAGCCGTCGGTCTGCGCGGCGAGTGCCCGCCGGTAGACGTTGACCGCGGAATCCGGGCTGGGCGTCGAGGGCGCGGCGAGGTTCGCGCAGGGGCCGAGGAAGTCCGGAGTGTTGATCTCGGTGCCGTTGGCAGGCAGGTCGGTGCCGATTGGCACGGTGGCCGAGTAGTAGAACTGGGCAACCGCAGCCGCGCACTTCCAGGAGCTCGGCGCAACCGCGGGCCGACTCGTGCGTGTGTTCACGCCGATCGCGATCACCTTCGCCTCGTTCTTCTGCTGCAGGGCAAACGCGACCGCCAGCGCACCGACGTCGTCGACGCTGCTGAGGATGTCCGTGTCGACCACGACCGGGACCGGCGTTGCCGCGGACGCCGATGCGGCGAAGATCGCCGCAGCCAGCGCACTCACCAGGACGAGCACGCCGGATCTGGCCAGCAGCCGCGTCCTGTATCCCGGTGTGTCGCCCATCGTCCGCATCTCCCGCTCGCAATCCCCGTACTCATCTAGGCGGCCATTGCGACAGGGCTCAATCCCTTGAACGAGGGTCAGTAGGCTGAGGGCATGAACGTGACGCTGATGCTCGGCGACTTCGCGCGTGTCTCGGAGGGCAAGCTCGACCTGCTGGGGGCCGGCTGGAAGCTGACCGGGCCGGAGCCGTCCACTTTCGGCGTCGGGATCGTGCTGGAGGCGGCGCCGGGCGAGTTCGGGCGGACGCACACGCTCGTGCTCGAGCTCGTCGACGAGGACGGCCAGCTCGTGCCGATTCCTGGCGCCGAGGATCCGCTCTTCCGGCTGGAAGGCGAGATCCAGATCGTTCCTCCTCCCGGGCAGCCGCCCGCCCTGCCGGTCGTGATGCCGCTCGGCTTCAACGCGGCGAACGTGCCGCTGCCTGCGGGTCGCCGGCTCGAGTTCCGACTCTGGCTCGACCGGGAGACGAAGGAGAGCTGGACGCTCGCCTTCTGGACCCGCCCCGCAGTCGAAGAGCCCGACGAACCCGCCTGAACAGCCATGACGGCGCGGCGAGCCGTTGCGCGTGGCGTTACAGGGGCTGTCCCTCCGGAGTGGCGCTGCGGCTGCGGGTGTCGCGCGCGCAACTACCCGGTGACGGTCACCGGTCAATGGCTCGCGCGGACAGGGCTCAGGCGGCCGCGGCCGCAACCGCCGCGAGGTGGGGGAGGCGGCGGCAGACTGCCTCGACATCCAGGGGGAGGATCGTCAGCTCCGGCGGTGGGCGGCGGACGAACGTCGCCAGCGTGAGCAGCTCGTCGACGGATGCGGGCGGGGCCTGGGGCGCTGCGGCGATCCCCTCGGCCACCTCGGCGAGCTGGTTCCCGTCGAGGAGCCTCGTCGAGAGCCGCCCGCCCGAAAGGAAGAACGCCCGCAACGACCCGGCCTCGATGCCCGGCACGACGAGGCACAGCTCCCGCGCGCGGAGCGTCTCGAGCTTCCGGAGCTGGCGCAGCGTGTCCTCGAGCGCGGCGATCCTGTCGCGCAACCGCGCTGCGTCCTCGTAGCGCAGGCTGCCTGCGAGATCCCGCAGCCTCGCCCGGAGGCGTCGTAGCGGTGCCTCGCCGTCAGGGAGCGCAGCGATCTCCTCCTCCGTCGCCCCCGAGAGAGCACGCGCCGCGAGCTGAGCCTTCCGACGACTCCGCAGCGGCCCGAGCGGCGTCGGCGTCGAGCTGACCACGAACTCGTCGCCCCGCCGCTTCAAGTACACGTACCGATCCGGCCGCGCGTTCCGGGCGTTCGCCGGAGGCCGCAGCTCCTGGATCAGCCGCAGCTCCTCGAGCGCCGCTTCGAGCTCCGAGCCGAGTACCTTCCACTCGATTCGCTCGACCGCGCCGAGCGCCGCCTCGACCGCCGGCCGCTGGCGCTCGCTGCGGAAGTAGCTGCGCAACCGCGCACGCAGGTCGCGCGCCCGGCCGACGTAGAGCACTTGCCCATGCCGGTCGCGCCAGAGATACACACCGGGCCGCGGCGGCGCGCCGTGCGCGAGCCCGCGCTTCCCGTACACGCGCCGCTGCCGCGGCGCCGCGAGCGCGTGGAGATCGGAGAGCGTCCGTGCCCCGCGCTCCTGCGCGAGCCCGATCAGCTGCAGCAGGATCTCGGCCGTCGCCTGGGCATCCGGCAGCGCGCGATGGCAAGGCTGCGCCGACGTGCCGAAGAAGTGCGAGAGCGAGGCGAGGCTCGCACGGGCAGCCCGCCCCTCGAGTAGCCGCCTCGCGAGCGCGACCGTGTCGAGCGCGACAGTGGCGCGCTTGCGTCCGTAGATCAGGTCGAGCTGGCGATCGAGGAAGGCGAGGTCGAACCGCGCGTTGTGCGCCACGAGCACGCCGGCGCCGGTGAAGGCGAGGAAGCGGCGAACGGCCGAGCCGACCCTGGGCGCGCCGCGCAGATCGCGCTCCGCGATCCCCGTCAGCGCTGCGATCGGAGCCGGCAGCGGCATGCCCGGGTCGACGAGCGTCTCGAAGCAGTCCTGCAGCTCGAGCGAACGGACGCGCACGGCCCCGATCTCGCAGATGCGGCTCGTCGCCGCCGAGAGACCGGTTGTCTCGAGGTCGAAGACGACGAACTCGGCCTCCTCGAGGAGCGGGTCGCTCGCAGGCCCGGCGAGCCCGACCGCCGAGTCGAGCCACGCGAGCCGCGCATCCTCGACGACGGTCTCGCGCACGAGCGTGCACGCGAGCGCTTCCGGGATCGCCCGCGACGCGAAGAGCACCCGGGCCGCCTCGACCGCGGACAGAGGCGCCCGCCGCTCCTCGAGCGCTTCCACTAGCCGGTCGGTCGCGTCGAAGGCAAGCTGCACGACCTCTCCCAGTTAAGCGAACATGTGTTCGTATTGCAAGCATGCTGCGATACTCCGGCCATGTCCGAAGAGCTCAGCCCGGCGCAGCGCGAGAAGCTCGTCGCGGAGCTCGCCGAGCTCGAGGGGCCGAAGCGCGCCGAGATGGTGGCCGCGATTGCCACCGCGCGGGCGCACGGCGACCTCTCGGAGAACTTCGAGTACCACGCGGCCAAGAACGAGCAGGGCTTGCTCGAGCGGCGGATCTCGATCCTGCGTAGCCGGCTCGACGGCGCCGTGATCGTCGAAGGCGGTGACGCGGAGGTCGTCGGCGTCGGCTCGCACGTCGTCGTCGAGGACGAGCGCGGCGAGCGGATCGAGATCGAGATCTCGGGCGCCGGCGGCTCGGGCGCAGTGTCGCCGTCGTCGCCGCTCGGCTCCGCGTTGCTCGGGCTCCGCGTGGGCCAGAGCGCCGACGTCACCGCGCCGCGCGGCGCCTGGAAGGCAACGGTCGTCGAGATCCGCGCGGGGTAGATGCGAGCACCACCGCGGTTGAAGGGCGGCCTGCCCGCGCGTCTCCTCCTGCTGAGCGGCGGCCTCTTCCTCTTCGGCTGCGGTGTCGTGGCGCTGCTCGAGTCGCGACTCGGGCTGCCCCGTGGGATGTTCTCCACCAGGGGATCGCGCGCCACACGCCCATCTCGTTCGGGCAGGCGAGCATCTGCGTCAGCGTCGTGGTGGCGCTCGTGGCCTGGCGGCTCGGCGGCCCGGTCGGCTTCGGGACGATCGCGAACGCGGTGCTCGTCGGCGGCACGATTCAGCTGCTGACGCTGAGCGGGTGGGTGACCGGGTTGGCGCACACCCCGCTTGCGGAGCGGATCGGCCTGATGGCCGGCGGGCTTGCCGGGATGGGGCTGGGCTCGGGTCTCTACCTGGGCGCGCGGCTCGGTGCCGGGCCGCGTGACGCGGTGATGCTCGTCGGTGCCGAGCGAACGCGATTTCGCGTGGGCGTCGTTCGCGCCGCGCTCGAGATCTGCGCGGTCGGCGCGGGCTTCGCACTCGGCGGCACCGTCGGCATCGGCACGCTCGCGTTCGCGCTGCTGATCGGGCCTACGGTCGAGGGCTCGTTCTGGCTGCTCGAGCGGACGCCGCTCGCGGTGGCCGTGACGGCTTAGAACTCGAATCACAATGACGGCCGGAGTCTTCTGAAGCAGACGAGGCAGCAGCCGAGGGCGAGGAAGGCTTCGTGGATCTCGGCTCGGCGGTCGTAGCGGACGAGCAGCCGCTTGAATTGGTGGAGCCAGGCGA
>JBBQTQ010000109.1:0-6807 GCA_038213135.1 Gaiellales bacterium
CGTAGTGGGTCGCGAGCGCCGGGTTGGCGTCGACGTCGACCTTCGCCAGCTCGACCTGGCCAGAGCGAGCCTCGACCTCGGCCTCGAGCGCCGGCGCAAGCGTCTTGCACGGCCCGCACCACTCCGCCCAGAAGTCGACGACGACCGGCAGCTCGTGCGAGCGCTGGACGACGTCCGCGTAGAAGGTCTCGTCGGTGACGTTCATCACCGGCGAACGCTAGCTATGCGCCGCGCTGCTCCGCGACCGCGTGCAGGCGCGCTCGGATCTGCTCCGGCTCGCCGCCGAGGTCGTCGAGCCGCGGCAACTCGGAGAGGCTCTCCAGCCCGAAGATGCGTTCGAAGAGCGGCGTCACCCGGTAGCGCACCGCGCCGCCGACGCCCGGCTCGCGCCCGGCCTCCGCGATCAGGCCGCGTTCGACGAGGCCCGCGACGACGCCGTCGACGGCCACCCCGCGGATTCGCGCCACGTCGGGCCGTGTGCACGGGCCGAGGTAAGCGATCACGGCCAGGGTCTCCATGGCCGCCTGCGAGAGCCCACGCTCGGCCGGCCGCTCGAAGAGTCGCGCACAGGCCTCCGCCTCCTCCCGCGCGGCGCGAAACGCGTAGCCGCCTGCCACGTGCTCGAGCACGATCCCGCTGCGGCCCTCGCGGTAGGTCTCGAAGAGGGTCGCGAGCGCCGTCTCGATCCGGTCGAGGTCGTCGTCGGCCGCGACGGCCAGATCCTCGGCGGACAGCGGCTGCGAGGCGACGACGAGCAGCGCCTCGAGCGTCCGCGCGAGGCGGTCGACGGGGCTCGGAACGACTAGGCGGAGCGGGCGCTCGTCCATGCGGTCTCCTCTCTTTCGACGCGGGCGACGCGAATCCGCCCGAACGGTTGCGATTGCTCGATCTGGACCTCGTTCCCCTTGCGCAGCTCCAGCAGCGCGAGGAACGCCGACGCCTGCTCGATCCGCGAGAGCCCCTCGACCTCGCCGTCGAAATCGAAGCGGCGCCGCCGGCGCAGCAGCGCACGGAAGCGCTCGAGGAAGAGCGAGACGGGCGGGAAGCGCAGGGCCATGTGCCCGAGCGAGACCTGCGGCGGCTCGGCCGCGAGGCCGCGCAGGGCTGCGGCGAGCGCCTCGGGCTGCTGCGGCAAGAAGCGCACCTCGGGCCGGGGGGCGAGCGGCGAGGGACCGAGTCGGAAGTAGCGGTCGCTCTCCGCGGCGAGACGCTCCGAGAGCCAGAGGGCCGCCTCCTTGATCCGCCGGTACTCCTCGAGCCGTCGCGCGAGCTCCTCGGCCGCCTCCTCGGGGGCGAGCTCGGAGAGATCGACCTCCTCGTCGGGGAAGAGCTCGCGTGCTTTCAGCTCGAGCAAGGCCGAGACGAGCACGAGGAACTCTCCGCAGGCTTCGAGGTCGAGCCGGTCGCGCTCGGCCAGCCGCTCGACGAAGGCGAGCACGATCGCCGCGATGTCCACGTCCGCGGGCGCGAGCTCCTCCCGCAGGACGAGCGTCAGCAGCAGGTCGAAAGGCCCCTCGAAGGCGTCGAGGTCGAGGTCGAGCTGGCGGGCAAGCACCCGCGAAACGCTAACCGCGGGAGCGGACGCGGCCCTTCGGCACGGCCATCGCCGGGCCCTGCGGAATCTTCCGGGGCCAGCCGGCGGCCGGGGCTTCGGCGCTCGGCCGGCGGAAGAACTGCCACCAGACGAAGAACGCCGTCGAGGCGAGGAAGAGAAGCAGCGAGACCCAGAAGTTCGTCCGCTCGCCCAGGAAGTGCCCAGACGGGTCGACCCTGAGCAGCTCCTCGAAGATGCGGCCCAGCGTGTAGATCGAGACGTAGAGCGCGAAGAGTCCTGGCGGGCGGATCCGGAAGCGCTTGCCGATCAAGATCAGGAGCCCCGCGGCGGCGAGGTCGTAGATGAACTCGTAGAGGAAGGTCGGGTGGTAGGTCTGGGTGCGCAGCGACTGGTTGGAGACCTGGTGCTGAGGATCGATCTCCAGCCCCCAGGGCAGGCTAGTCGGCCTGCCGTAGAGTTCCTGGTTGAACCCGTTGCCCCAGCGGCCGATCGCCTGCGCGACGAGCAGGCCCGGCGCGATCGCGTCCATGAAGAGCCGGACGCTCGCGCCGGAGCGGCGGATCACCCACGCGCCGGCAAGCGTGCCGAAAAGGATCCCGCCCCAGATGCCGAGCCCGCCCTGCCAGACGGCGAACGGCCCCCACCACTTGTCCGGGACCTCGCTCGAGCTCGTGATGTCGTGATAGATGCGCGCGCCGACGACGCCGAACGCCACACCCCAGACGGCGACGCGGAAGACGAGATCCCAGTCGCCGCCGAGCTTCTTCCAGCGATAGCCGGTGAGCGCGATGCACGCCGCGATTGCGAGCAGCAGCATCAGGCCGTACATGTGGATCGTCAGCGGCCCGAGGTGAATGACGCCGCTGTGGGGCGACGGGATCGAGCCGAGGAGCGCCATCGCGCCCTATTGTGACCCTAAAGCAGGATCTGTACGGCCAGGTCCGGCGCGCACCCTCTGGCGAGCAGGTCTACCGCCCGGTGCAGGTCGACCTCGTTGCTCGCGGCCAGCTGCGCGGCGTGGATCGCCCCGTAGCCCGCCCGCTCGAGCTCCTCGGCGCGCCAGCGCTCGATTCGCTCGTGCTCGGTCTCTTCGTGGACGTGAACTTCAGCTTCCGCCGCAGACATGACTCCTCCTTCGCCGCTTGTCTCTAAGTGTTCGGCGGTGCGGGCCCAGCGGATCTCCCCAAACAGGGTGATTTACGGAGACGCAACAGTAGGGTTTCGTGAATGGTGCGCCTTGTCGGCCTGAACCACGTCGCGGTCGAGGTGGGGAGCATCGACGAGGCGCTCGAGTTCCTCGGCCGGATCTTCGAGCTCGACCTGCGCGGCCGGATCGGCGACCGGATGGCCTTCCTGGACATGGGCGATCAGTTCATCGCTCTGGCTGCCACGTCCAGGGGACAGGCCCTCGGAGGTGTCCCCGAGGCACACATCGGGCTCGTCGTCGACGACAGGCCGGCGGCACTCGCTGCGGCCCGTGCCGCCGGTGCCCAGATGTACGAGGACAACGAGTTCCTGGATCCCTGGGGAAACCGCTGGCAGGTCATCGACTACCGCGACGTCCAATTCACGAAAACCGACCGCATCCTCGTGGGCATGGGTCTGGAAGGCCTGGAGAAATCGGAGCGCGCACTCGCCGAGCTGCGCGAGAAAGGACTCGCCGGATGATCGACTACGTGGAGCTGCTCGTCAGCGACCCTGCGTAGCTAGGTGACGGCGGCCTCGCCGAGCAAGGCCTTCACCTCGGCGTAGAAGTCCGGGACCGGGCTGACCCGGTAGCCGGGACCGAGCTCGAGCACCTTCGAGCCGGCGGAGGTCTCGAGCGCCACGAACACCTTGACCTCGCCGGGGAAGTCCTTCACCACCGTCCCGAGCTCGCGCACGATTCCGGCCGGTGCCTTGCGGGCATCCACGTGGAGCCGCACCTCGGTCGGCGCCCTGGCCGCCTCGAACGGCGTCACCTCGAGCGCGAGCAGCTTCGTCTCGCCCTCCTGCTTGTGGTCGACACGAGCCTTCAGAACGAGGATCCGATCGGCCTCGCAGAACTCGCGCGAGGCCGCGTACACGGAGTTGAAGACGACCACCTCGGCGCCGCCCGTGAAGTCGTCGAGCCGCAGGAAGACCATCGGCTCGCCCTTCTTCGTGGTCAGCGCCTTCACCGAGGAGACGATCCCGCCGACGGTGATCACTTCGCCGTCGCGGCGGCGCTCGATGTCGCCGAGCGCGCAGTCGACCTTCCGGCGCAGCTCGTCCCGAATCGCGTGCAGAGGGTGCTCGGAGACGTAGACGCCGAGCGTCTCCTTCTCGAGCCGTAGGAGCTCGCCCTTCTCGTATTCCTCCGCCGTCAGCGGCGAGTGGTGGCGCGGCCGCTCCTCGGCGGGCGCGTCGTCGAGGTCGAAGATCGAGCCCTGGCCGGCGAGCCGGTCGGCGTGCTGGCGGCCGCCGAGCGAGAGCGCCTGGTCGAGCGCGTCGATCATCGCCCGTCGCGTGCCCGTGGTCGAGTCGAGCGCGCCGCACTTGACGAGTGACTCGAGCGCCCGCTTGTTGACGACCTGCGGGTCGACACGCTCGGTGAAATCCCAGAGCGACGCGAAGGGGCCGCCGCTCTCGCGCGCGGCGATCACGGCGCGGCAGGCGGTCTCCCCCACGTTCTTGACCGCATTCAGCCCGAAGCGGATCTTCCCGTCGACGACCACGAAGTCGACCGCGGACTCGTTCACGTCCGGCGGCAGCACCTCGATCCCGATCTCCTCGCACGCGTTCACGTAGAAGGGCACGCGGTCCTTCGTGTTCATCACGGACGAGATCAGCGCGGCCATGTACGCATGCGGGTGGTTCGCCTTCAGCCAGGCCGTGCGGTAGGCGATCAGGGCGTAGCAGGCCGCGTGCGCCTTGTTGAACGAGTAGTCCTGCGACTGCTCCATGTCCTTCCAGAGCTGCTGCGAGACCGCCGGCGCGACGCCGTTCGTGAGGCAGCCCTCGACGAACTTGTCCTTGAGGGACGCCATCAGCGCGTGGATCTTCTTGCCGATCGCCTTGCGCAGCGTCTCGGCCTCCGCGGGCGTGAAGCCGGCCAACTCCTTGGCGATCTGCATGTACTGCTCCTGGTAGATGCAGATGCCGTAGGTGAGCCCCGTGATCGGCTGGAGCCGAGGGTCGATGTAGACGACCTGCTCGAGCCCGTTCTTGCGCCGCGCGTAGACCGGGATGTAGCCCATCGGGCCCGGCCGGTAGAGCGCGACGAGCGCGATCAGGTCCTCGAACTCGGTCGGCTTGACCGAGCGCAGCGCCTCCCGCATGCCCGACGACTCGAACTGGAAGACGCCGATCGCGTTCCCCTGCGCGAGCAGCTCGTAGGTCTTGCGGTCGTCGAGCGGGAGCGCCTCGATGTCGAGGTCGCCGATCAGCTCGACGGCCTTGTCGATCACGTCGAGGTTGCGCAGGCCGAGGAAGTCCATCTTCAAAAGGCCGAGCTCGACGACGTCGCCCATTCCGAGCTGGGTCACGAGCTCCTGGCCCTCGCCCTTCTGTTGCAGCGGCACGATCTCGGTGAGCGGCCGGTCGGCGATCACGACGCCCGCGGCATGGATCGAGTCGGCGCGGACGAGGCCCTCGAGCGGCTTCGCCAGGTCGACGATCTCCTTCACGACCGGGTCGGTGTCGTAGGCCTGCCGCAGCTCCTGGCCGGGCTTGAGGCTGTCCTCGAGGTAGACCTTGACGCCCTCTGGCACCATCTTCGCGATCCGGTCGACGGTGCCGTACGGGATCTCGAGCACGCGGCCGGCGTCGCGGATCGCGGCGCGGGCCATCATCGTCGAGAAGGTGATGATCTGCGCGACGCGGTCGCGGCCGTACTTCTCGGCGACGTAGTTGATGACGCGCTCGCGGCCGGCGACCGAGAAGTCGATGTCCATGTCGGGCAGGTCCTTGCGGGCCGGGTTGAGGAACCGCTCGAAGAGGAGCCCGTAGCGGATCGGATCGACGTCGGTGATCTCCAGGCAGTAGGCGGCGAGCGAACCGGCCGCCGAGCCGCGGCCCGGGCCGACGGTGACGCCGTTCGTCTTCGCGAAGTGGATGAAGTCCCAGACGATCAGGAAGTAGTCGGCGAAGCCCATCTCGCGGACGGTCTTCAGCTCGAACTGGAGCCGCTCGCGCAGCTCCGGCGTCACCGTCTCGTAGCGGCGCGCGAGCCCGGCCTCGCACAGCTCGGCGAGGAACTCGAAGGCGTCGCGGCCCTCCGGTGTCGGAAACTTGGGGAGCAGGATCTGGCCGAGCTGCAGCTCGACGTTGCAACGCTCCGCGATCTCGAGCGTGCGACGGAGCGCGTCGTCGTGGCCGGGGAAGTCGGCCGCCATCTCGGCCGGCGACTTGAAGAAGAACTGGTCGGTGTCGAAGCGCCAGTGGTTCGGGTTCTTCAGCGAGTCGCCCGACTGGATGCAGAGAAGCGCCTCGTGCGCGCGGGCGTCCTCGTGCATGAGGTAATGGACGTCGCCGGTCGCGACGAGCGGCAGCCCAGCCTCGCCGGCCAGCGTCGCAAGCGCGGGCACGATCCGCTGCTGTACCTCGAGCCCGGCGTTCTGCAGCTCGACGTACGTCGACTCCCGGCCGAAGACCTGTGCGAGCCGGTCGAGCTCCCCGCGCGCGTCCTGCGGCCGGTTCTCCTCGAGCGCCTTGCAGACTCGGCCCGAGAGGCAGCCGGAGAGGGCGACCAGGCCCTTCGCGTGGCGCTCGAGCAGCTCCCAGTCGACGCGCGGCTTGTAGTAGTAGCCCTCGAGGTAGCCGAGCGAGGCGAGCTTGATCAGGTTCCCGTAGCCCTCGTTCGTCTCGGCGAGGAGGGTCAGGTGCGCGTAGCCCTTCTGCTGGGCACGGCGATCCTCGGCGACGTAGACCTCGCAGCCGATCAGCGGCTTGACGCCCTGCTTGCCCGCCTCCCGGTAGTGCTCGACCGCACCGGCGAGTGAGCCGTGGTCGGTGAGCCCGACCGCCGGCATCTCGAGCTCAGCCGCCCGTTCCGCCAGCTTCGGGATCCTGCACGCCCCGTCGAGGATCGAGTATTCGGAGTGGACGTGGAGGTGGACGAAGGAGGCTTCAGCCATCGGCCGAGCCATTCTACGACCGGCCTCGGAAGGCTTCCTCGGCGGCCCTTGAAGCGTGCCTCGACCTCGGTCGCCGCCTTGTCTCGACGGGCCACGGCCGGGGTCTGACCCCGGCCGTGGCCGCTCCGGACAAGGCCGCCGCGGCGGTGTTCGGGG
>JBBQTQ010000110.1:0-6777 GCA_038213135.1 Gaiellales bacterium
GACCGCGGCGACCACATCGTCAAGGTCCGGGTTCGCAGCGGCTTCCAGACCTACGTGCTCGACTACCACCCCTTCGACGTCGTCGGCTGGGACGGCTACGTCTACCCGTGGACGTTCAACATCAACGACTTCGAGCCGATCACCGGGCGGATCCAGATGCCGCCCCCGTCGCATCAGACCTTCCAAGGACGCAACTTCGTGATCTGCTCGTTCTGCCCGCGCAAGCTCGACTTCGACCCGCTCGCGATCCCGATCCCGTACCACCACTCGAACGTGAACTCGGAGGAGATGATCTATTACGTCTCCGGGAACTTCTCTTCGCGGCGAGGGGTCGAGGTCGGCTCCGTGACGCTGCATCCTTCCGGGATTCCACATGGCCCGCACCCGGGGCTCGCCGAGAAGTCGATCGGCGTCACCGAGACCCACGAGCTGGCGGTGATGTGCGACACCTTCCACCCGCTGAAGCTGACGAAGCTCGCCAAGGGCCTCGACGACGGGAAGTACGCGTACTCGTGGTACGACGCGCCTGACGGCAAGGCGAGCTACGACGCCGATCCCGCAGGCGCCACGTCGCACTTTTGACGCGCACGATCGTCGCCGACTACGACGGCACAATCACCGAGGAGGACCTGCTTCAGCGGATCTCTCGGATCTGGGGTGACGTCGAGACGGTCGAGGAGGTCGAGGCCGCCCTTCGCGAGGGACGGATCACGCTCCGCGACGAGATCACTCGCGAGTACCGGCCGGTCAAGGCGTCGCTCGAAGAGGTACAGACATGGGTGCTCGAGAACGTGAGGATCCGGGCCGGCTTCCGCGAGCTCGTCGAGCTCTCACGCGAACGCGGCTGGCAGTTCCTCGTCCTTTCGAGCGGCTTCGAGGAGCTGATCCGGCCGACGCTCGAGCGTGAGGGTGTCGATGTCGAGATCGTGGCCAACCGCGTCGATACCCTGCCGACCGGCTGGGTCGTCCACTGGCGCGACGAGGCGCTCTGCGCGGAGTGCGGCGAGGCCTGCAAGCGCGCCGCGCTCCCGGGCGAAGGCGAGATCGTCTACATCGGCGACGGCATCTCCGACCGCTGCGCTGCGCTCGCAGCCGACCGGATCTTCGCGATCAAGGGGCTGGCCGCGTATCTCGAGCAGAAGGGCGTCCCCTTCGAGCCCTTCGCCGACTTCCACGATGTCGCCCGCG
Organism: Gaiellales bacterium; assembly: GCA_038213135.1. Taxonomy (GTDB): domain Bacteria; phylum Actinomycetota; class Thermoleophilia; order Gaiellales; family Gaiellaceae; genus JBBQTQ01. The sequence continues at coordinate 1,189 of JBBQTQ010000110.1, forward strand.
CACTGGCGTGAGCGACAGCGCTCTCGAGCCGCTGCTGGCCAAGGTGCCTGCCGACCCGGAGACCGTCGGGCTGCTGATGATCGGCTCTCGCTCGACTGGTACCGAGGGGGCCGACTCCGACTACGACCTGATCTGGGTGCTCGGCAACGAGGTCTACCTCGCCCGGCGCGAGACGCACGAGAAGCAGCGAGGGCCGGTCGACGTCGCGCTCTCGTCCGTGCCGCGCCTCGGTGAGCTCGCCACCGAGCTGCCGTATCTGCGTTACGCCTTTGCGGCGTCCACGATCCTCTACGACCGGGCCGGCGAGCTCGCCACCTGGCACGCCGGAGCCCAGCGGGCGGAGGTGGATCCCAACGAGGAGTACGACGGGTATCTGAACGGGTTCGTTCGCTCGCTCCGGGCGTGGGAGAAGGGCGACGAGCTGGGAGCCCGGCTGCACGCCGAAGACTCCCTCAGGTTTCTCGCGTCGGCCCTCTGGGCGCTCGAGGAGCGCCACGCTCCCTACTACGACGTCCTGGCCACTCGCTTCGGGGAGCTGCGATCGCAGGGCTGGCCGGAGGGCTATCTCCGGGAGAGGTTCCTCGAGATCGCCCGCACCGCCGACGCCGCGGCCCAGCAAGAGCTCGACGCGCGGGTCGAGGGTCTGATGGAGTCGCGCGGCCACTTCATGCACCGCGAGTGGGGCGAGAAGCCCGTCCGGCTCAAGGCGCGGCGGTTCTGACGGCAAGGATCGCTGCCGTCGTCGGGGTCGTGAGGATCTCGACAGCGGCGATGTCCGGTCGGCCGAGCCAGAACTCCCGGACGCCGTCGGGGCCGGGGTAGCCCGGCGTCAGGTCGTCGATCACGACGAGCCCGCCTGGGGCGACGAGCTCGAGCACCTGCGGGTCGGTCTTCGGCTCGCGGATGTCGACGAAGAGCAGGTCGAAGGGTCCGTGGGACGCGAGCTCGCGCCAGTCGCCCTCCACGAGCGTGACGTTCACCAGCCCCGCGAGCGCCTCGCGCGCCTGCCTGGCTCGCACCGGATCGGCCTCGACGGTCACGAGCGTTCCGCCCGGCGGCAGCCGCTTGGCGATCGCCGTCGCGCCCTCGCCGAAGGCCGTGCCGAGCTCGCCCGCGCGGCGCGCCCGTCCGGCGAGGACGCCGAGCAGCGCTTGAACCTCGGGAATCGACGAGCCACCGGCCGTCACGCGGCAATGATGCCCACGTGACCCTGCTGCGGCTCCCCGAGCCCTACGACTTCGACGTTTCGACCGAGCGCTTTCGCGTCTTCGGCCCGGACGTTGCCAATCTCTGGCACGAGGGAGGCCTGCACCGTGTCGTCTCGGGCAGGGAAGTCCGGATCGAGGCCGCTCCGGGCGGCGTCGACGTCGAACCGCTCGACGAGGAAACCGAGCCGATCGTCCGCAAGCTGCTCGGGCTCGAGTTCGACCTTGCGCCGTTCGGCGAGTTCGCGAAAGGCGATGAGGTGCTGGCCCGGTTCGTGCCACTGCTCGCCGGCTTCCGGCCGCCGCTCGCGCCTGACCCGTTCGAGGCTCTCGTCTCGGCGATCACCGCCCAGCAGGTCTCCCTCTTCGCCGCGTTCGCGATCCGGAACCGCTTCGTCGAGCGCTACGGACAGTTCGTCGGCTACGCCTACTCGTTCCCCGCGCCGGAGCGAGTCGCTCACGCGAGCGAGGAGGAGATCGTCTCGCTCGGCTTCTCTCGCCGGAAGGCGGAGTATGTCCTCTCGCTCGCCCGCTCGGGGCTCGACTACGCAGAGCTCCCCTCGCTCCCGGACGCCGAGGTGAAGGCGAGGATCACCGCGCTGCGGGGCCTCGGCGAGTGGACGGCCGACTGGTTCCTCGCGCGCCACCTGGCCCGGCCCGAGGCCTGGCCCGCGGGCGACCTTGCGCTGCGCAAGGCCGTCAGCGCGCTCTATCGTGGCGGCCAGGGCATGACGACCCAGGAGGTGAGAGAGTTGGGCGAGCGCTTTGCTCCGTTCCAGAATCTGACTGCGCATTACCTCCTGACCGGGCACAGGATCGTCGGGGCGTGAGGTTCCGCACCGAGGACGGGATCGTTCACGCAGAGGACCAAGGCGAGGAAGTCGGCCGGGCCGAGCTGCGGGTCGAGGGCGAGGCGGTCTGGGTCGAGCACCTCTACGCGTCGAGGCCCGGAGTCGAGGAACCGCTGCTCCGCGCCGCGCTCGCGGCCGTGCGCGAGCTCGAGCACCGTCTGCGCTCCGAGAAGGGGGCCCCGTCGTTCGGTCGGGTTTTCGTGCAGACGGACGACGAAACCGCGGTCGAGCGCGCGGTCCGCAACTATGTGCCGCGACTTGGGTGCTCGGATCGCACGATCGTCCACGAGCCGCGCAACGGCTGGATCGAGGTCGAGGACGAGCTCTGCAGCCGCGAGCCGCCGCTGTTGAGGCGTCTTGCGCGCGAGCTCTCGGATCGTTCGGGCGCAATCGTCCTCCAGCTCGGGATCGAGCAGGGCGCCGTCGTCCGTTACGTCCTGCTCGAGCGCGGCCGGATCGCCGATGAGTACGCCTCTGTGCCGGAATACCACGGCCCGCTCCCGCCGGGCGACGTCGTCGCGCTCGGCGCGAACCCCACCGTCGTGCACCGGCTGACGGGCGGCGATCCGGCCAGAGTCCGCGCGGTCGCCCGCACGGCCGCTTCCCCGAGCGAGTTGCCGCCGGCCGAGGATCTCTATCGGCAGCTGGCCGAAGTCCTCGGGGTAGGGTAGGGAGGTGCTCACCCTCTACGACGCCGACCGCTGCCCGTACTGCGCACGAGCCCGCATCGTGCTTGCCGAGAAGGGAGTCGAGTACGAGACGGTCCAGATCGACCTCTCCGATCGACCGGCCTGGATCTACGAGAAGAACCCGACCGGGAGGGTGCCGGTGCTCGAGGAGGACTCGTTCGTGCTGCCGGAATCCCCGGTGATCATGGAGTACCTCGAAGAGCGCTACCCCGAGCCGGCGCTCCTGCCGCCCGACCCCGGCGACCGTGCGCGAGTCAGGCTCGTGATCGACCGATTCGACCTCAACCTCGGCGATTCCTACTACGCGTTCCGGCGCGGCGAGCCGGACGGCGAGGTGCGGCTCACGCATTGCCTCTCGATGGCCGAGCGAGGCGCCGAAGCGTGGAAGCGAGCCTACGGGCTCGCCGACATCGCCTATCTCCCATGGCTGATCCGCCTCCGTGACCTGCTCGGCTTCGACCTGACGCCCTACCCGACTCTGCTCGAGCGCCTTGACTTGCTGTCCGAGCGGCCGGCGATCGCCGCCGAGCTCGAGCTCGTCGGCGCGCTCGCGCGGTGAACGTCGTCTTCCTGCATGCGCTGCCGCTCGATCCCCGGATGTGGGAAGCGGAGCGCGAACGATTCGGCGGCGAGGCTCCGGCGCTGTATCCGCTCGGTCAGTCGATGGACGAGTGGGCGGATGCCGTCCTCGCACAGATCGAGGGACAGTTCGTCGCTGTGGGCGCGTCGATGGGTGGCTACTGCGCTTGCGCGATCGCGCGGCGGGCGCCGGGGCGCCTGCGCGGCCTCGTCCTGAGCGGCTCGCGCGCCGACGCCGATCCGCCCGACCGGCGGCCGGTTCGCGAGGAGTGGATTCGGGTTGCCCGCGAAGAGGGCGCCGAGGGCCTGTGGGGCGAGATGGCGCCTCGGCTCTTCCCCGCCCAGGCCGATCCGGAGGTCGTCGAGCGGGCACACGCGATCGCGCGCGAGCAGGCACCGGAGGACTTCGCACGCGCGGTTGCGGCGATCCGCGACAGGCCGGACTCGACCGAGGCGGTGACCAGGATCGAGGCTCCTCTGCTCGTGCTGGTCGGCGACTCCGATCCGCTGGTCGATCCCGACTACGCCCGCGGTCTCGCGGCGGACGCGCCGCTCGGGGAAGTGCACGTCTTCGAGGGAGCGGGCCACCTGCCGAACCTCGAGCGGCCCGACGAGTTCGCGCGTGTGCTCGCGGCGTTCTTGGAGGCCGCGTGACACTGCCCGCAGTCGTCGATGCAGCATGGGTCGCCGAGCGGCTGGGCGAGCCCGATCTGGTGCTTGCCGACGTGCGCGGGCCGAACGCCCATGCCCGCGGCCATCTCCCCGGCTCGATCCCGCTCGTGCTCGGCTCGCCTTCGCCGCAGACGGACGCCGACGTGCTGGAGGCGCTCGCCGCCGAGGTCGCATTGCGCCTTCGCCGGCACGGGGTCACCGGTCAGGAGAGGCTCGTGCTCTACGACGGGGGCGACTGTGTGGCTGCTGCCGCCGCGGCGACGATGGCGGAGCTCGCCGGCCATCGCTCCGTCGCGGTTCTGGCAGGTGGGCTCGCGGTCTGGGAGGGCGAGCTCCAGACCGGCCCCGTCGAGCTCGAACCGAAGCGCGTGGACTTCACGGCGTACCTCGAGGCCGTGCCATCGAAAGAGGAGCTGAAGGAGCGCCTCGGCGAGCTGACGATCATCGACGTTCGCCGCGACGATGAGTATTCGGGTCGCGGCGGCTATCCGTGCGACCCGCGCCAGGGCCACATCCCCGGAGCCCGCCACATCGAGGTGGGAACCCTCTTGGCCTCTCCGGGCACGCCCCGCCCGGCCGAGGAGATCCGCTCGCTCGTCGGGCTGCCGGAGGACACGGAGGTCGTCGCGTACTGCCATTCGGGCTCGCGCTCGGGGCTGGCAACGCTCGCGCTTCGCTCGGCGGGCTATAAGGCGCGCAACTACGTCGGGTCGTGGCACGAGTGGTCACGCCACCCCGATTTGCCGATCGAACGCTAGACGTCGACAGCCGCACGCTCCGCGACCGCGCAGAACGCTCCGCAGAGCCTGCGTCCCAGTTCGTTCCACTCGTCCATTCGCCGCTCGCTCTCTGCGAGCAGGCCTTCGGGCACCGGTACTTCCATGTTCGCTGCCCACGAGTGGACGTGAGCCATTGTCACCTCGGCGTGGAACTGGATCCCCCACGCCGCGTCGCCGAGGCGGAACGCCTGCGTGCACGCCGCGCTCCGCGCCAGCTCGCTCCCCTCGCCGGGCACCCCGTAGGTGTAGAAGTGCCACTCGAACGCGTCGAAGTGTTCCGGCAGCTTGTTGAAGACCGGATCGTCCTCCGCCGCGCCGGATAGCTCGACCGGAATCCAGCCGATCTCCGGCTGCGGCGCAGGATGTACCGGCGCGCCGGCAGCCTTCGCGATCAGCTGCGCGCCGAGGCAGACGCCGAACAGCGGCACGCGCCGCTCGAGGAGATCCTGGATCAGCGCGTTCTCGTCGTGGAGCCACGGGTTCTGCTCCTCCTGGTCGGCGTGCATCGAGCCGCCGAAGAGGATCACCGCGCCGTAGTCCTCGAGCGGGCGCGGCAGCGCCGTCACGGCCGGCGTCCACTCCTCGAGCCGGTGGCCACGCTCCACAACCTCGTCGCCGAACACACCTGGCCGCACGTTTGCTCCGTGCACGACCGCCAGAACGTTCATGCTCGAAGCCTAGGTGTAAGTCCCAGGAGCGTTGTTCGTCCGACCTGCCTTGGAGGCTGGTGGTTGTCAGAGCCATCAGCGACTCCAAGGAGGTCGGACGGTGACCACATTGCATCGAAACGCTAGGACGTGCCCCAAGTCGAGGC
>JBBQTQ010000111.1:0-6312 GCA_038213135.1 Gaiellales bacterium
ACACCGCGCTAATTGGTATTTGGGCGGGGGTGGGGGGGTTCCGCGGGCGGCTCCCCCCCCGCGTGCCGGGGTTCTTGGGGGGGGTTTGGTGGTTGGTTGGGTAACCGGCCTGTCGCCCCCACGATCAGAGCTCGAGGACCCGGCGCTGGTAGTGCTTCGTTTCCGGGTCGAGCGAGCGCGCCAGCTTGTAGTGGCGGTTCGCCTCCCGGGCGCGTCCCTGCTTCTCGAGGCAGCGGCCGAGCGCGTAGTGCGCGTAGTCGTTGACCGGCGAGAGCTCGATCAGCGCGCGGAACTCCTCGGCCGCCTCGTCGACGCGATTCAGGCGGAAGTACGCGATCCCGAGCGCCTCGCGGATCGACGCCTTGTCGGGCGCGCGCCGCTTCGCCTTCTCGAGCGGCACCGTCGCCTGGGCCGCCATCCCCTTGCGCAACCGCGCCTGTCCCTCTTTGAAGTAGTCGTAGACCTCGCTCATAGCCCCGTCAGGTACTCGAAGTTCTGCACCACCAAGTCAACCGGAAAGGTCAAGTCGCGAGTCGGGCCGATCTCCACTCCGGCGATCCGCGCACCCGAGTCGATCGCTCGCTGGAACGCACCGGACAGCTCATACGGCGGGCCGGGAAGGTCGACGAGATACGGTGCCACCCGGGCGCCGACCAGCCACAGCGGCGCGCCGGCGAGCGGGTTCTCCGGATCGTCGTCGAGCACACGCGTGACGAGCCCGTCCTCGACCCGCACTGCGAACCGGTGCGGCGGGCTCGGTGGCGGGTCGCGGCGCACGGCGATCGCGCCGTCGAAACCCTCGGTCTGCTCGACGAAGCGCCCGACGTCGCCGCGCGTGAAGACCGTGTCCGCGGCGAGTACGAGGTACGGCGGCTCCGCGGCGGTTCGGAGCACCGCGTCCGCCGAGCCGAGCGGCTCCGGCTGTCGCACGATCCGGACGTCCAGGCCCGCGAGGAGCGCCTCCACCTGCTCGCCGAGATGGCCGACGACGACGGTCACGGGCGAGATCCCTTCGAGCTCCCGCAGCAGCGTCGCGAGCACCGGCCGGCCGTCGATCGGCAGGACGGGCTTCGCGTAGTGCTCGGTCAGCGGCCGCAGCCGACGGCCCTCGCCGGCGGCCATCACGACCGCCTGCATCAGGGGAGCAGCCGCTCGACCTCGTCCAGGATCGCGCCGGCGATCCGGCGCTTCGGCGCCTTCTCGACGCGCCGCTCACCGGCGGCGGTCAGGATCGTCACCTCATTCTCGGCCGAGTCGAAGCCGATGTCCTCGCGCGCCACGTCGTTGAAGACGATCGCGTCGACGGCCTTCGCGACGAGCTTCTTCCTGGCGCGCTCGAGCCCCGGCTGGCCGCGATCCGCCGCGAAGCCGACGAGCAGCTGCCCGTTCGTCCGCCGCCGCGAGAGCTCGGCGAGGACGTCCGTCGTCGGCTCGAGCGGCACCACCCATTGCTCGCGATCCTTCGGCCGCTTCTCGACGAGCGCCTCCACGGGCCGGTAGTCGGCGACCGCCGCGGCCATCAGGACGACGTCCGCCTCGCGACCGAGCGCCTCGCGCTCCAGGTCGGCGGCGGTCGGCGCCTGGACGACCTCCACCCCGCTCGGAGCAACCACTCCGAGGTTCGACGCAAGCAGCGTCACGGCCGCGCCGCGCCGCCGAGCCTCCTCCGCCAGTGCGACGCCCATCCGCCCGGACGAGCGGTTGCCGAGGAAACGAACGGCGTCGAGCGGCTCACGCGTCCCGCCCGCCGAGACAAGCACCTTCTTCCCGGCGAGCGAGCCGCCCTCGCCGAGCAGCGCCTGACAGCGCGCGAAGATCTCCTCCGGCTCGGTCATCCGCCCGAGTCCGTTCTCACCCTCCGCGAGCTCGCCGTCCTCCGGGCCGATCAGCTCGACTCCGCGCTCGCGGAGCAGCGCAGCGTTGGCCTGGGTCGCCGAATGGGCCCACATGCGCACGTTCATCGCCGGGGCCGCGAGCACCTGGCCGGCGAACGCGAGCGCGGTCTGGGTCAGCACCGAGTCCGCGAGGCCGCCGGCGAGCTTCGCAAGCGTGTTCGCCGAGAGCGGCGCGATCACGAGCAGGTCTGCGTCGAGCAGGTGCGGGTACAGCTCGCGCGGGGTCTCTCTCCGCGCCAGCGCCTCGAAGGTCTGCGCGGTCACGAACGTCTCCGCCCCGGGAGTCAGGATCGGCGTCACCTCGTGCCCGGCCTTCACGAGCAGCCGGCAGAGCTCGCACGCCTTGTAGGCGGCAATGCCGCCCGTCACCCCGAGAAGCACCCGGGCCATGGAAGAAGCCTACTTCTGGTAGGCGTACTTGATCTTGCCCTCGGCTGTTTCCTCGAGGGCCATCGTCAAGTAGTTCTTCGACCGCGATTCGATCAGCGGCGGCAGCTCGTCGAAGGTGCCCTCGCCGAGCTGGTGGTGGTAGTTGTTGATCTGCCGGGCCCGCTTGGCGGCGACGATCACCAGCGCGTAGCGGGAGTCGACGTTCTCGAGCAGCTTGTCGATTCTGGGATGGATCACGAGGACATGGTAGCTGCGCCGTTGAGCTCCCGCCTCACGACTTCCACGAGCTCCTCGACCGCCCGGCCGATGTTGTCGTTCGCGACGACGTAATCGAACTGCTCCGCCTGGGTCAGCTGGTGCTCGGCGAGGTCGAGCCGCTCGCCGATCTCGCCGGCGCTTTCGGTCGCCCGCTCGCGCAGTCGTCGCTCGAGCTCGGCGAGCGGCGCGGTGACGAAGATCGTGCGCGCGTTCTCGAGCTCGTCCTTCACGTTGAGGGCGCCCTCGGTCTCCAGCTCGAGCACGCACACCCGGCCGCTGTCGGCGATCCGCTCGACCTCTGAGCGCAGGGTTCCGTAGCGCTGACCGGAGACGTACGTGACGTGCTCGAGGAACTCCCCGTTGGCAACGCGGCGGGCGAAGTCGGCGTCGGAGAGGAAGTAGTACTCGCGACCCTCCTCCTCGCCCTTGCGCTGCATGCGCGTCGTCGCCGACACGGCGACCTGGAGCTCGGGACAGCGTTCGAGCAGCGCCCTGATCAGCGTTCCCTTGCCCGCGCCCGAGGGCCCGGTGATGACGAAGACGGGTGGTCTACCTATGGAAGAGGCCAATGAGCTCGGTCCGCTGTCGCTCGGAGAGGCCGCCTACCGTCTTCGACTGGCTGATCCGACACTGGTTCAGGAAGCGGGCAGCCTTCACCCGGCCGAACTTCGGAACCGCCATCAGCATGTCGAAGACCTTTGCGGTGGAGACGTACTCCGGCGGAGCGTTCAGGATCGCTTCGATCTGCACCCTGCCGAGCTTGAGGTCCTTCTTGAGTTGCGCGCGCCTGACCCGAATGTCGTTGGCCCTCTTGAGTGCCTCCATCCTCTGGTCGAGGGAGCGGAGCGGCGCTTGTGTCTGCGTCTTGGAGGCGACCATCGGGGCAAGGAGTCTAACAAGCTGCCGACCGCGGTCAAGCGACTTCAATTCGCGGCCTTTGCAGGCCTTTTATGCTTTTCCGACCCTCGACCTTTCATCGAGAGTCGGGGTTGTGTGAGCCATTCCGATTGCGTCGTCCAATGTGGCAACGCCCAGAAGCGACAGTTCCGCTTCGAGTTCCTGTCGGATCCGGCCAGGTGAGCCGGGGTCGGCGAAGAGCACCGTCCCGAGCGCGACGTCGTTCGCTCCGGCGGCAACGAGCTCCAGGGCGTCGCGGCCGGAGAACACTCCGCCCATCCCCACGATCGGCAGGTCGGTCGCCCGCCGGCAGGCGTAGACGCACGCGAGCGCGATCGGCTTCAGGGCGGGCCCGGAGTAGCCTCCGGTCGCCGTTGCGAGCACGGGTCGGAGGTGCTGTTGGTCGAGCGCGAGACCTCTGATCGTGTTCACGAGCGAGAGGCCGTCCGCTCCCGCCGCCTCGACCGCGCGCGCGACCTCGGCGATGTCCCAGGTTGCAGGCGAGAGCTTCGCGTACAGCGGCAGCTCCGTCGCCTCGCGGCACGTAGCGACGATCTCGGCCGCCGTCTCGGGCGCGTCGTCGACATTCGGACACGACAGGTTCAACTCGACGGCTGCGACTCCGTCGCAGCCGTCGATAGCGGCACACGTGGCGGCGTACTCGGCCGCGGAGAAGCCCCCCACCGATACCCAAATCGGCATGCCCAAGCGAGCCAAACGCGGGAGCGTTTGGCGGAGAAACTCCTCCCGGCCGGGGTTGGCGAGGCCGATCGAGTTGAGCATCCCGGCCTCGGTCTCGACGATGCGGACCGGAGCGTTGCCCTCACGGGGAAGCGGCGTCACGGTCTTCGTCACGAAGGCGTCGAGCGAGCGCGCGACCTCGGGCGCCGTGAGCGCGTCGAGGCAGCCGGAGGCGTTGAGGAGCCTCATGCCGCTCGAGAGCCGTTCAGCGTGCTAACACGTTGCAAGACCGGTCCCTCGACGCAGAGCCGCTTCAGAGCTCCGTCGATCTCGACCACGCAGCCGAAGCACGCGCCGTAGCCGCAGGCCATCGGCGCTTCCCACGCGAGCTGGGCGTCGGGCGCGATTCTGCGGATCGCCTCGAGCATCGGCTCGGGACCGCAGGCGAGCACGTCTTGCCCCGGCTCGATCAGCTCCGTCACGTAGATGGGCTCGACGACCACCTCGGCACCGGGGAGAAGCGCGGCGGCCTCTGCGTGGCGGTCGCTGCGGAAGCCGACGACGACCGGCGCGCCCGGGAGCGTCTCCGCGAGGTAGGGAAGCGGCGCGATCCCGATCCCGCCGCCGACGAGGAGCGGCCGCGCGACTTCGGTCCGGAAGCCATGGCCGAGCGGCCCGAACACAGCCAGCTCCTCGCCCGGTTGCAGCGCGCAGAGCGCCCTCGTGCCTGGCCCGATCGGATCGATCAGGAACGCGAGCTCGCCGGGAGGTGCGAAGCAGAGGCTCATCGGACGCGGCAGCACGCGGCCCGGCGGTTGGAGCATGAAGAACTGCCCAGGTTCGCCCGGCTCGAGCCCGCCACGTTCGACGCGGAGGAGCGTGTACGGGCCGACCGGCTCGGAGCCGGCGACCCTACGCGCTTCGAGACGCGGCATGCTCGATCCGCTCCTGCAGCGAGAGGGCGATCTCGGTGCGCGCGTTCGCGATCGCGTGCACGGCTGCCGCGGCTCCGGAGATCGTCGTGATGCACGGAACGCGGGCGACGAGCGCCGCCTCGCGGATCGCGTAGCCGTCGGTGCGCGCGCCCGAGCCCTGCGGGGTGTTGACGACCAGGTCGCAGCGGCCGCGTCGGATCGCGTCGACGACGGCCTGTCCCTTGTCCACGCTCTCGACAACCAGGCCCGCCGAGGCCAGGACCCGCTGGGTGCCTTCGGTCGCGAGCAGCTGGAAGCCGAGCCCGGCGAGCGCGGCGGCGACCGGGACGAGCGCCGGCTTGTCCTCCTCGCGCACCGAGAGGAAGGCCGAGCCGGAGGTCGGCAGAGGCCGTCCGGCCGCGCGCTCCGCCTTCGCGAAGGCGGTCGGCAGGTCGGCGGCGGTCGCCATCACCTCGCCGGTCGAGCGCATCTCTGGACCGAGCACAGGGTCGCTCCCCGGGAAGCGTGCGAACGGCAGCACCGCCGCCTTCACCGACACCTGGGCGGGCGGCCGCTCCGGCGGCAGCGCCAGCTCGGCGAGCCGCTTCCCGGCAGCGAGGCGGCACGCGGCTTCGACGAGATTGACGCCGGTCGCCTTGCTCGCGAACGGCACCGTCCGTGAAGCCCGCGGGTTCGCCTCCAGCACGTACACCTCGCCGTCCGCGACCGCGAGCTGGACGTTCAGCAGCCCGACTGTGCCGAGCGCCGGTCCGAGCTTGCGGACGACCCGCTCGATCTCGGCTTGCTGGCCCGCCGTGAGCGAGGGCGCTGGCAGGACGCAGGCCGAGTCGCCGGAATGGACGCCGGCCTCCTCGACGTGCTGCATGATCGCGCCGATGTAGGTGTCCGTCCCGTCGCAGAGCGCGTCCACGTCGATCTCCACCGCGTTCTCGAGGAAGCGGTCGACGAGCGTCGGGCCGCGGACGTTCTGGAACGCCTCGACGACCTGCGCGCCGCGGTAGCAGACGCGCATCGCGCGGCCGCCGAGCACGTACGAGGGGCGGACGAGCACCGGGTAGCCGATCCGGTGCGCGATCTCGGCCGCCTGCGTACCGCTGTGCGCGATCCCCCACTCCGGACAGCGCACGCCGAGGTCCGCGAGCAGCGCCGCAAACCGCTCGCGGTCCTCGGCGAGGTCGATCGCCTCGAAGGGCGTCCCCATGATCCGGTAGCCGGCCTCCTCGAGCGGGCCGGCCAGCTTCAGCGGCGTCTGGCCG
>JBBQTQ010000112.1:0-6255 GCA_038213135.1 Gaiellales bacterium
GCGAGACCTTCGGCGAAGGTGCCCATCTCGTCTTCGGCGACGGCGCCCTCTCGCCAGGAGCGGTAAGCCGCGGGCGCCGCCTCCGACTGGACGCCGATCACCTCGAGCTCCGGTCTCACGGCGGCCGCGACGATGCAGGCCCCCGCGGCGCCGCTGCCGCCGCCGATCGGGACGATCAGGACGTCCAGCTCGGGCTCGAGCTCCAGGACCTCCAGCGGGCCGGTCGCGACTCCGGCGATCAGCTGCGGCTCGTTCCCGGAGTGGACGTAGCGGTAGCCGTGCTCGGCCGCGAGCGCCTCGCAGTGCTCGCGAGCCTCGTCGAAGTCGCGGCCGTGGAGCACGAGCTGCGCGCCCAGGCCGCGCATCGAGGCCGCCTTGACGGGATTGACGTTCTCGGGGACACAGACGATCGCGCGAACGCCGAAGAGGCGCGCTGCGAAGGCGATCGACTGGCCGTGGTTGCCGGTCGATGCCGTGACGAGCCCGCGGGCGCGCTCGTCCTCGGAGAGCTGCGAGACGAGGTTGACCCCGCCACGCACCTTGAAGGCGCCGATCGGCTGGTGGTTCTCGTGCTTGACCCAGACCTCGGTGCCGACGAGCTCGTCGAGCGCCGGGTAACGGTTGAGCGCCGTCGGGAGGAGGTGGGGAGCGATCCGCCGCCGGGCCGCGAGCACGTCGGCGAACGTCGGCGGCTCCACTGCGCGAAGCCTAGTGGCGGAAGTGCCGCCGTCCTGTGAAGACCATCGAGGCGTCCGCCGCGTTCACGACCGCGACCACCTCGGCGTCGCGCTTCGAGCCGCCCGGCTGGATCACGGCGCGCACGCCCGCGGCCAGCGCCAGTTGCGGCCCGTCCGGGAACGGGAAGAACGCATCCGAGGCGAGCGCGGCTCCCTCCAGCGAGTGGCCGTGCTCGCGCGCCTTCTCGACCGCGATCCGGACGGCGTCGACGCGGCTCATCTGGCCGGCGCCGATCCCGATCGTCTGCAGGTCCTTGGCGATCACGATCGCATTCGAGGCGACGTGCTTGCAGACGCGCCACGCGAAGAGGAGATCGCCCCAGTCCGATTCGCTCGGGTCGCCGCACACGGCGATCATCCCCTCCCGGTCCTCGACGTCAGCGTCGCGCTCCTGCACGAGCAGCCCGCCGAGCACGCGCCGGTAGTCGCGCTCGCCCGCGGTCGCTCTGCGACGCTCGCGGTCGATCAGGATCCTCGCCGCCGGCTTCTCGCTGAGCTTGCCGAGCGCCGCGTCGTCGTACCCGGGTGCGAACAGCACCTCGACGAACTGCTCCGCAAGGAGGTCGGCCAGCTCGGTCGTCACCGGCCGGTTCAGTACGACGACGCCGCCGTACGCCGAGACCGAATCGGCAGCGAGCGCCCGCCGGTACGCATCCTCGATCGAGCCCGCAACCGCCGCGCCGCACGGGTTGGCGTGCTTGACGATCACGCAGGCCGGTAGCGCGAACTCGTCGAGCAGGAGCCGCGCTGCCGAGAGGTCGTTCAGGTTGTTGAACGAGAGCTCGCGCCCGTGTACCTGCTCGACCATCGAGAGCAGGTGCCGCCGCGCGCCGACCTCCGAGTAGTAGGACGCGCGCTGATGCGGGTTCTCGCCGTAGGCGAGCGGCAACTCGCGCTGGAACGACGGGATCAGCGTCGGCGGGAACGCCTCGATGTCGCCGAACCACTGCGCGATGGCGGCCTCGTAGGCGGCCGTCGCCGCGAAGGCCTCGGCGGCCAGCCGGCGGCGCGTGTCGAGGGAGATCGCACCGTCGTCGCGCAACTCCTCCAAGACGCGCGCGTACTGCTCCGGTCGGCAGACCGCAGTCACATGGGCGAAGTTCTTCGCCGCGCCACGCAGCATCGAGGGGCCGCCGACGTCGATCATCTCGACTGCGTCCTCCTCCTTCACCCCGAAGCGCCCCGCGACCTCCGCAAACGGATAGAGGTTGACGCAGACGATGTCGAAGGGCTCGATCGCCTGCTCGGCGAGCGAGGCGAGGTCGTCGTCGTTGTCGCGCCGGGCGAGGATCCCGGCATGGATGCGCGGGTGGAGCGTCTTGACGCGGCCGCCGAGCATCTCCGGGGAGTCGGTCAGCGTCTCGACGTGCGTCACCGGGAGGCCCTCGGCCTCGAGATGCTCCGCGGTGCCGCCGCTTGCGACGAGCTCCCAGCCGAGCTCGTCGAGACCGCGGGCGAACTCCGCGACCCCCTCCTTCGCGTAGACGGAGATCAGCGCGCGCATCGCGACTCCCGGCCGGCCTCGGCTCGCGCCGGGCGGAGCCCGGCGCGAGCCGAGTCCTGCCGTCGACCCGGGAGCCGCGACGAGCAGCTCTCTCACCACCTCGGGTAGGAGCCGGTGCTCGACGGCATGGATTCGCTCCAGCAGCGTCTCGCGCGGCTCGACGGGGACAGGCTCCTGGCGCAGGATCGGGCCCGTATCGATGCCCTCGTCGACGAGATGGACGGTGACGCCGGTGGTCTCGACGCCGGCGGCGAGCGCATCCTCGATCGGCCGCGTGCCGGCGAACTCCGGGAGCAGCGATGGATGGACGTTGACGATCCGGCCGGGGAAGCGCTCGAGGAACGACGGTGTCAGCAGCTGCATGTATCCGGCGCAGACGACGGTCTCGACGCCTTGGCCGGCCAGCCAGTCGGCGATCGCCTCGTCGCGCAGCGGCCGGCTGTCGAAGCCCTCGAAGGCGGCGGTTGGGATCCCCGCGTCCTGTGCGCGCCTCAGCGCTTTCGCCTCCGGTCGGTTCGACGCGACCGCGACGATCGGCAGCCCCGCATCGATCAACGCCTGGAGGTTGGTGCCCTCGCCGGAGACCAGCACCCCAATCATTCGATCCGCCCGATCACGAGCTGCTCCTGCGCTTCCGGCACGACCGCGCAGTACCCGATCCCGAGGTTGAACACTCGCCGCAGCTCTTCCTCCTCGACATGGCGGCCGAGCCACTCGAAGACCGGCGGTCGCTCCCAGGCGTCCCAGTCGATCACAGCGTGGCGGCCTTCGGGAAGCGAGCGCGCCAGGTTCGCCTCGATGCCGCCGCCCGTGACGTGGGCCAGCGCCCGCACATCACCCAAGCCACGCACGTCGTCGAGGTAGAGGCGGGTCGGGGCGAGCAGGTCGGGCCCGTCGTAGTCCTCGTCCTCGAGCACCCGCCGCACGAGCGTGAAGCCGTTGGCGTGGACGCCGGCGGACGGGAGGCCGACGACGAGGTCGCCTGCCTCCACGCGCGAGCCGTCGATCAGCTCGTCGCGATCGACGATGCCGACGCAGGTGCCGGCGAAGTCGAGCTCTCCAGCTTGGTAGATCCCCGGCAGCTCCGCCGTCTCGCCCCCGATCAGGGCGCAGCCGGCCTCGCGGCAGACCGCCGCTGCTCCCCCCACGAGCTCTCCGACCTGCTCCAGCTCGATCCGGTTGGCGGCGACATAGTCGAGCAGGAAGAGGGGCCGCGCGCCGGTCGTCGCAACGTCGTTGATGCAGTGCGCAGCGAGATCGGCGCCGCAGGCGCGCAGCGCGCCGCGCTCGCGCGCGAGGACGAGCTTCGTGCCGACGCCGTCGGTCGACGCGGCCAGGAAGCGCCGCTCGTCGAGCGGATAGAGCCCAGCGAACGCGCCGAAGCCTGCGGCGCCGGTCGACTCGACGGCCGCGCGCAACCGCTCGACGATCGCACCGGCGGTCGCCAGCGACACCCCGGCGGCCTCGTAGCTCTGCTCCACCGCCCTAGTTAATCGAACAGCTCGGCGCTCAGCTCCGGCCGGCCCTGCGGTCCCCCCGGCAGAAACCGGATCGCCGTGCCGCCGACGAGCACCGACTGCGCGATCGATTCGACTCCGAGCAGCTCCTTCAGCGCCGATGCCTTGCGGGAGGGCTCGTCGCAGCGGAGATGCACTTCGGCCAGGCGGAGCTCGTCCTCGTCCGCGAGCATGTCCTCGAGCCAGTCGCGCGGCGGGTGTACCTCGAGCCGGTAGCCGGCGTTCGTGGCGACGAAGGCGCGCCGCTCCGCGTGCTCCTGCACCTTCAGCCCGAGCGCGGCCGCCCGCTCGAGCACGTCAGCGAACTCGTCCTCGTCGCCGGCGAAACCGAGGTGGTCGACCCGCGGCAGCTCCCAGTGACCGGGCTGGATGACGACGTTGACCGCGCCGCGCTGGAGCTCGACCAACCGGACCCGGAAGCTCGCGCCGTCGAGCTCCTCCCAGGACGTGCCGGATTCGAAGCGCTTCCGCTCCTCGCCGATCCGGCCATAGCGCCCGACGAGCGCGAAGCCCAGCTTGCCGAGGTAGCGCGCCTCGGTCGCCCGGAGCTTGCTCGTGACGAGGTGGTAGTGGAAGAGCCGCACGAAAGCGGCGCGATTCTAGACTCAGCAGGGATGGGTCCCTCGCTTGCCACGAGCTGGACCTTCGAGCCCTACCAGCTCGTTCCGGTCGCGGTCGTCGCGGCGCTCTACTACCGCCGCGTCCACACCCTCGACGGACGGGGTACGCCGGTTCCCCGCTGGCGGCTGTGGTCGTTCGGAACGGGTCTCGTCCTGATTTTCCTCGCGCTGGCCTCGCCGGTCGACGCGTTCGGCGAGCAGCAGTTCCTGTTCATGCATATGAGCCAGCACATCCTGCTCGGCGACTTGGCGCCGCTCGGCTGCGTCGCCGGGCTGACCGGGCCGATCCTCCGGCCCGTCCTCCAGTACGAGTGGGTGAACCGGCTGCGCGGGCTCGCCCATCCGTTCGTCGCGCTCCCCCTTTGGGCGCTCGACCTCTACCTCTGGCACCTGCCGTTCCTCTACCAGGGCGCGCTCCATCACTCCGTTGTCCACGCGCTCGAGCACGGCATGTTCTTCGGCTTCGGCGCGCTGATGTGGGCGCCCGTCGTCGAGGTGCTCCCCGGCCCGATGTGGTTCGGCACCGGTTGGAAGCTGGGCTACATCCTGGTCGTCCGCGTGCTCGAGACGATCCTCGGCAACGTCTTCATCTGGTCGGGCTCGGTCTTCTACCCCTACTACGAGCACCCGTTCAAGCGCTGGGGCATCTCGGCGCTCAGCGACCAGGGGATCGCGGGCGGCGTGATGATGATCGAGGGCTCGATCATCACGCTCAGCGCGATCGCCTGGCTCTTCCTCCGGCTCGCGAGCGAGGGCGAGCTCAGGCAGAGGCTGGTCGAGGAGGGGCTCGACCCGGTGTCCGTCGCGCGCGCGGTGCGCTACGGCCGCGGGAAGGACCTGGCGACCTCGCGCTGAATGTCACGCCAGGCCGATGCGCTCGAGCGGCGTCAATCACGTGGACCTTGTCGTCTCCTCGATCGGGCGCAGCCTGCCCTTCAACCGTAGTGCGTTTGAGGCGGGCTCCCGCGCGGGAGTAAACGAGCGCGCGGACTGGCTCCGCGAGCAAGGGGCCGAGATCGAGAGCGGCCCGGAGGAGTACTCATACGTGCCGAGGTACGACGTGGTCTTCTTCTCTGACCCCGACGTCCCCGGTCACGCGGCCTGAAAGGAGCTGGGATGTCGACAACACCTCCGGAGCACACGCCGTCAGCGAGCAGCTACGGCGCGACACCGGGCACGACGATGATGAGCGGTGCGCGGATGCCGGTCCCCGGCAACGCGGAGTTCCTGCTCTACCTGATCATCGAGTTCATCTTCGCGATCATCTGGTGGGCGGCCGACAGCGTCACCGTCAAGGACTGGATCGTCTACACGACCGTCCTCACCGCCTTCTACCTCCTCAGCCGAGGCATCGCGAAGGCGAGCCGCGTCCTGGAGCAGTAAGCGCTTCATCGGCCGCTTCGCGGCCATCGATCGCCTCGTGGGGGAAACAGCCGGTTTCCCCCACGAGCCCCCTTCCCACCGGTTAGACGCGGCTGCGCGCGACGTGCCTCCGCCGGGCGAAGCCCGGCTGCGGCGGCGGAAAGTGGCGGGGGTCGGTTTCGGACGTCCCTTCCGGGTCATCTCGGGCTTCGTTGCGCGATCCGAGGGCTACGGGCCAGCTCTGAGATTGGCCGCGAGAGCCAACATCGGAGACGGTCTCCGATGTTCGAGGTGCGCCAAGAGTAGAACTCTCTGCCCACAGGCCCCATCGTCTGACCTCAGGCTGTCCGTACGGGCCACGCCTCAGCGCGTGTCCTAGTGCAGCGTTCCTGAAGTGGGTTGTTGTTTGACGGCTTTGGTGAGGATCTGTTCGGCGGTCTTGGTCCAGACGAACGGCTGGGCGCGTTCGTTGTAGCCGTCGATGAAGTATTCGATCGCGGCGATCAACTCGGGGA
>JBBQTQ010000113.1:0-6182 GCA_038213135.1 Gaiellales bacterium
ACCGCTTCGCCTACCCCAGCAGCGCCCACCGCGCGCACGCGCTACCCGGCTACACCAGGTGGTACAACCGACGCCGACCCCACGGCTCACTCAGCGGCCGACCGCCAATCAGCCGCGTCTCACACCTCTGTGGTCAGTACAGCTAGGCGCCCTTCTCGATCGGAACGTCCACCAAGTTGCCCCACTCGGTCCACGAGCCGTCGTAGTTGCGGACGTCCTGGTAGCCGAGCAGCTCGCGGAGGACGAACCACGTGTGCGCGCTCCGCTCGCCGATCCGGCAGTACGCGGTCACCTTCTTGTCGTCGCTGACCCCTTTGCCGCCGTAGAGCGTGCGCAGCTCGTCGGCCGGCTTGAAGGTGCCGTCGTCCTGTACGGCCTGAGCCCACGGGATCGAGGCGGCCGTCGGGATATGCCCCCCGCGCTGCGCCCCCTCCTGCTCGTAGCCGGGCGGCGCCAGCAGCTCGCCGGAGTACTCCTGCGGCGAGCGAACGTCGACGAGCGCGCGTCCCGAGTCGCCGATCCAGCCGCGCACCTCGTCGCGGTAGGCGCGGATCGACTCGTCGCGCTCCTTCGCCGTATAAGAGGTGGCCTGCGGCGAGGGCTTGTCCGTCGTCAGCTCGCGGCCTTCGTCGATCCATTTCTGCCTGCCGCCGTCGAGGATCCGCACGTCGTCGTGGCCGTAGATCTTGAGGTACCAGTACGCATAGGCGGCGAACCAGTTGTTCTTGTCTCCGTACACCACGAGCGTCGAGTCGTTGCCGACCCCGAGCCCGCCGAGGAGTGACTCGAACGCGCTCTTGTCGATCAGGTCGCGCTCGAGCGGGTCCTGGAGGTCGTCGCGCCAGTGGAGCTTCACCGCCCCGGCGATGTGTCCCTCCTCGTAGAGATCGGGGTTCTCGTCGACCTCCGACACGACGATGCCCTGCGTTCCAAGCTTCGACGCGAGCCAGTCGGTGGTGACGAGGACCTCTTTCGCGTAGCCGTTCTCCGCCATCTAGCCTCCCATTACTTTCCGAAGTGAAGTAAGGGCTGGATTATTCCAGATCAGAACTCGCCGGGCGTCCGGATGATCCGCCAGACCATGTAGAGGCCGATCAGTCCCGACAGCGAGAAGCCGGCCAGCGACACGACGTGGCTGACGCGCGCCATCAGCGCGGAAGCGACGAGCAGCCCGACGACGATCAGCGCGGCGCCGAGCCGGTTCGCCACGCTCCGGAGCATGCGCTCGAAGTCCTTGAGGCCGGTCGGCTCGACGCCGATCTTGAGCGTCCCACGTTCCAGACGATCGGCGATCTGGACCGTGCGTCGTGGCAGCCGGAGCAAGGGCTCGAGCTGCGTCAGCGCGTACCCGGCGAGCTAGTTCGGCCGCAGCCTGCGCTCCGCCTGGCCGACGACGAGCTCGAGCGAGTAGTCCTCCAGGACGTCGACCTGGTCGAGCGTCCGCGCGATCGAGTCCGCCTGGGCGAGCGTCTTCCCGACGAGCGCGAAGCTCGTGGGCAGGCGCACGCCGTAGCGGAGCGCGATCCGCTACAGGTCGGCGAGCGCCTCGCCGAGCGGAAGAAGGCCGTCGCGAGCTCCTTGGCGCGCTCCGCGGGAAGCGCGTGGCCGGCGGTCACCTTCTCGCCGCGGATCTGCTGCAGAACGAGCACGCGCTCGGTCACGTACGGCCGGATCACGAGCGGCACGGTCAACTCGGGGAAGTCGGCGATCGCGCCGGCGATCAGGTCGGTGTTTGCGGCTTCCTCGACGAGATCGAGCTCGCCGAGCAGGTGCGACTCGAGCTCGTCGGCCAATGCGTCGAGCTGGAGCAGCTGCGCGGTCTCCGAGCGCCGCTCGGCGCCGGCGGCGACGGATCGCAGCAGCTGGAGGTCGAGCACGACCTCGTCCTCGATCCCCGGCCGACGGATCTTCACGACCACCTCCCGGCCGTCCCGCAGCAACGCGCGGTGGATCTGGGCGATCGAGGCTGCGGCGAGCGGCTCGGGATCGATCCGAACGAACGCGTCCAGCCCGATCTCCTCCTGAACGATCGGCTCCAGCTCCGCGAAGGGCAGCGGAGGGACGCTGTCCACGAGCCGGCTGAGCTCCTCGATGTAGACGTCCGGGAGCAGGTCGGGCCGCGAGGAGAGCAGCTGTCCGAGCTTCAGGAAGGTCGTCCCGAGCTGTTCGAGCGCGAGCCGGAACTCGCGAGCACCCTCGCGGGTGGCCGTCCGCTCGCCGACCACCCCGATCTCGCGCAGCACGCGGATCAGCCTGCGGCTGCGGGCGACGCGGACGACCTCGAGCGCGCGCCGCGTGCGGCGGATTCGTGCTCCCATGGGGGAGGTTCGTGCCCGCCCCTGCCCGACGGAACTACGGGGCCAGGTAGCGCGTGACCGCCGCCGCGAGCTCGCCGGTCGAGAAGGACCCTTCCAGCTTCGCGCGGATCCGTCCGTCGCCGCCGACGAGGAACGCCCAGGTCTCGCTGGGTAGGTGCCACTGGCGCACCCACTCGTTCGTCCCCTTGGCCGGGTCGTTGTGCTCGTAGACCTCGACATGGATGAAGCGAACGGCCGCGAAGCGCTTCGCCACCGCCTCGGTCACGTCGACGACCGGCCCGCAGGTGCGAGTCGTGCAGAACTTCGGGCTCGCGAAGACGACGACGAAGGGCTTGTGCGCCGCGAGCGACTCGGCGACCGAGTACCGGAGCAGGCTGCGGTCGGGCGGCACGCGGGTCGTCAGCACCGACAGCTTCCCGTGCGCGCTCGCGATCGTCGGCGTATTCGAGGCCGGTGCGCGCGACCCGATCGCCGGCGTCGCGCTGTGTTCCTTGACGTCGACCGAGCCGACCGCCGTCACGTTCGTCCCCTGTGGTGTGGCGGAGAGCGAATAGCTCCCCGCTCGCGCGATCCGCAGGTGCACCACGTAGAGGCGGATGCTCGTCTCGGGCGACGTGCCGACCGTCTCGAGCACCGCGGTTGCGCTCGCTCCGTCCGCGGCCTTCACCTGCGCAGTCGGCCGGTACGCGGGCTCGCCGCTCGCCTTGAGGATCAGGAAGGAAACGCGCACGTTACCGGGGCCGTAGTCGGAGGTACCCGTGACGAGAGACGCGGAGGAGGAGGTGGGCTTCAGGCTCCCGAATGCCCAGCCGGCCGCGAGCAGAAAGGCTGCGAGAGCCAAAGCCCCGATACGCACTTCGCGATCGTAGTCGCGTCCGTGCGGCTCGCGGCTCATTAGGTCCGAGCCCCTCTCAGTACGAGCACGGGCCGCTGGGCCGCGCTGAACGACGCATGGCGGCGTCCTCGGTCGCGTCCGTATCTCGGCAGATACGGACGCTCCCTGCGTCCTTGCCCTGCACCGCCCATCGCGCCCCATCGGCGCGTGGTCGTCCTGCGAGTGACTCTTCTAGAGCCGGCCGTCGACGAAGCCGAACGGGCGGAGCTTCGCCAGCACGACTGCGAAAACGACAAGCAGGAGCAGAAGCGCAAGCTTGCGCATGTGCCTACCTCCTTTCGATTTTTCTTAGAAGCGGAAGTCCTGAAGCGTTTCGGCCGCCCGCCGGAACTGGCGGGCCGCTTCGCGGTCGTCGCCGCGCCTGGCGGCGAGATCCCCGAGAGCGACCCAGGCCGCAGCCCGGTGGCTTGCCGATGACAACTGTTCGAAGCTGTTATCGGCAGCTACGAACGCTTCTTCTGCCTCGTTAAGGTGATTCTGCTCCAGCAGTGCTTTGCCCAGAACGAGCTGTGCGGTGCCGATCTCGTGCAGGTAATCCACGCGACCGCCGAGCAGCTCGAGTGCATGCTTCGCCTCTGCTTCCGCCTGCCCCGCCTCGCCGAGACCGAGGTGCACCTCGGCCATCGACGTGACGACATGGCCCGCGTCCGTCTCGCTTCCGGTCTCGAGCGCGATCCGGAATGCGCCCTTCAGATACTCGATCGCCTCCTCCGGCTTCCCGAGCAGGAAGGTCAGGCCGCCGAGGTTGTTGAGGAGGTTCCCGACGGCCTTCCGGTCGGAGATCTCCTCGAACAGCGCCTTCGCCTTCTCCGCGTAGGACCGGGCGAGCACCCAGTGGCCCTCCCGCTCCGAGACGAGCGAGGCCTCGAAGTAGATGTCCGCCGCGGCCTGCTTGTCGTTCAGCCCGTCCGCGAGCTCGAGCGCGCGCTCGACGTCCTCGCGGGCGGCTGCCCAGTCGCGCTGGCGCCGGTAGCAACGGGAGCGCCAGCCGAAGATGTTGGATCGGAGCAGGTCGCAGGGCAGCCCGGAGCGCTCGGCGAGCGAGAGCGCCTCGTCGAAGAGCGCGATTGCCGTCGAGATGCTCGAGAGCTTGTAACGGCAGACCCCGAGCCGGAAGAGCACGTCCGCCCGCTCGACGTCCGTGAACTCCTCGCCCTCGGCGAGCGTCCGCGCGCGGCCGAGCAACTCGGTTGCCTCGTCGACCTCGCCGCCGAGAGCCCGGGCCCACGCCTCGCCGGCGAGGGCACGCAACTCGAGCTCGGGAACCGCGGACCTGACGGCCGACTGGACGGAGCGGAACTCCGGGATCGCCTCGTCGTAGCGGTACGCCTGGACGAGCGCTTCCGCACGCGTGAGGGCTGCGTCCAGTCGCGCCCGCTCGGCGGCAGCAACACCGCTCGAGAGGAAGGACGGATCGACCCCGAGCCGGTCGGCGAGCCACTCGGTCGTCTCGCGGGTGGGCCGCGTCTTACCACGCTCGATCTGACTGACGTACTCCTTCGAGAAGCGGCCCGCGGCCAGGTCGCTCTGGCTCAGCCCGGCAGCGACGCGCAACTGCCTGAGACGATTGCCGATCGCGCTCGACTCGTGCTTCAGCTCGACTTCACTCAGCTCCACTGCATCCTCCTACAACCGCTCTATCCATCGGCTCTGACCGGGTGAAGTGAGCTTAGCGCAAATCACTTGATCTGACTACTTGACAATTTCAGACATGCCCGTTACAGTCACGCCACCACACATCGCGAGGACATCCGAGAGGCCGCCTGTGCCGTCAGAGCCGGCCTCGAGGAAACCGCCGCAGATGTGGCCGTTGCAGCGAAAAGTTGAGCCCCGGAACGCCGCAGCCGGGGCTCATTCTTTTTGGTCCGGCACGGGCCAAAAGGAATGGCCGAGGGACAGGCCTCTCGAGGCCTGTCCCTCACACACCACCGAGCCAGGCGCGACGCGATTCCGAGATCGCGGCGAAATCCTCTTCCGCGACGACTCCGCCCAGCCGGTCCTGCACCGAACGGAGTAGCCCGATGCCGAGCCCGATCCAGGCCTCCGCGTCGGGGTCGCGCTCTGCGGGGATCCCGCCCGCGGCCTGGGCGCGACGGAGCAGGTCGGCGAAGAACCCGTGAACGTCGCGAAAGTGGCGCCGCAAGAAGCGCCGGACCTCGGGATCCTCGCCTGCCTCGCTGAGCGCCTGGATCCAGATATGGGTGGGCAGGCAGCGCTCGCGCAGGCCACGCACCGCCTTGCCGACCGCAAGCGGCCATTCGCTTGGATCCTCTTGCGCGACCAGCTCCTCGACGGCCTCGCGCAGCTGCGCCCAGGTCTCCTCGATACACGCGAAATAGAGGTCGCGCTTCGAGGCGAAGTGGCGGTAGAGGATCGGCTCACTGACTCCGGCAGCGCGCGCGATGTCGGCCGTAGTGGCGCCGCTATAGCTCCCGGCCGCGAAGACCCGGAGGGCGGCGTCGATCAGGGCGGCCCGGCGCTCGCTCGCTGCGAGCCGCGGAGTGACGGTCATGCCGTGGCGTGCTCGGCGGCGCGGGCCGCGCGGGTGCGGCGCACGCCGCGCAAGGTGAGGATCGCGATCACGGCTCCGAGAAACGCGATACCCGAGCCGAGATAGAGCGCGTGGTGATAGCCACGGATGAAGCCGGCTTGTCCGGTGGCGGCGGTGGCCTGCGAGGCGACCACGGCACCCATGACCGCGATCCCGAACGAGCCGCCCACCTGGCGGAACGCGTTGAGAACGGCCGAACCGACCCCGGCCTTGTCCTGGGCAACGGCACCCATCGCCGCGGCGGTCGCGGGGGTGATCGTCAGCGACATCCCGACCCCGCCCACGAGCAGTCCTGGCAGGATGTTCCAAAAGTCCGAGCCGACGTCCATCTGAGCGAAGAGCAGGAGCGATGCGGCCGTCAAAGTCATTCCTATCCCAACGAGCCAGCGCGACCCGAACCGGTCGCTGAGACGGCCTG
>JBBQTQ010000114.1:0-5791 GCA_038213135.1 Gaiellales bacterium
TCCGGGGGGGGGCGCGCGCGGCCCGCGGGGGGGCGCCCCGGGGGGCCCCCCCCCCTCGGTTTGGCGCCCACCCCCGGGGGCCCCCCCGGCGCCCGCGAAGCAGTCCTCTTGCGGGGGCCGGCTCTGCCGGACCCCGGAGGATGCCTGCGGCCCAGACGCGTCAGATCGCACAGCCGAGCGCGCGAGCTCAGGGCGGCGACCATCTGATGCTCTTCAACTCGTACCTGTTCCTCATCGGCTTCCTGCCGCCGGTGCTGCTCGGCTGGTGGTTCTTGCCGGGGAAGACGGTGCGGCTGATCTTCCTGACGCTCGCCTCGTGGGCCTTCTACGCGTGGTGGGACTGGCGCTTCCTCCCGCTGATGCTCGCCTCGACGACCGTCGACTACATCGCGGGCAACCTGATCTTCGCGACCGAGGATGTACGTCGCAGACGCCTGCTGCTCGTCTGCTCGCTGACGGTCAATCTCGGGATCCTCGCGTACTTCAAGTACGCCGGGTTCTTCGTCCACTCGCTGGACGGGATCGGCCGCGCGCTCGGTCTGCCTGTGCACTTCCCGCCGCTACACATCCTGCTGCCGATCGGGATCAGCTTCTACACGTTCAACTCGATGTCGTACACGATCGACGTCTTCCGCCGGAAGATCGAGCCGACACGCAACCTGGTCGAGTACTCGACCTTCGTCGCGCTCTTCCCGCACCTGATCGCGGGACCGATCGTCCGCTTCACCGACCTCGCCGGCCAACTCGCGAAGCCGGCGCGGCGGTTGAGCTCTCGCGCAGCCGCGACGGGACTCTTCTTCCTCACATGCGGGCTCGTCAAGAAGCTCGTGCTCGCCGACCAGCTGAGCCCGCACGTGGACAAGCTGTTCGCCAACTCCGGCCAGCTCGGTCTCGCCGGCGGCTGGGGCGCCGCACTCGGCTACTCGCTCCAGCTCTACTTCGATTTCTCGGGCTACTCCGACATGGCGATCGGTCTCGCGGCGCTGCTCGGCTTCCGCTTCCCGCAGAACTTCAACTCGCCGTTCAAGGCCGTCAACATCTCCGACTTCTGGCGCCGCTGGCACATGAGCCTGTCGGCCTGGTTCCGCGATTACCTGTTCATCCCGCTCGGCGGCTCCAAGCGCGGACCGAGCCGGACGACGATCAACCTGCTGCTGACGATGTTCCTGGCCGGCCTCTGGCACGGGGCGGCCTGGACGTTCGTCGTCTGGGGCCTCGTGCACGGGATCTTCCTCGGCGCGCACGCCCTGCTCAGGCGCTTCGGGCTGACGCCGCCGAGCGTGATCCTCAACCGCGCGATCACGTTCGTGCTCGTGATCGGCGCCTTCGTGGTCTTCAAGGCACCGAGCCTCGGCGTTGCCGGGAACGTGCTCTCGGCGATGGTCGGCTTCGGCGGCGTCGAGAGCTGGCCGGAGCTGCAGGCCTTCCTGCCGGGCCGCTTCGTCGCCCTCGCCCTCGCGCTGCTCGTGTTCGTGAACGTCGCGCCCAACACGTGGCAGATCAAGGTCGCCCCGCGGATCCGCTACGGCCTCGCGATCGGGATCGCCGCCGCCTGCGCGGTGATGACGATCTCGAGCCCGCACCCGTTCATCTACTTCCAGTTCTGAGTCGGCGGGAAGTTTCCGGCCCCACAGCGCGTTCTCACTCTTGCTATCGTCTCGCCTCGTTCACTGAGGCGGTCTGCCGCAGGGCTTTGCTTGCGGAGAGACCGTCTCTTGCGCTATCCTCAGGGGTTGCGCCGCCGTCTTGCCTGTTCTGCTGCCGTTTCGCCCCTCGAGCCACACACATTTCTAAGGGAGGCCTTCTCACTTGACCACTCGGGTCGCTGCGCCTAGCGCGCGCAAGAGTTTCTCGCGCCTGAAGCACGTTCTTGACCTTCCCAACCTGATCGACATCCAAAAGGCCTCGTTCGACTGGTTCCTGTCGGAAGGCCTGCGCGAAACGATCGACGACATCTCGCCGATCGAGGACTACACCGGCACGCTCGCCGTCGAGTTCGGCGAGTACCGCTTCGGCGAGCCGCAGTTCTCGATCAAGGAATGCCGTGAGAAGGACCTGACCTACCAGGCTCCGCTCTCGATGACCGTCCGCTTCGTGAACACGGAGACGGGCGAGATCCGCGAGCAGACGGTCTTCATGGGGGACTTCCCGATGATGACCGAGCAGGGCACCTTCATCATCAACGGCACCGAGCGCGTGATCGTCACGCAGCTCGTCCGCAGTCCGGGCGCCTACCTGATGGAGCCCAAGGACCCGACGAAGCAGGTCTTCACCGCGAACCTGATGCCGAGCCGCGGCTCCTGGCTCGAGCTCGAGATCGACAAGAAGGGCATCGTCTATGCCCGCATCGACCGCAAGCGCAAGCTGCCGATCACGACGTTGCTGCGCGCGCTGCCGGCCGAGGATCCGACAACCGGGTTCAAGCTCGACACGAGCTCGAACGAGGCCATCCTCAAGCTGTTCGACAACTCGCTCTACATCGTCAACACGCTCGACAAGGACCCCTCCACCCGCGAGGAGGAGGCCCTGATCGAGGTCTTCAAGAAGCAGCGCCCGGGCGAGCCGCCGACGCTCGACAACGCCCGCAACCTGCTGAAGGCCCTGTTCTTCGACCCCAAGCGCTACGACCTGACCAAGGTCGGCCGCTACAAGCTGAACCAGCGGCTCCAGGTCAGCGTCCCCGACGACACGCGCGTTCTCACTACCGAGGACATCGTCTCGCTCGTCCGCAAGCTGGTCGACCTGCCGACGAAGCTCGGCGTCCCGGAGGATTCGCGCGACTTCGCGGCTGACGCATATGCGCTCTCGCGCGACCCGATCCGCACAGAGCTCGACGAGTACGAGGACTTCGGCAACCGGCGCCTGCGCACGGTCGGCGAGCTGATCCAGGAGGCGTTCCGCGTCGGCCTCTACCGCATGGAGCGCGTCGTCCGCGAGCGGATGACCACCGAGGACGTCGACACGATCACCCCGCAGACGATCATCAACATCCGGCCGGTCGTGGCAGCGCTGAAGGAGTTCTTCGGCTCCTCGCAGCTCTCGCAGTTCATGGACCAGACGAACTCGCTCTCGGGCCTCACGCACCGGCGGCGCCTCTCGGCGCTCGGCGCGGGCGGTCTCACGCGCGAGCGCGCGCCGATCGAGGTGCGCGACGTCCACCCGACCCACTACGGGCGCATGTGCCCGATCGAGACGCCGGAAGGCCCGAACATCGGCCTGATCGGCTCGCTCGCCTCGTACGCGACCGTCTCCGAGTTCGGCTTCATCCAGACGCCCTACCGGAAGGTCGCGAACGGCAAGGTGACCGACGAGATCGTCTACCTCGACGCCTCGGAGGAGCGCCAGTTCACGATCGCCCAGGCCTCCGAGCCGGTTGACGAGAAGACGGGCAAGTTCCTGCACGACCAGGTGCTCTGCCGCTCGAAGGAGGGCGAGGCCGTGACGGCGACGCCGAAGGAGATCCAGTACATGGACGTCTCCCCGGCGCAGATCGTCTCGGTCGCGACCGCGCTGATTCCGTTCCTCGAGCACAACGACGCGAACCGCGCGCTGATGGGCGCGAACATGATGAGGCAGGCCGTGCCGCTGATGATCACGGAGCCGCCGCTCGTCGGCACCGGTCTCGAGTACCGCGCAGCAGTCGACACCGGTGACGTGACGTTGGCGAAGCACGCCGGCACCATCGTCGACGTCGAGGCCGACCGCATCGTCGTCGAGGCCAAGGAGGGCAAGGAGGAGTACCACCTCACGAAGTTCATGCGCTCGAACCAGGGCACGCTCACCCACCAGCGGCCGATCGTGAAGCTCGGCGAGAAGGTCAAGGCGGAGCAGGTGCTGGCGGACGGCAGCTCGACGAAGGAGGGCGAGCTCGCGCTCGGCAAGAACCTCCTGGTCGCGTTCATGCCGTTCGAGGGCTTCAACTTCGAGGACGCGATCGTGCTCTCCGAGCGCCTCGTCAAGGACGACGTGCTCAGCTCGATCCACATCCACGAGTACGAGATCGACGCCCGCTCGACGAAGCTCGGAGACGAGGAGATCACGCGCGACATCCCCAACCGCTCGGAGGAGTCCCTGAAGGACCTCGACGAGCGCGGGATCGTCCGCATCGGCGCCGAGGTCAGCTCGGGCGACCTGCTCGTCGGCAAGGTCACGCCGAAGGGCGAGACCGAGCTGACGGCCGAGGAGAAGCTGATCCGCGCGATCTTCAAGGAGAAGGCGCGCGAGGTTCGCGACACCTCGCTGAAGGTCCCGCACGGCGAGGGCGGCAAGGTGATCGACGTCAAGACATTCTCGCGCGAGGCCGGCGACGACCTGCCGCCGGGCGTCAACGAGCTCGTCCGCGTCTACGTGGCCAAGAAGCGCAAGATCGCCGAGGGCGACAAGCTCGCCGGCCGCCACGGCAACAAGGGCGTCATCTCGAAGATCGTCCCCGAGGAGGACATGCCGTTCCTCGAGGACGGCCGCCCGGTCGACGTCGTGCTGAACCCGCTCGGCGTGCCGAGCCGGATGAACATCGGCCAGATCCTGGAGACGCACCTCGGGTGGGCCGCCGCCCACGGTGTCTTCGTCGCGAACGGCGACGCCCCGAACGGCGCTACCCCGGTCGCCTCGAACGTCTTCGACGGCGCCACGCCCGAGGACGTCGACGAGGCGCTGATCAAGTGGACGCAGATGTTCCCGGACTCGCCGATCAAGTTCCACATCGACAAGAAGGCGAAGACGGGCCAGCGCTGCTCGGGCAAGGTCAGGCTCTTCAACGGCCGCAACGGCGAGCCGTTCGAGCAGGAAGTCACCGTCGGCTACATGTACATCCTGAAGCTGCTGCACCTCGTGGACGACAAGATCCACGCGCGCTCGACGGGCCCGTACTCGCTCGTCACGCAGCAGCCGCTCGGCGGCAAGGCGCAGTTCGGCGGCCAGCGCTTCGGCGAGATGGAGGTCTGGGCGCTCGAGGCCTACGGCGCCGCCTACACGCTTCAGGAGATGCTGACCATCAAGTCCGACGACACGGTCGGACGCGTGAAGGCCTACGAGGCGATCGTCAAGGGCGAGAACATCGCCGAGCCGTCGATCCCCGAGTCCTTCAAGGTGCTGCTGAAGGAGATGCAGTCGCTCGCCCTCGACATCCACGTCCTCTCGGAGGAAGGCGGCGAGGTACAGGTACGCGAGGAGGAGGACGAGCTGCTCCGTGCCGCGGAGGAGCTCGGCATCGACCTCTCGCCCGGCTCGCTGCGGGCGGCGGCGCGGCAGCCCACCGCCGAGGAGCTCGAGGAGGGCCAGGAGCGCGTCGATCCGGACGGGGAGCTCGCGCTTCCCGCCGACGAGGCGCTTGCCGACCTCTCCGACATCGAGCTGGCGCCGGAGGAGGAAGCAGCCGAGGAGGCCGAGGAGCAAGTCGGCCCGCTCGGCGAAGTTGATCTAGCGGATCTCGAAATCGAAGAGTGAGAGGGGCGCAAAGAACTTGACCCGAGAAGCCTTCGGCCCAGTTACACGCATAAGAGAGGGGCTTTGACCTTTGATTGACATCAACGATTTCGACGCAATCAGGATTGGCCTCGCGTCGAGCAAGCAGATCCGCGACTGGTCCTCGGGCGAGGTAACGAAGCCCGAGACGATCAACTACCGCACCCTGAAGCCGGAGCGCGACGGCCTCTTCTGCGAGCGCATCTTCGGTCCGACCAAGGACTGGGAGTGCTACTGCGGCAAGTACAAGCGCGTCCGCTACAAGGGGATCATCTGCGAGCGCTGCGGCGTCGAGGTGACGCGGCAGAAGGTGCGCCGCGAGCGCATG
>JBBQTQ010000115.1:0-5647 GCA_038213135.1 Gaiellales bacterium
GCTGACGAACGACGGCGAGCTCGCCCACCGGCTCGCTCACCCCCGCTACGCGGTCGACAAGGTCTACGTCGCCGAGGTCGATGGACGACCGGCGGCCGAGGCTCTCGCGCGCCTCGCCGAGGGTCTCGAGCTCGAGGACGGGCGCACGGCGCCCGCGACGGCGCGGCTGCTCGCGCCCTCGCGGCTCGAGCTGACGATCCACGAGGGCCGCAAGCACCAGGTGAAGCGCATGTGCGAGGCGGTCGGCCACAGGGTGACGAGGCTGCAGCGCAGCCGCTATGCCGGCCTGGACGTCGAGGGGCTCGCCCCCGGAGAATGGCGCGAGCTCACACCGGAGGAGGTCGAGGCGCTACGCACGCTCGGGAAGCTCTGATCCGCGACGCGACGGTGGCGGACGCCGCAGCGATCGCCCGCGTCCACGTCGACTCCTGGCGCGTGGCCTACCGTGACCACTTGCCCGCCGAGCTGCTGGCGAGCCTTTCGGTCGAGCAGCGGCAGGCCGGCTGGGAGGAGCTCCTCGGCAACCCGGAGTCGCCGACGCTCGTCGCCGAGCTCGACGGCGAGGTGGTGGGCTTTGCCGGCGTCGGGCCGAGCCGCGACGAGCAGGGCGTGGCCGAGCTTTACGCGATCTACCTCGACCCGCAGCGGTACGGGACCGGCGTCGGGCGCGCGCTGATGGACGCGGCGCTCGCCCGGCTGCGCGAGCTCGGCTACGGGGAAGCGACGCTCTGGGTGCTCGACGGCAACGAGCGGGCCGAGCGCTTCTACCGGATCGCCGGCTGGCGCAAGGACGAGGGCGCCCTCAAGACCGAGGACTGGCGTGGCACGACGATCAGGGAAGTGCGCTACCGGCGGCTACTCGAGCCGCCCACTTGAGGACTGTTCCCGCCGCGTTGGCCAGCGCCGCGGCATGCCGGTCGGCGAGGGCCGGATCGGCGAGCGCGGACCGGATCTGGTCGGCTAGGGCGTTGCGGCCGCGCGTGAGGGTGGCGAGGCTCGACTCGAGCGAGTCGTACGTGGTCGACTGCGCGCTGGCGAGCGCGGCGGTCGAGATCTTCAACGCGGCGGTGCCGAACTTGCCGAGCGGAGCGGTTAGCTGCTTTGCGAGCTGCGCGAGGCCGACGACCGCTTTCGAGGGGCGGTGCTCGAGCAGCTCGGCGAGCACGCGCCCGTCGTCCGCGTAGTCGTCGTGCAGTCCGAGCAGCGCCAGCACGGTGGGCCGCAGGTCGGCATGGTCGCTCCAGACGGTCGACTGGCCGAGCACGCGTACCCCCGGCCCGACGAAGCCCGCCCAGGTCTGGGTCATCGCGGAGTCGAGGCCGCCGGTCGCGACGTCCGGGGCCGGGCCGTGTCCGAGGAACCAGCCGGGCGCCGCGAAGGCAACGAAGGCGGGCGTGCGCCTGGGGCTGGCCGTGACCATGTGCAGCGCGGAGAGCCCGATCGGATCGGCCACCGCCACGACGCCGGTGAGCCCGGCCGTAGCCCGCTCGAGATCGCGCACCGGCTGTGATTTACGCCGCCCTTCGATCCGGAACGCGGCGACCGAGCCCTGGTCGACCGAGAAGCTGCCGTCGTGGGGCAGCGCAGCGAGGTCGGCCTCTGCCGGCCGGCCGGCGCTGCCCTGGTCGGAGGTGAACACGAAGAGCGTGTTCTGCCGGTCGATCCCTTTCGCGGCCAGGCGCGCGAAGAAGTCCGCGAAGGCCCCGTCCGCGCTGCCGGCTTGCTCGACCGCGACGTAGGCATAGGTGATCGAGACTCCTTGCTCCTGGAGTGAGGCGACGTCGGCGAGCGCCTCGGCCGCGGGAACCGGTCCAGCCGCCGGCTGCAGGCCGAGATCGCCCGGGATGAAGAGCCCGCGGAACCCGGGATAGCCGCCGGGCTCGTCTGGCAGCAGGTCGGGCACCCCGGCCGCGCAGACCGGGGAGTCGAGTGCGCAGTGGACGGCGATCCCCGCCGCAGGCGCCAGCCCTGGCATCCCGACCGTCCCGACGTCGCAGCCAGCGCGGGTGAAGGGAACCCACGGCGCCGGCGAGGTCTTGCCCCGGCGGTCGAGCAGCACCGGCCTGCCGTCGCCGGCGAAGTCCGTCCAGTACGCGTTCGCGATGCCCGTGGCGAACGGCTGGCCGAACCGATCGGGATACACGCCGGTGAGCGAGGTGAGCACGCCGGTCGTGGCCTCGGAGGGCAGCGCGGTGTGGTGGTTCACGAGCAGCGCCCCGTTGTCGCGGAGGAACGAGAGCAGGTGCGGGAGCTGCTCGAGATCCGAGGGCGTGTTCGGGTCGTCACGCCGGAGGTGCGTGTCGTGGAGCTCGACGAAGATCAGGTGGCGGACCGGCTCGGCGAGGCGGCACGTCGTCGCCGCGGAGCGGCCGGTCGTCGCGCCCGCGAGCGCCGCCAGCGCGACCGCGCAAGCGGCCGCGGCCCGCTTCACCGGGGACGGGCGAAGCCGAGGCGCTCGTACATCGTCTCGAGCGTCGGGGCGGAGGCCTCGCGCGCCTTCTCGGCGCCGAGGGCGAGCAACCGCTCGAGTTCGGCGGTGTCCGAGCGCAGCTCCTCGTAGCGGGAACGCACCGGCGCGAGCAACGCGATGACCGCCTCGGCCACGTCTTGCTTGAACTGGCCGTAGCCCTCGCCGTCGTAGCGCTCCTCGATCTCCTCGGGCGCCACGCCGGCCGCGACCGAGAAGATCTCGATCAGGTTCGTGACGCCCGGCTTGTCCGCCGCGCGCCTCACCTCCTTGCCCGAGTCGGTGACGGCGACCTTGAACTTCTTCCGGATCGCGTCAGGCGGATCGGCGATCAACACGGTGCCCTGCGCGGTACCGCCGGTCGTCGACATCTTCTGGGCCGGCTCCTGCAGGTCCATGATCCGGCCGCCGACCGGCGGGGTCTCGACCACGGGCAGCGCGAAGGTCTCGCCGTAGCGCGAGTTGAACCGCTCGGCGATGTCGCGCGTCAGCTCGACGTGCTGGCGCTGGTCGTCGCCGACCGGGACGACGTCGGTCCGGTAGAGCAGGATGTCGCCGGCCTGTAGCACCGGGTAGGTGAAGAGTGCGGCCGAGACGAACTCCTGCTTGTCCGCCTTGTCCTTGAACTGGGTCATCCGGCGCAGCTCGCCGAAGCTCGTCACCGACGACAGCAGCCAATTCGCCTCCGCGTGGGCGGTGACATGGCTCTGGACGAAGACCGTCGAGCGGTCGGGATCGAGGCCGCTCGCGAAGAGGACCGCTGCCAGGTCGAGCGTCGCGGCGCGCAGTTCCCTGGGATCGTGGTCGACCGAGATCGAGTGCAGGTCGACGATGCAGAAGAAGCCCTCGCCTCGCTCCTGAGTGGCGACGTACTGGCGGAAACCGCCGCTGTAGTTGCCGAGGTGCTTCTGGCCCGTCGGCTGGATTCCCGAGAAGACTCGCATGCAAAGGCAGAATAGCCCTCGGTGTCGGCGAATCCCTCTCCCGAGCTCCTGATCGTGATGGCCCCCGGGGCGACCGCGGACCAGACCGAGCACGTCGTCTCGCGGCTGCAGGAGGCGGGCGTCGACGCGCGGGTCTCGCGCGGGCGAGAGGCGACCGTGATCGGCGCGATCGGGGAACGAGAGCTGCTCGCGTCGCTGCCGCTCGAGGGCTATCCGGGTGTTGCGCAGGTGCTGCCGATCCTGAAGCCGTACAAGCTCGTCTCACGGGAGGTCTCGGCCGACGCGACCGTGATCGACGTCCGCGGTCACCGGATCGGACAGGACTGGTTCGGCCTGATCGCCGGCCCGTGCACCGTCGAGTACCGCGAGCAGACGCTCGAGACCGCGAGGGCCGTCAAGGAGGCGGGGGCGACGATGCTCCGCGGCGGCGCCTTCAAGCCCCGCACCTCGCCCTACACCTTCCAGGGGCTCGGGCCCGAGGCGCTCGGGATCCTCGCCGAGGCGCGGGAGGAGACCGGGCTGCCGATCGTCACGGAGCTGATGGACCCACGCCATGTCGAGGAGGTGCTCGAGGTCGCGGACGTGATCCAGATCGGCGCGCGGAACATGCAGAACTTCCTGCTCTTGTCCGAGATCGGGCGGGCCGACAAGCCGGTGCTGATCAAGCGGGGCGCCTCGGCTTCCGTCGAGGAGCTGCTGATGGCCGCGGAGTACGTGGCCAAGGAGGGCAACGAGCGGATCATCCTCTGCGAACGCGGGATCAAGACCTTCGAGACGACGACTCGCTACACGCTCGACCTCGGCTCGGTTGCGGTGCTGAAGCGCGAGACGCACCTGCCGGTGATCGTCGACCCCTCGCACGCGGCCGGCCGTCGCGACCTGGTGCTGCCGCTGGCGCGCGCAGCTGCCGCGGTCGGCGCCGACGGGATCATCGTCGAGGTCCACCCACGGCCCGAGGAGGCGCTCTGCGATGCCGCGCAGCAGATCCCGGCGGCGGACTTCGCCGAGTTCGCTCGCGAGGTCGCGGCGGTCGCCAACCTCATGGGCAAGCAGATCGGCTGAACCTTACGTTGTCCCAAGGCGTCATGACCCAGGGCCAGTCCTAGGTCTGACCCTGCTGTTCGAAGTGGCGCTGCCGCAATCGGGCATGCTCCATCGGTGCGCCTCGCCATCATCGGGACCGGGCTGATCGGCGCTTCGGTCGCGCTCGCGGCCAAGCGGCGCGGGGCGGAGGTGGCCGGCTACGACGCGGAGCCCGCGGCGCTTCAGGCAGCCGTCGAGCGCGGCGCGGTCGATCGGCCCGCCGTGACGCTTGCGGAGGCCGTCGCAGACGCCGAGCTCGCAGTCGTCGCAGCGCCTGTGACGCAGCTCGCCGCCGAGGTGTCTGCGACGCTCGCGGCGGCGCCGGAGAGCTGCACTGTGACGGATGTCGGCTCGACGAAGGCCGCGGTCTGCGCAGCGGCGGGCGGCTCGCCGCGGTTCGTCGGCGGCCATCCCGTCTGCGGCTCCGAGGCGCGCGGCGCGGCGAACGCGAACGCCGAGATGTTCGAGGGCGCGACCTGGTTCCTCACGCCGCTCGCCGAGACCGACCCCGACCGCTACCGGCTCGTCCACGGCTTTGTGGCCGGGCTCGGTGCGACCCCGGTCGCCGTCGAGCCGCGCGCCCACGACCGCCTCGTCGCGCTGACGAGCCATCTGCCGCACGCGCTCGCGAACCTGCTCGTCAACCAGGCGGGCGCGACCAGGATCGACGGCCACGAGCCGCTCGCCGGCGCCGGTGGCTCGCTCCGCGACATGACCCGCGTCGCGGGGGCGAACCCTCGCATCTGGGTCGACATCTTCCTGGAGAACGCCGAAGAGCTCCGGGCCGCGCTGGCCGAGAACCGGCGACGCAGCGAGCAGCTCGAGGAGGCCCTCGCAACCGGAGACGCAGGCTTTCTGGCCCGCTGGATCGCCGAGGCGAGCGGCAACCGCCGCCGGATGCTCGAGGACGCCTACGCCGACCCGGGCGCCCTCCAGCGGCTTCGCGTCCACGTGCCCGACCGTCCGGGGGTGCTCGCCGGGATCACGCAGGCGCTCGGCGCCGAGCGGATCAACATCGAGGACTTCGAGCTCCAGCACGGCGCGCCCGAGCGCGGCGGCGTCCTGACGCTGCTCGTGACCGGCGAGGGCGAGGCCAGGCGCGCAGCCGACCTGCTCGAGGCTCAGGGCTACGGCGTCACCGTGGCAGCCGTGC
>JBBQTQ010000116.1:0-5399 GCA_038213135.1 Gaiellales bacterium
GGTCACGTCGTCGAGGAATCCGACGTCCACACGATCTTCGCGAACCCGCGGCACCCATACACGATTGGGCTGATGGAGAGCCTGCCGAAGGTGATCGGCACCGAGGAGCTGCTGCGGCCGATCCCGGGCCAGCCTCCGAGCCTGATCTCCGTGCCGCCCGGTTGCCCGTTCCACCCACGCTGCTTCCTCTCGCAGGGCCGCCCGCGCTGCCGTGAGGAGCTGCCCGAGCTTCGTCCGGTCGGCGAGGGGCATCGAGCCGCGTGCCACTTCTCCGAGGAGCTCGAGGGCTACTCGTCGCCGCACCTGGCTTCCTCGGCCGCGGGAGGCGGGCAGTGACCGCCGTCGAGACTGCGCCGGAGATCGGCCAGCGCGCCCAGCGCGGACAGGAGATCCTCCGCGTCGACGGGCTGGTCAAGTACTTCCCGATCAAGGCCGGCGTCTTCAAGCACACGGTCGGCCAGATCCATGCGGTCGACGGGGTCGACATCGCGGTCAACGCGGGCGAGACTCTCGGTCTTGTCGGTGAGTCCGGGTGCGGCAAGACGACGCTCTCGCGGACGATCCTCAAGCTGACCGACCCCACCGAGGGGACGATCACCTTCAACGGCCGCGACATCACGAAGTTCGGCCGCAAGCAGATGCGACCCGTCCGGCGCGAGATGCAGATCGTCTTCCAGGACCCGTACGCGTCGCTCAACCCCCGGATGACGGTTCGCGACATCATCAGCGAGCCGCTGCGAATCCACGGGATCGGCGACACGCGCGGCGATCGCAAGAACCGCGTCGACGAGCTGCTGCGCACCGTCGGCCTGAGCCCGGAGCACGCCAACCGCTTCCCGCACGAGTTCTCGGGAGGCCAGCGCCAGCGCATCGGCGTTGCCCGCTCGCTCGCCCTCAACCCGCAGCTCGTGGTGCTCGACGAGCCGGTGTCGGCGCTCGACGTCTCGATTCGCGCGCAGGTGATCAACCTGCTCGAAGGGCTCCAGCAAGAGTTCGGACTGACCTACGTGTTCGTCGCCCACGACCTCTCCGTGGTGCGGCACGTCTCCGATCGCGTCGCCGTCATGTACCTCGGCAAGGTGATGGAGACCGGCACCCGCGACGACATCTACGAGCGGCCGAGCCACCCGTACACGCAGGCGCTTCTCTCGGCCGTCCCGATCGAGGATCCGGCGCTGCGAGGCAAGCGCCAGCGCATCGTCCTGGAGGGCGACGTGCCGAGCCCGGCCAACCCGCCCTCCGGCTGCCGCTTCCGGACGCGCTGCTGGAAGGCCCAGCCGATCTGCGCCGAGGAGACTCCGGCGCTCGTGGTACGCGAGGGCAGCGGCGGCCATCCCAGCGCTTGCCATTTTGCTGAGGTCATGAAGCCGCTCGAAACCTAGATCGTGGTGTGAGGGACAGGCCTCGAGAGGCCTGTCGGGTCATTTCTCCAGCCGATACTGTCGATAAGAAGTGCGATGTCGGCTAACAACGGCGTGGAACCGCCGTCAGAAAGAACAGTGAGACTCGTTTCTCTGAGATCGCGTAGCTGCGAGCGCGCCCGCCAATGGGTGTCTCTGGACGCGGACGGCGAATTGTCGCCGTTCGAGCATGCGCTCCTCTCGAACCACGTTCGGCGCTGCGGCGAGTGCGCCGCCTTCCGGCTCGACGTCGACGGGATGACAAGCCAGCTGCGCGCTGCGCCGCTCGAGCGGCTGACGAAGCCGATCGAGCTTCCGGCTCGCCGTCATGTGTCTTTTCGCGGCCTCCAGCTCGCCGCCTCCGCGGCTGCCGTGCTCGCGATCGCGTTCGGCAGCACGATGGGCGCGATCGGTGTCGATACCTCGATCAAGGTCGCTCACATCCGGTCGGCGTATCTCGAGTCGCCCAACTACGAGCTGCGCCTGATGCGGCCAGTGGCAGCCAATCTGCTGCCGAACAGCTCCGGCCGCGCAATCTGATCCTCTCCGTAGCACCCTCGCCCTAGGACGTGGGGTGAGGGACAGGCCTACAGACCAGGCCTGTCCCTCGGTCTCAGCTGACCCATAGCCGCGCGGGAGGTCTCTAACGGTTCGATACAGTCCGCTCCGGATGGCCGAGAACGGAAAGTCCAGCGCGCCGAACGTCGGCAAGCTGCTCGAAATCAGGGGCGTCGTCATCGACGCCGTCTTCCCCGAGCGGCTGCCCGAGATCTACACGGCGCTGCGGATCGCCGTCCCCGAGCAGGACGGGCGCCCGGCGCTCGACCTGATCGCGGAGGTGCAGCAGCACCTGGGCGACGACCGCGTCCGCGCGGTAGCGATGGACGCCACGGACGGTCTGGCGCGCGGTGTCGACGTGATCGACACGGGCCAACCGATCACCGTGCCGGTCGGCGACCAGACGCTCGGCCGCGTCTGGAACGTGATCGGCGAGCCGGTCGACAACAAGCCGGCGGCGGAGGCCAGTGCCGAGCGCTGGTCGATCCATCGCGATCCGCCCGAGTTCCGCGAGCTCTCGCCGAAGGTGGAGATCTTCGAGACCGGCCTGAAGGTGATCGACCTACTGGCGCCGTTCATCCGCGGCGGCAAGGTCGGCCTTTTCGGCGGCGCCGGCCTCGGCAAGACGATCATGATTCAGGAGCTGATCCACAACGTGGCGATGCAGCACGGCGGCGTCTCGGTCTTCGCGGGCGTCGGCGAGCGCACGCGCGAGGGCAACGACCTCCTCATCGAGATGACCGAGTCGGGCGTGCTCGACAAGGTCGCGCTCGTCTACGGCCAGATGAACGAGCCGCCGGGCGCGCGGCTGCGGGTCGGCCTCTCGGGCCTGACAATGGCCGAGTACTTCCGCGACCAGGGCCAGGACGTGCTGCTCTTCATCGACAACATCTTCCGCTTCACGCAGGCGGGCTCCGAGGTGTCGGCGCTGCTCGGCCGCATGCCTTCCGCGGTCGGCTACCAGCCGACGCTCGCCACCGAGATGGGCCAGCTCCAGGAGCGGATCACCTCGACCAAGACGGGCTCGATTACCTCCGTGCAGGCGATCTACGTGCCGGCGGACGACCTGACCGACCCGGCGCCGGCGAACACCTTCGCCCACCTCGACTCGTCCGTCGTACTGACGCGGACGCTCGTCGAGCAAGGGATCTACCCGGCGGTCGACCCGCTCGACTCCTTCTCGCGCGCGCTCAGCCCCGAGGTCGTCTCGGCCGAGCACTACGACACGGCGACCGGCGTCCAGGAGATCCTGCAGCGCTACAAGGACCTGCAGGACATCATCGCCATCCTCGGCATGGACGAGCTCTCAGACGAGGACAAGCTGACCGTCCAGCGCGCCCGCAAGGTGCAGCGCTTCCTCTCGCAACCGAACTTCGTCGCCGAGCAGTTCACGGGCACGCCCGGCACGTACGTGCGGCTCGAGGACACGATCAAGGGCTTCCAGGAGATCATCGAGGGACGCCACGACGACCTGACCGAGCAGTCGTTCTACATGGTCGGGACGATCGAGGAGGCGGCTGAGAAGGGTCGCGCGACGGCTCCCGCGGCGGCGTAGATGCTTGCTGCCATGAGATCGCCGTCCTCGGGGTGCGAGCGCGCCGCTCTGGGTCGCGCCGGCGGGACGTCGCCGCTACTGGATGAAAGGAACGTAACGGTGACGGCCCGACGGCTGCGGCCCAGACGCGCGAGATCGCGCAGCCGAGCGCGCGAGATCATGGGAGCAAGCATCTAAAGATGGCCGACGAGCGGCACACCTTCGACATCTCGCTCGTCACCCCGGATGGGGCGGCGTACGAAGGCGAGGCGGAGATGATCATCGTGCCGGGCGACGCCGGCGAGATCGGCGTGCTCGCGCGGCACGCGCCGCTCGTCGCGCTGCTACGGGCCGGGTCGACGCGGATCCACGTCCGCGAAGGCGACGTGCAGGAGTTCGCGACCGGGCCCGGCTTCTTCAAGGTCGAGCGCGACCGGGCGCTCGCGCTCGTCGACGACGCTGTGTCGGCGGTGGACATCGACGTTCCGCGGGCGCAGCGCCAGCTCGAAGAGGCACAGGCGGAGCTCGAGAAAATCGAGCGCGGCGAGTCCGAGGCCGATCGCTGGCAGGTCGAGCAGCGCGTCAGGCACGCGGAGAGCCAGCTCGCGGTCGCGGGCGGCGGCTAAGACGGTTCCGCGACTAGAGCAAACTGACCCAGACTGTTAGGTGCGGGACAGGCCCGCAGGGCCTGTCCCGCGGTCTCAGCTCACCTACTGCGTTTGGACGAGACCGAGCCACGATCGCGACGATCGCAGCGGCACCGAAGGCAACGCCGAGCGAGATCCAGCACGCGAGCCAGAACGTGCTCGTGAGCGCGTCGAAGAACGCGGCGGCCGCGTCGTGCGGCAGCAGCCGAGGCGGGATCTCGCGGAGGTAGGCACAGCGACTGGCCGCGAGCGCGGCGAGCAGCCCACCGGCGGTGAGGCCGGGGCCGACGCCGCTCCAGAGCAGGCCGCGGCTGCGGTGCGGCCAGCGCCAGACGGCCACGACGAGCAGGGCCAGCGCCGCAAACGGCAGCATCCAGGCAAGCGTGTCCAGCACGCGGAAGCCGCGACGGACGTGGCCTACCGTTGAGGACTGCAGGACGGGGAAGCGCACGTGCGCGAGCGCCGGTGCGATCCCGTCGAGGTCGTGGTAGCCCCGCCGGTCGAGCTCTCGCTGGACGGCGCGGACGAGCGGTCCGAGGTCGAGCTGGACGGTGTTGCCACGCAGGGTCACGGCGCCGCGCCCGGTGAGGACGGCGACGAGCTGCTCGTGGCCAAGTCGGTTGGCCACGGTCCAGACCGCCCGGAACTCCGGGGAGGCGATGAGCCTGACGACGGCGCCGTGCAGGATCGGCCGAGCGGCCGGAGGGACGGTGACGCTCTCCGTGATGCCCTCCTCGACGCGGGCGGCGACGGCGTCCTGGATCGCGCGGTTGGCGGCGAGCGGCGCCACCGCCGCCACGTACTCCCCGGTATCGAGCAGCTCCGCGCGCGTGTAGACGGCCACCGCGGCTCCGGCGGTGCAGAGGCACGCGAGAATCAGCGAGGCGACCGCGAGCTTCACCACCGCGAACCTACTTGGGCGCGCAAGACCGAGGGACAGGCCTCTTGAGGCCTGTCCCTCACCCAAGCATCTAGGCAAGATGACAAGGTGGAACGGCTCAGAGCACTACTCGACGAGCGGATCGGGATCCTCGACGGGTCGTGGGGCGTGCTGATCCAGCGCGAGGTCAAGGGCGAGGAGGCATATCGCGG
Source organism: Gaiellales bacterium (assembly GCA_038213135.1). Lineage (GTDB taxonomy): Bacteria > Actinomycetota > Thermoleophilia > Gaiellales > Gaiellaceae > JBBQTQ01. The sequence goes on from JBBQTQ010000116.1 coordinate 5,232, forward strand.
CGAGCGGTTCGCCGATCACCCACGCGACGTCGCCGGCAACCCCGACCTACTCAACCTGACGCGGCCGGAGGTCGTGTCGCGCATCCACCGCGACTACTTCGCCGCCGGCGCCGACATCGCGACCACGAACACCTTCACGGCGACCTCGATCGGGCAGGCGGACTACGG
>JBBQTQ010000117.1:0-5085 GCA_038213135.1 Gaiellales bacterium
TCTACCGCAACAGCGGCGAGCGCACCGCCGCCCTCGCCGGCTGGCTTGACTGGTACAACCGGCTCAGACCACACCGCTCACTCGGCCGAAAACCACCACTCACCCGGCTCGCCGAGATGAACAACCTTGCTGGGACCAACATCTAGACCGCGAGCCGGCAGGCGAGCTCGACCGGACCCTCGAACGGCGCCCACTCGTGGGAGGGGAAGAGCGAGTGAACGACGAGCCGGAACAGGAGTCCGCGGATCAGGTACTGAGGGAAGTTCGGGACGTGGCGAACCGTCTCGAGCACCGACTCGTCGGCTCCCTGCCAGACGAGCGCGTCCGTGATCATGATTCCGTACGCGAAGCCGGCGGGTGCCCAGACGGGCGAGACGTCGATGATCGCGGGCGGCAGGCCGTCCGCGAAGAGGACGTTGCCGGCGAGGTCGCCGTGGATCACCTGGAGCGGGTCGTCGAGCGGACCGCGGAAGGCGGCGAGGCGCAAGACGTGCGGGACATCCGCGAACTCCTCGGCCGTCCGGACGCCGAGGGCGACCTGCTCGCCGACGAACCAGGGATCGGTGCGGGCGCTCAGAAAGGCCGGCTTCGGCAGCCCGGCGAGGGCGCCGAGGAAGCGCTCGCCCACCGCGATGAGCTCGTCCCAGCGCCGCTCATACGTCCCGGCGAGCCATGGCCAGGCCGTCCAGCCCTCGACGACGAGCCTCCCGTCGGCGGCCGCCAGCGGTGGCGCAAGCCGAAAGGCGTCCCGCGGGGTGCGGGCCAGCACGCCGGCCTCCCATTCCAGCTGCGCCGGAGAGCGGTCGAGCGGCTTGAGCACCGCGTTCCCGGCCCGCCACGCGAGGCCGCTGCCACCGGCCAGAGGCTCGGGCTCCGCCGAAACCGCGAACGCCGCCAGCACTGTCCGATCCGGCCGTGTTCTCTCCGCCATCGTCTTAAGGCGTACCCAGCCTCCTCCCCGAGGCGAGCGTAATGCAAGAGTTGCGACCCATGGGAAACGAGACCGTGTCGAGAGTGTCACAACCACTCCCGTGAGGTGGCGGGCTCAGCGTGAGCTGCTGGCGAGCCGGGCCGACGTCTGGGCGCTCCTCGCCGAGCCCTACCACCTCGCGGACTGGTGGCCCGACATCCAGGGGGTTCGGCCCGACGAGCGGCGCCTCGCGCCAGGAGCCCGCTGGCAGGTGATCGTGATGTCCCACCATCCGCTCGCGCCGGCGCCGCCGAAGGAGTCGCTCCTCGTCGTCACGCGCGTCCAGCCGCCGGAGCTCGCCGCCTGGAATCTCCTGCTCCAGAAGCTCGCGCTCGAGGTTCTGCTCACGCCACTTTCGCCGGAGCGCACGCTCGCCACGATCACCGTCGAGGCCCCCTGGCGCCCGGAGCTCCTCGGCCGCCGGCGCACGCTGCCGCGCGTCGCGGTGGATCGCCTCCATGCGCTCTGCCAGACTGCGGCGACCCTGTGACCTAGGGTCTCTCTGCCGATGTTCGACCTGCGCTACCACGTCGCCTCGCTGGCGGCGGTCTTTCTCGCCCTGATCATCGGCATCCTCGTCGGCGTCGGGATCTCGAGCGGCGGCTTCGTCAGCAAGAGCGAGCGCTCGCTCCTGAACGCCCGCATCGCCGAGCTCCAGGGTCGCCTCGACTCGGCGACGGCGCAGGCGGGGGAGCTGGCACAGGCCCAGGTCGCGGCGCAGGCGTTCGTCAAGGACTCCTACCCGGCGCTGATGTCGGGCCGGCTCGCCGGGAAGCGGATCGCGGTCGTCTTCGTGGGCGCGATCGACGACCGGCTCAGCTCGCTCGTCGAGAAGACGCTCTCCGACGCCGGCGCCTCCGGGCCTCTTCGCGTGCGCGCGATCAAGGTGCCGATCGACGTCCAGTCGCTCGACGCGACGCTCGCCAAGCGGCCGGCCCTGGCATTTCTCGTCGGCGACAAGGAACTGGCGAACCTCGGACGCCGGCTCGGCACCGAGTTCGCGCTCGGAGGCAAGACGCCGCTCTGGCAAGCGCTCTCGACGCAGCTGGCGGAGGAGCGCTCGGGCGCCGACAAGCCGCCTGCGGACGCGGTCGTGGTCGTCCGCTCGGCGAGCCCGCAGGCGCAGCGGACAGCCAGATTCCTCTCCGGCTTCTACCACGGGCTTTCGGCCGCCAACGTCCCCGCGGTCGGCGTCGAGATCACCACCGCCGAGGTCTCCGCCGTGCCGGTGTTCGCACGCGCGAAGCTCTCCACCGTCGATGACCTCGAGACCCCTGCGGGGAAGCTCGCGCTCGCGATCCTGCTCGCAGGTGGCGACAACGGCAACTACGGCCTGAAGCCCACCGCGCGCGACGGGGAGTTGCCGCCGGTCGAGCCGGTACCGCTGCCGGTCGGCGCGGGTGGCTGAACCGCTCTCCGTCCTCGTCGCCGCGCGGGACGAGGAGGAGCGGATCGCGGAGACCGTAGCGGCGCTCCGTGCTGCGTTCCCCGACGCCGAGGTGATCGTCGCCGACGACGGCTCGCGTGACGGCACCGCAGCGGCCGCCGAGCGGGCCGGCGCGCACGTCCTGCGCCTGCCGCGGCGCGGCAAGGGGCAGGCGCTCACTCTGGCCGAGCGGGCGGCGCTTCCGGGACGGCTCCTGCTCTGCGATGCCGACCTCGCAGGCGACCTCGCGCCGCTCCTGGACAGCAAGGCTGACCTGGCAGTCGCCGCCTTCGCCGAGCGCCGCGGGGGCGGCTTCGGGATCGCCAAGGCAACCGCCCGATCGCTGATCAAGCTGCTGACCGGCTTCGAGCCGAGAGAGCCTCTCTCCGGCCAGCGGGCGCTCTCACAACGAGCCCGCCACGCCTGCTTCCCGCTTGCCCCCGGCTTCGGTTGCGAGGTGCGGATGACCGTCGACGCGCTCGACGCCGACCTCGGCGTCGAGGAGGTGGAGCTGCCGCTGGGCCACCGCGAGACCGGCCGCGACCTTGCGGGGTTCCTCCACCGAGGCCGCCAACTCCTCGACGCACTGCTCGCGCTCGGCCCGCTCGCCACGAACCACCGGGGTCTGCGGCTGCCGCTCGTCGGCTGGGCAGTCGCCGGCCGCGAGCCGGTCGTGACCGCGATCGGGCTCCTCGACGACCTCTACTCGGGCCCGGAACGCGGGATCCGAGCGCATCTCCGCGTGCGCCGGACGACCGGGGTCCTGAAGGCCGTCGCGATCCCCGCCTACGGCCTCTTCCGCACGAGAAGCGTCTCCGGCGCGCTCCTCGTCGGTCTGGCCGCGAACCTCCTGAACCAGCTCGACACCCGCCCAGGTCGCGCCCTGAAGGCCTACCTCGCGGCCGCGATCCCGCTTCGCGCACCGCTCGTTCCCGCCGTCCTGCTCGCTCCCTACGATCTCCGCGAGATGGCGATGCTGGGGGACGGGGGCGCCAACGGGCTGGGCGCGTTGCTAGGCTTGAGTTCCGTGGAGAGATTCACGGGACGAGGCCGCTGGCTTGCGATCACCGCGCTGACCGGCCTCAACCTCTTCGGTGAGCTCCACTCCTTGAACGACCTGATCGAGCGCACGCCGTTCCTGCGCGGCCTCGACCGGGCAGGACGACCGGCGTGAAGTACGTCTTCGTCACCGGGGGCGTCGTCTCGTCGCTCGGCAAGGGGATCACCGCCGCCTCGCTCGGCCGCCTCCTGAAGGCGCGCGGGCTGAAGGTCGAGGTGCAGAAGTTCGACCCGTACATCAACGTCGACCCGGGCACGATGAGCCCGTTCCAGCACGGCGAGGTGTTCGTGACGGAGGACGGCGCCGAGACGGATCTCGACATCGGCCACTACGAGCGCTTCATCGACGAGAACCTCTCGCGGAGCGCGAACCACACGGCCGGCAGCGTCTGGAACGCGGTCATCCGCAAGGAGCGGCGCGGCGAGTACCTGGGCTCCACGGTTCAGGTGATCCCGCACATCACGAACGAGATCAAGGAGCGCATCCGGCGCGGGGCGGAGGCGACCGACTGCGACGTGGTGATTACAGAGATCGGCGGCACCGTCGGCGACATCGAGTCGCTGCCGTTCCTGGAGGCGATCCGCCAGTTCCGCCGCGAGGTCGGCCAGGCGAACGTTCTGTACCTGCACGTCACGCTCGTCCCCTTCATCGAGTCCGCCGGCGAGCTGAAGACGAAGCCGACCCAGCACTCCGTCAACGAGCTGCGCCGCATCGGTATCCACCCCGACATCGTCGTCTGCCGCTCGCGCGACCCGCTCTCCTCGGAGATCCGGGACAAGATCGCCCTCTTCGCCGACGTCGACCTGGAGGCCGTGATCTCGAACGAGGACGTGCCCGATGTCTACCTCGTGCCGGAGGCGCTGCGCGCGCAAGGCCTCGACACCCTCGTCTGCGAGAAGCTCGGGCTGGAGGCGGGCGAGTGCGACCTCGGCGAGTGGAGCGAGCTGACCGAGCGGATCGGCGAGCGGCGCGACCACGTCGAGATCGCGCTCGTGGGCAAGTACGTGAAGCTCCACGACGCGTACCTGTCGGTGCACGAGGCGCTCAAGCACGCGGGTATCCATCACGCCTGCCACGTCAGGGTGCGCTGGGTCGACGCGGAAGGGATGTCGCTCGAGGAGGCGCAGGCCGAGCTGGAGCAGGTCGACGGCGTGCTCGTGCCGGGCGGTTTCGGCTCGCGCGGCTGGGAGGGCAAGATCCTGGCGTGCCGGGTCGCGCGGGAGCGCGGGATCCCGTATCTGGGCATCTGCCTCGGCATGCACGTCGCCGTCTCCGAGTTCGCCCGGCACGTTGTCGGGCTCGACGGCGCCAACTCGACCGAGATGGATCCCGAGACGCCGTTCCCGGTGATCGACCTCCTGCCCGAGCAGAAGGAGGTCGAGGATCTCGGCGGCACGATGCGGCTCGGCGCGCAGGCGGTCGAGGTCGGCGAGGAGACACGCGCTCGCGAGGCCTACGACGAGCCCGTGATCCACGAGCGCCACCGGCACCGTTACGAGGTGAACAACCACTTCCGACCGAAGCTCGTCGTCGCCGGCCTGGTCGTCTCCGGGACGGTCTACGAGGGCCGGCTCGTCGAGATCGTCGAGCTGCCCGACCATCCCTGGTTCGTCGCCAGCCAGTTCCATC
>JBBQTQ010000118.1:0-5085 GCA_038213135.1 Gaiellales bacterium
CGGTACCCGAAGCGCGCCTGCTTGAGCAAGTAGGGCGCATTCGACATCGACTCCATGCCGCCCGCGACGATCACGCTGTGGTCGCCGGCGCGGATCATCTGGTCGGCGATCTCGACCGCGCGGATGCTCGAGGCGCAGACCTTGTTGATCGTGTCGGCCGGGGTCTCCTTCGGCAGTCCCGCGCCGATCGCCGCCTGCCTCGCGGGCGCCTGGCCGGCGCCGCCCTGCAACACCTGGCCCATGATCACGTACTCGACCTCGCCGTCCTCGACCTCGACTCGATCCAACGCCGCCCTGATCGCGAGCGCCCCGAGCTCCGTCGCCGAGTAGTTGCGCAGCCCGCCGCCCAGCTTCCCGAAGGGAGTCCGGACGGCGGAGACGATCACTGACCGGGGCACGCCCGAAGGCTAGCGACCTAGGGATAGATCGGAGAGCCGCCGGTGTCCGTGGTGGACGTGCCCGACGTGGACGGAGGCGGCGCGGCCTCGCCGACGCCGATCGTCACCTTCAGGCCGAGCTTGGCATGGCCGGGCAGCGGGCAGAAGAACGTGTAGATCCCCTTCTTGAGGGTGACGGTGAGCGTCTTGCTCCCCTTGGGAGCGATCGTGCCGGCGATCCGCTTGCCGGCGACGCCTGGACCCTTGACCTCGAAGGAGTGGGCGTACTTGCCGTGGTTCGCGACGACGAAGGTGTAGGAGCCGGGCTTCAGGGAGCGCGAGGCGATCCCGAAGGCCCACTCCTTCTCGGAGATCTTCATCGTCGCGGAGCTGTTCGTGGGCTGGGCGACGGCGACTGCAGCCGCGGCGCCCGCAAGCGCAAGACCGGCGTAGAGGAGGAGGCGGAGCTTCATGCCCCCCACTCTACGCCGGATCTCGGGGAACGGTTTCCTACGGGTGCGGACCGCCCATCGGCGGTGGCCCGGTGTGGTTCACGAGGTCGTCGATGTGCGAGGTCAGCCGGTCGAGCAGCTGCTTCGCCTGGTCGGCGGTCAGCTTCCCGTCCTTGACTGCCTGGTCGAGGTGCGACTTCGCGTCGGCGACGATCGCCTGCTTCAGCCCGTCGACCGACTTTGCCTGCGCCTTCGCGACATCGGCGAGCGACTTGCCGCTCTCGATCTGCGTGCGCAGCTGATCGGTCGTCAGGCCGAGGTAGTCGGCGGCGGCCTTCGCGAACTCGTGCCGGGCGTGACCCATCGGCCCGCCCGGACCGCCCGGCCCGAACTGGCCCGACTGGAGCCGCTGCTTGATCTGCGTCGCCTCGTCGGCCGTGAGCCGGCCGGCGGCGACGGCGGCGTCGACTCGGTCGATCGCGGCCTGCTTGAGCGCGTCCGACAGCTGCGCGGGCTGGACGTTCAGCCGGCCCGCGGCGTCGGCGATGAACGCCTGGCGCTCGCTCGCGGGGTCGTCGGCCTGTGTGGCGGCGACTCCCGCGCCGGTGCCTGCGCCGACAGCCAGCACCGACGCCCCGATCACGAGCATCTTCTTGGACTTCCACTGAATCGACATCTCACGACTCCTTTCGAGGTGGACGCCCAAGAGCCTCGGTGCGCCGCCTGAGAAGCGTATGAGCGCTACCTAAGAAGCGCCTAAGTCCCGCGTCTTAGGCATTTCTCATCGTTTCGGGCGAGACTTGGCACATGCGTGTCCTCGTGGTCGACGACGAGCCTGCGGTCCGCGATTCGCTCGAGCGCGCGCTCGCGCTCGAAGGCTACGGGGTGGCCTTGGCCGAGAACGGCGTCGCTGCCCTCGCGGCTGTCGAGGCCGAATCGCCCGACGCCGTGGTGCTCGACGTCCTGATGCCCCAGCTCGACGGGCTCGAGGTCTGCCGCACCCTGCGGCGGCGCGGCAGCTCGGTGCCCGTGCTGATGCTGACCGCGCGCGAGGGAGTCTCCGATCGCGTGGCCGGGCTCGACGCGGGCGCCGACGACTACCTCGTCAAGCCGTTCGCGCTCGAGGAGCTGCTCGCCCGCCTGCGGGCGCTGCTGCGCCGGACGGGAGCGGACGGTGCGGGCGTCCTTCGCTTCGCCGATCTCTCGCTCGACACGGGCACGCACGAGGTCCTGCGCGGCGAGCGGCGCATAGAGCTGACCCGCACCGAGTTCCACCTCCTGGAGCTGTTCCTGCGCAACCCGCGCCAGGTGCTGACGCGCTCGCTGATCTTCGAACGCGTCTGGGGCTACGACTTCGGCCCGATGTCGAACTCGCTCGACGTCTACATCGGCTACCTGCGACGCAAGACCGAGGCGGGCGGCGAGCCGCGGCTGATCCACACCGTGCGCGGGGTCGGTTACGCCTTGCGCGAGCAATGAGCCTCAGGGCACGACTCACGATCGCCGCTGCTGCCGCGGTCGCCGTCTCGGTGGCGGGGGCCTGCCTCGGTGCGTACCTGATCGCACGCAGCGACCTCCGGGGAGAGGTCGACCGGTCGTTGCGCGATCGCGCGGCGCACGCCGAGGGCCACCGCGGCCCGGGGCTGGGCCTTGGCCCGCTGCTGCCGCCGCCGCCGTTCGGAGGCGCGGGCGGGCTGGGGCAGCTCGTCGGCGCGGACGGCCGGATCGTCGCGCTGCCCGGCGCCGTGCAGCTGCCGACCAGTCAGCAGGTGCTCGAGGTCGCAGCCGGAAGCCGCGGCGCGTTCTTTGCGGACGCGCGCGTCGAGGGAGTGCACCTCCGCGTGCTGACGGCGCCGCTACGAGCCGGGCTGGCGATCGAGGTCGCACGCCCGCTCGACGAGGTCGACCGCACCCTGCACCGGCTCGGGCTCGTCCTCCTGCTCGTCGGAATCGGCGGCGTCGCGCTCGCCGCCCTGCTCGGCGCGGGCGTCGCGCGGACCGCGCTCGGGCCGGTTCGGCGCCTCCGCGACGCCGCCGCGCATGTCGCGAGAACGCGTGACCTGAGCCGACGCGTCGAGGGCGGTGGCGGCGGTGAGCTCGCGGCGCTCGCCGGCAGCTTCAACACGATGCTCGCCGCGCTCGAGGACTCGCTCGGCGCCCAGCAGCGGCTCGTCGCCGACGCCTCGCACGAGCTGCGGACGCCGCTGACGAGCCTGCGCACGAACATCGAGGTCATGACTCGAGAGGGCAACGGCCTGCCCGAGGATGACCGCCGGCGCCTGCTCCACGACGTCGTCGTCCAGCTCGAGGAGCTGACCCTCCTCGTCGCCGACGTCGCCGAGCTGGCCCGGGACGGCGAGGCGCAACCGGCGCGCGAGCCGGTGCGGCTGGACGAGGTCGTCCAGGCCGCGGTCGAGCGCGCGCGGCGCAACTCGGCGAGCGTCCGCTTCGAGCTCGAGCTCGAGCGCGAGCCGTCCGTCGTCGAAGGCGATGCGGCGCGGATCGACCGCGCGGCCGCGAACCTGCTCGACAACGCGGCGAAGTGGAGCCCGCCAGAAGGCGTGGTCGAGGTCTCCGTGCGCGGACGAGAGCTGGTCGTCCGCGACCACGGCCCGGGCATCGACGAGGCAGACCTGCCCCACGTCTTCGACCGGTTCTACCGTGCCCCGGCCGCGCGCGGCCTCCCCGGCTCCGGCCTCGGGCTCGCGATCGTCCGCCGCGTCGCCGAGCAGCACGGAGCGACCGCGACCGCCGAGCGTGCCGAGGGCGGCGGCAGCCGGTTTCGCTTGACGTTCCCGGAGCGCGCGCCTACGCTGAGTCGAAGATGACTCTTTCGTCCCGCAGCTTGGCCTGGGCTTGGCGCCACGAGCGGGGCGGGAGCCTGGTCTGATCTCAAGCCGAATCCCGTTCCGCCCGAGACCTTCCAGCCGGAGGGTCTTTTTGTTTGCCGAATGAACTTCACGACCGTCATCCCCACCGACCTGATCACCCCGCTCGGGGCGTACATCAGGCTGCGCGAATCCGGGAAGGCGAGCTTCCTGCTCGAATCGGTGGAGCAGGGCCGCCTCGGCCGCTACTCGTGGGTCGGCTACGGCTCGAACGTCGTGCCGTTCGAGGAGGCCGAGGGCCACGACGCGCCGGTCGTCGGCTACCTCTCCTACGACCACATCGCCAAGCTCGAGCGCTCGGTGGAGCTACCGGCGGCCGGCCCGGACCTGCCTGAGAGCCGCTTCGTCGTCGCCGAGACGCTCGTCCGTTTCGATCACGCCCGCGGGATGGCCGAGGTGCTGTGCGGCAACACCGCCGAGTTGCACGAACGGCTCGAGCTGGGGCACGTCCCGCTGCCGAAGGGCACCGGCGAATCGGGCGCGACGAAGCGGCTCCCGGCGAAGCTCGACTACGAGCGCGGCGTGCGGCGGATCAAGGAGCACATCCGGGCAGGCGATGCCTTCCAGATCGTCCTTTCGCAGCGAGCCGAGCGGCCCACCTCGGCGAGCGCGATCGATCTCTACCGGACGCTCCGGCGCGTCAATCCGTCGCCGTACCTCTTCCTGCTCGAGTTCGAGGGCGTCGCGCTGATCGGCTCCTCGCCGGAGACCCTCGTGAAAGCCGAGGGTCGCCGCGCGAGCCTGAACCCGATCGCGGGCACGAGCGGTGTCCGCGACGGCGACGTAGAGCGGCTGCTGGCCTCCGAGAAGGACCGCGCCGAGCACGTCATGCTCGTCGACCTCGGCCGCAACGACCTCTCGCGGGTGTGCAAGCCGGGGAGCGTGAAGGTCGAGCGGCTGATGCAGCCGGAGCGGTACTCGCACGTCACCCATCTCGTCTCGGAGGTCGTCGGCGAGCTGCGCGACGACGCGAGCTCGTTCGACCTGCTGCGCGCGTGCTTCCCGGCCGGCACCGTCTCGGGCGCGCCAAAGGTGCGGGCAATGCAGATCATCTCGGAGCTCGAGGCGTACCGGCGCGGCCCGTACGCGGGAGCCGTCGGCTACGCGCTGCCGGGCGGCGACCTCGACACCTGCATCGCGATCCGGACGATCGTTCTGCGGGACGGCGTCGCCTACCTACAGGCCGGCGCCGGGATCGTGGCCGACTCCGAGCCCGCGGCCGAGCACGACGAGTGCCTGCGCAAGCTCGCGGCACTCGAGACGGCGATTACCCTTGCGGAGGCGGAACGGTGACGAACGCAGTGCTCCATCAACCTCACGTCCCTGGGGCGCCGCTGGCAAGGGAGGCTAGCCGGCGGCGCGCAGGAC
>JBBQTQ010000119.1:0-4851 GCA_038213135.1 Gaiellales bacterium
GGTTTGGCTAGCCACCGTGTCGCCACGGCGCTGGTGGGCTCTTACCCCACCGTTTCACCCTTACCACCGGCGTCTCCGGAGATTCACGATTCGCCGGTGGCGGTCTCCTTTCTGTGCCACTTTCCATCGGCTTTCGCCGTCTGGGATTTCCCCAGCGTCCTGCCCTTCGGTGTCCGGACTTTCCTCGGGCGCGAGCCCGCGGTCACCCGGCCTGCACGGGAAAGTCTAGCTCGGCCACGGCGGCTCCTTCGTCGCCGAGAGCCGTTCCGCATTCGGGGCAGAAGAGGCCCGCTGCGGTCTTCATCACGAACTCGCCGCAGACGAGGCACTCCAGGCTCGCGCCACGGAGCAGCGCGACGAGCTCCTGGTCGAGCGTCCGGTTGAGAGAGACGACGCTCATAGCCGGCGGAAGACGCCGATCACCTTGCCGAGCACCTTGACGTGCTGCGCGTAGATCGGGTCGTAGTCGGGGTTCTCGGCCTGCAGGCGGATGCGGCCGTTCTCGCGGAAGTACCGCTTGACCGTCGCCTCGTCGGCGGACTCGTCGTCGCCGACGAGCGCCACGACGATCTCGCCGTCGCGCGCCTCGCTTTGGTGGCGGACGACGACGTAGTCGCCTTCGAGGATGCCGGCGCCGGTCATCGAGTCGCCCTTGATGCGCAGGAGGTACTCGTCGCCGCCACGGGACAGCGGCTCAGGCACCGCCAGGTAGTCCTCGACGTTCTCCTCGGCGAGCAGGGGGCCACCCGCAGCGACCTGGCCGAGCAGCGGCAGCTGGTGAACCTGCGCCTCGGCGCGGGCGGGCGCCGCCTGGCGGGCCCGCCCGGTGAGCTCGAGGGCGCGCGGCTTGGTGGGGTCGCGCTTGAGGAGCCCGGCACGCTCGAGGTTCGCGAGGTGCGCGTGCACCGTGGAGGGCGACGCAAGGCCGACCTTCTCGCCGATCTCCCGCACCGTGGGCGGATAGCCGTGCGCGTCGACGTACTCGACGAGGAAGTTCCAGATCTCCTGCTGTCTGGCCGTGAGCATGGCTGCGCCTCCTTCAGCGAACATGTGTTCGGTCACGGTAGCGAGGGCTGCGGACGGAGTCAAGGGTGAAGATGCCGCGATGGAGCCGGCGCTGATCGTCCTCGACGGGCCCGAGTACCTGTCGCGGGCCGGCCTGCTCCGCGTCCTGCGCAAGGCACCGCCTCTCCGGCTCGTGTTGCACGGGCCGAGGCACCGTAACGAGGAGTACTCCGCATCGGCCCGCTTTGCGCGAGAGCTCGTTGCGACGCTCCCGGAGGCACCGAGGGTCGGGCTCGGCACGAGCCTGGGCGCGCTGGCGCTGCTGCACGCCCACCGCACCGAGGGCCGCTTCGACGCGCTCTTTCTCCAGTCCGGCAGCTTCTTCCGCCGCCGGACCGACCCGCAGGAGGAGCGGTTCCCCCGGTTCCAGAGGATCGAGCGCTTCATGCGCTCGGTCGCGCGAGGCGAAGGCGCGAACCCGATCCCGGTGACGATGACCTGCGGCCGCGAGGAGAACCTCGCCAACAACCGCGCCATGCGTGACGTACTCGCCTCCCAGGGGTATGAGGTCCGTCTGATCGAGAATCACGGCGGCCACGACTGGGAGAACTGGCGCGAGTCGCTCGATCCCCACCTGCCCGAGCTGATCGAGAGGTTCGCGTGAACGAGCATCCGATTGGCCTGCTGCTCGGCACCGAGGAGGACTGGCCCGTCGCCTTCGAGACGCTGATCGAGCGGCTCGGGCCCGTCTCGTACAAGGGCGCCAAGCACGAGGTTCGCACCGAGCGGATCACGATCGAGCCGTTCGCGCTGCGGGCGAAGCCGCGCTACTCGCTCGTCGTCGACCGCCTCGCCTGGTGGTACTTCGTCCCGCGCGAGTGGCTGAAGAAGGTCGCGCTGATGGACGACGTCTACCTCCTGAACAACCCGTTCACCTTCCAGGCGATGGAGAAGCACTCGGCGTACTGCGCGATGATGCGGCTCGGGCTGCACATCCCCGAGACGTGGCTGATCCCGCACAAGCAGCCGCCCGAGAACGAGCGCTTCTCGTACATGGCGCGGAAGTACAACCTCCCGTTCGACCTCGAGCAGATCGCGGCGGAGATCGGCTACCCGCTCTACATGAAGCCCTTCGACGGCGGCCAGTGGCGCGGCGTGACGCGGATCGCCGACGCCGCCGAGCTGCGCCGCCGCTACGACGAGTCCGGGCGGACGCTGATGCACCTGCAGAGCTCCTTGGAGGGCTTCGACGTCTTCGCGCGCTCGCTCTCGATCGGGGCCGAGACGATGGTCATGCAGTTCGAGCCGCACCGCCCGATGCACGACCGCTACCAGGTCGCGCACGACTTCCTGGACGCGGAGGCGGGCGAGGAGGTCGTCTCGATCGCGAAGCTCGTCAACGCCTTCTTCCGCTGGGAGTTCAACTCCTGCGAGACGATCGTCAAGGACGGCCAGGTCTCACCGATCGACTACGCGAACGCCTCGCCTGACGTCTCGCTGATCTCGCTCCACTACTACTTCCCGTGGGCGATCCGGACGCTCGTGAAGTGGTGCGTCTTCTGCGTGGCGACCGGGCGTCAGATGCGGATCGACCTCGACGCGCGGCGCTACTTCGAGATCGCCGACCGGGAGGACCTCGACTACCGCGGGAAGCTGCGCGAGTACCGGCGGCTCGCGGACGAGCACTTCCAGGCGGACGAGTACGCGGAGTTCTGCGCGAACGCGTGCGGGCGGATCGACGAGCTCACGGTCGAGTACTTCGAGAGCCCCGCGCTCGACCGCGTCCTCGTCGACACGGTCGCCTCGACCTTCCCGGCGCACGAGCAGGAGGCGATGACCGCTCACTACCGCGGCCTCGTCGCGGCCTGGGTGAAAGACCAGCAGTGATCCGAGCGAGCGCGGCTACAATGGCGCGTCTCCTGCGCTGGTGGCGGAATTGGTAGACGCGCAAGGTTGAGGGCCTTGTGGCCTTCGGGCCGTGGAGGTTCAAGTCCTCTCCAGCGCATGACGTGGGGGAAACAGCCGGTTTCCCCCACGAACCCCCTTCCCACCAGTTAGACGCGTTTTTCGCGTCGTGCCTGCGGCCGAGTGAATCGGCCTCCGGCGGTCGCCGGTAGGGTCCGGCGTTTGCGGGACGTGTGTTCAGCTGCCGTCGAAGCCGCGCTACAAGCAGGCGCTGCCTACGCAGACGCCCGGGTCGTCGCCCGGCGCTCGCAGCAGGTGGCGACGAAGAACGGCCAGGTGGCGACGCTGACAGACGACGAGACCGAGGGCCTCGGCGTCCGGGTGCTCGTCGGCGGTGCGTGGGGCTTCGCGTGCGGGCGCGACCTCGCGGAGTCGCGCGCGATCGCCGAGCGGGCCTGCGGCTTCGCGCGGGCTGCGGGCGGCAGCGCCGGCCGCGAACTCCTGCCGGTCGAGGCCGTGCGCGGCGAGTTCCGCACGCCCTTCGTGCGCGATCCGTTCGAGGTCTCGCTCGAGGACAAGGTCGCCTTCTGCTTGCGCAACGAGCAGGCGCTGAAGCACGCGGACGTCAAGATCACGCAAGCGGCCACCCGCGCACTGCGCGAGCGGCGCGTCTTCGTCTCCTCGGAAGGAGCCGAGATCGACCAGGAGTTTCTGGAGTGCGGCGCGCATGTCGATGCGATCGCCGTCGGCGAGGGGCTCTTCCAGACGCGCAGCTACCCGACACCGTTCGGCTCGAGCGCGCAGGCCGGCTGGGAGTACGTCGAGGAGCTGGCCCTCGAGCGGGAGGCGCCGCGGATCGCCGAGCAGGCGGCGGCCCTGCTCAGGGCGGAGGAGTGCCCGGCCAGCACGACGACGATCGTGATCGACTCGGAGCAGGTGGCGCTGCAGGTGCACGAGTCGGTGGGTCACCCGACCGAGCTCGACCGGGTCTACGGGTGGGAGGCGGCCTACGCGGGTACGAGCTTCCTGAAGTCGACTGACCTCGGCACGCGCTACGGCTCGGAGCTGATGAACATCAGCGCCGATCCGACGACTCCGCGCGGGCTCGGCTCGTTCGGCTTCGACGACGAAGGGGTGCCCGCGCGCCGCGAGGCGATCGTCGAGGCCGGGATCCTGCGCGGGTTCCTCACCTCCCGCGAGACCGCCGCCAAGCTCGGAGCCGGTGCCGGTGGCTCGATGCGCGCCGAGAGCTGGGCTCGGATGCCGCTCGTCCGGATCACCAACCTGCACCTCGAGCCTGGCGAGGGGTCGCTGGAGGAGCTGATCGCAGGCGTGGACGAGGGACTCTATCTCGAGACGAACAAGAGCTGGTCGATCGACGACAAGCGCCTGAACTTCCAGTTCGGGACGCAGATCGGCTGGAAGATCAAGGACGGCAAGCTCGGCGCGATGGTGCGCGACCCGACCTACACGGGACTGACACCGCAGTTCTGGGCCTCGCTCGACGGCGTCGCCGGGCCTGACGAGTGGCAGCTCTTCGGCCTGACGAACTGCGGCAAGGGACAGCCGGGGCAGATCGCCCACGTCTCGCACGGCGCCTCGCCGGCCCGCTTCCGGAACGTCCAGGTCGGCGTCACTCAGTGAAGGCGCTCGAGATCGCCGAGCAGGCGCTCGCTGTCGCCGCCGGCGACGAGGCGGAGGTCATGGTCCACTCCGAGCGCTCGGGCCTCGCCCGCTTCGCTGCCTCGGAGGTGCACCAGCCGACGCTGATCGAGGACACGATCGTCGAGCTCGCCGTCCACCGCGACGGCGCGATCGGCGTCGCGCGGACGAACCGGCTCGACTCGCTCGACGAGCTGGCGCAACGGGCAGGAGCCGCCGCCGACGCTTCGAGCGCCGATCCCGACCGGCCAGGGCTCGCACCGCCCGCCGAGTATCCGG
>JBBQTQ010000120.1:0-4732 GCA_038213135.1 Gaiellales bacterium
GGCTACGACCTGATCGAGGAGATCGGTACCGACTCGATCCGGCAGAACTCCGTGCGCCAGACCCAGCTGCTGACCGACCTGCTCCGCGGGCAGGGCTACGAGGTGACGAGCCCGCTCGACCCGGCGCGCCGCGGCGGCACGGTGACGGTCAAAGTGCCGGGCTTCGAGGGTGTCCACAAGGAGCTGGCCGACCGCGGGATCCTCTGCGACTTCCGCCCCGAGACCGGCCTGCGCATCGGTCCGCACTACTTCAACACCGACGACGAGCTCGCCTACACGGTCGAGCAGATCTCGCAGATCCTCTCGAGCGGCGCCCACGAGCGGCATCTCGGCGCGGCCGCACGCTTCTAACGAACTCTTTACGCGGATTCGGTTTCGCCCCGGGGTCGGCGGAGCAGGACCTGAACATGGCAATCGCACGCTCCAGAATCAGCCTTCTCGGACTCGTCTACCTCGTCGTGGGCGTGGCCGTCGCGGCGACGCATCACTACTTCGCGAACATCGACTCCCTAAGCACGTTCGGCTCGGCTGTACTGGCGATCCTGCTCTGGCCGCTGATCCTGCTCGGGATCAACCTGCACATTCACGCGTAGAGCAGGTCGTTGATCGCTTGCGCGTAGGCAGGCGCGGTCGGCTCGTCTTCGTGCCTGAAGTAGACGAAGGTGGGCTCGGGCAGGTCGTGGAGGCGGTCGGCCAAGCCGCGCAGCTTCTCCTCGGAGTACGGCGGCTCGCGCAGGCGCACATAGCGGAAGGGCGCCGGCCGCTCGAGGTCGTTGACGGCGACCGTGCCGGCCGGGAGCTCGGCGCCGGCCCAGGACTCGTGCTTCAGGTCCCAGGCGACGCGCAAGCCGTCGGGAAGTGAGCCGGCCAGAAGGACGAGCAGACCCTCGTCGCGAGCGGACTTCACGTCGACGCGAATCGGCCCTAGACGGTCGCCGAGCAGCGCGACCCGCTCGCAGAAGGTGCCGACGGGAGTGTTCGCGTAGCCGTTCAGCTTCGGCGCGAACTCGAAGCCGTCGGGCACGGCCGAGGCCCAGCGGTGGAACATCTCCTCGGCGGGTAGGCGGTAGCCGGTCGTGTTGAGCTCGACGGTCGAGAAGCGCGAGGCGTAGTACGCGAGGAACTCTTCCGGCTTGGTTCCGGCGGGGTAGAAGCCGGGCCGCCAGCTCGGATAGGACCAGCCGGAGGTGCCGACATGTGCCCTCGGTACAGTCTCCGCGGTGGTCATGTCCGAAGTGATAACGGAGAACGCGATTCCCGTCCTCGACCACGGCTTCGTGCGGCTCGACGAGGCGATGGCGAGCGACCTCTCGGTCGTGAACGGCGCCCGCGTCTCGTTCGCACGGCGCAAGACCGAGATGGACGACTCGGACGCGGGCCTGATCCGCTTCCTGATGCGCGACCGCCACGGGACGCCGTTCGAGCACAACGCGTTCCGCTTCCACATCCGCTGCCCGATCTTCGTCGCGCGCGAGTGGTTCCGGCACCGCATCGGCTCGTTCAACGAGTTCTCGATGCGCTACGCGAAGGCGACCGACGACTTCTACGTGCCCGCGCCCGAGGACGTGCGGACGCAGATCGGCAAGCCCGGCGCCTACTCGTTCGAGCCGGTCTCGGACGAGATCGCCGCGCAGACGCGCGAGGAGTTGGCAGCCGTCTACGCGGCCGCGTTCGCCGCGTACGAGCGGCTCGTCGAGCTAGGCGTCGCGCGCGAGCTGGCGCGCTGCGTGATGCCGGTCGGCGCCTACACCGAGTTCTACTGGACGGTCAACGCGCGGGCGCTGATGAACTTCCTTTCGCTCCGCGCCGCCGAGGCCGCCCAGCGCGAGATCCGCCGCTACGCGGAGGCCTGCGAGCGCTTCTTCGCCGAGGCGATGCCCATCACGTACGACGCGTTCCTCGCGAACGGACGAACCGCGCCCTAACGCCGTGGGTTAGCTGAGACCGAGGGACAGGCCTCTTGAGGCCTGTCCCTCACACCACCTCCTCGGTTAAGTGGTCAGTAGCACGGGGACGTGCTTTTGCCCAGGCACGTGGGCGATCACGACCCAGCCGTCGTACTCGTTCAGGTGGAACGGGACGTTCATGTGGACGACCGTCTTGCCCTGGCCGGCGTTGAACGGGCCGCAGGAGGCAACGAGCTTGCCCCTCTGCGTCAGGTAGAGCTCGTACCAGCCGCCCTTCGGCGCGGCTTTCAGGCCGTGGACGGTGAAGAGGAGCGGCCAGTTGCCCTGGGCGTCGAGGCCGCCGATCTCGATCTTCGCGCTGGCGCTCTTCGCCTCGCCGATGCCGTGCATCGTTACCGGGAAGCGGGACTGGAAGCCGGTTCCTTGATTGCCGACGAGGTAGCCGACCCCGAACGCGACTGCGACCGCCGCCGCGGCAGCTGCGAGTGCGGTCTCGAAGCGCCGCCGCCGGAGCGGGATCACGCGCGCCGGTGGCGCGGGCGCGCTCGCCAGCCCCAGAGGGAGCTCCGGCGCCGGGCCCGCGGCGACCAGGGCATCGTGAACGCGGCGCAGCCGCTCGTCACCCTCCTCGCCGATCAGCTCATGGAGATCCGGGCTCACCCGAGCTCCTCTCCGAGAGCATCTGCGAGATGAGCGAGCGCGCTCCGCGTCCGGGTCTTGACCGTCCCGAGCGGGATCGAGAGCCTCTCGGCGATCTCGCTCTGTGAGAGCTCGCTCCAGTAGGCGAGCTCGATCAGCGAGCGCTCGCGCTCGGGCAGGTCGGCGAGCGCGCGGTGCACCCGCCACGAGAGCCAGTCCTGCTCGGCGCGCTCGTCCGGGCCTGCGTCGAGCGCCGGCTCGTCGGGCGCTTCGGCGGGAGGCTCGTGCCGCGCACGCCCCCGATCGGAGATCGCGTTCCGGGCCACCGCGTAGAGCCAGGGCGCCCCCGGCCCGCGCTCCGGCTTGTAGCTCGCCGCCGAGCGCCAGACCGAAGCGAAGGTCTCCTGCACCGCGTCCTCGGCGCGGCCCCGGTCGCCGAGGCGGCGCAACGCAAGCCCCAAGACCGGCCGGGCAAAGCGGCCGTACAGCACCTCGAACGCCTCTCTGTCTCCCTGCGCGACGCGCACCAATAGCTCCTGGTCTGTCGGGTCCTTCGGCTCCACCGCCGGGATCGTGTCCGCTCTGCGCGCACCGGGCAAGGCGATGCCACGATCGAGCGCGACTTCCATTCCCTGACGAGTGGTACGGGGCTGCGGCGCTGGCGGTTTTTCGGGCACGGATCACAAGTATGCTGCCCCGGCTTTCGCCGTTCGAGAGGAGGACGACCGACACATGGCCACGCTGGCCTTCAACCACGAGGAGATCGTCGCCCGGCCGCTGAAGCCCGCGCTCTACGAGCTGGACGGGATCTCGCGCGCGACCGTCGAGGCGCACTACAAGCTCTACCAGGGCTACGTGAACAAGCGGAACGAGATCCTCGGCCGGCTGGCCGAGATCGACCTGTCCACGGCGAACCAGGTCTACTCTGACCTGCGGGCGCTCAAGGTCGACCTCAGCTTCGCGATCGGCGGCATCAAGAACCACGAGCTCTACTTCGAGCACCTCGGCGGCCACGGCGGCGACCCGGACGGCACGGTCGGTGAGCTGGTCCGGCGCGACTTCGGCTCGGTCGAGGCCTGGCGAACCGACCTGAAGGCGACGGGCATGGCCGGTCGCGGCTGGGCGTGGACGGCCTACGACTGGGACGAGGGCCGCCTCTTCAACTACATCGGCGACGCTCAGAACAGCTTTCCGATCTGGAACGCGACGCCGCTCGTCGCGCTCGACACCTACGAGCACGCCTACTTCCTCGACTACCAGACCGACCGCGGCTCCTACATCGACGCGTTCTTCAACAACCTGGACTGGGGAGTCGTGAACGGCTGGGTCTCGGGGTACGGCATCCGCCCGTAACCCTCGCGGCCCTGATCGTCGCCGGCTACCTGGCCGGCAGCTGTCCCTTCGGGTACTGGCTCGTCCGGCTGACGAAGGGCGTCGACATCCGGAAGGTCGGCAGCGGCAACATCGGCGCGACGAACGTCTGGCGGACGTACGGCAAGAAGTTCGGGCTGCCGGTGATGTTCCTCGACACGCTGAAGGGCTTCGGACCGGCCCTGACTGCGACCCAGATCCATTCGCACGGCGCCGGCGTGCTCGCCGGTGGGGCGGCGATGGTCGGGCACTGGCGGCCGCTCTTCCTCAAGTTCGACCGGGGCGGCAAGATCGTCGCGACGACGGGAGGTGCGTTCCTCGGCGTTGCGCCGGTGGTGGGCGGGATCGGGGCGGCTTGCTGGATTCTTGTCTTCCTCGTGACGCGGTACGCCTCGGTTGCCTCGATGGCTGCCGCCTCGTCGCTGCCGCTCGTCGCGTGGGGGATCGGCTATCCGTGGCCGGTGATCGCCTTCGGCGGTGCGGCCGCGGCCGGTGTCCTCTTCCTGCACCACGCCAACATCAAGCGACTGCTCGCGGGCACCGAGAGCCGGGCCACCCTGCGGCGCCGGGCGCCTGCCTCGCACAGCACCGTCTAGTTACCTCGGGATCTCATCGCTCGAGCGGCGCCATCGTCAGTCCGCGGCCCTCGAGCCCCTTCCAGTAGTGCTCGGCGACCTCGCGGTGGCCCGACCAGACGACCGCCTGGCCGCGGTTGTGGATCCGGTTTGCGAACGCCATGCCCTCGGGGAACGAGATCCCGATCACGTTCGAAAGCGCCGCGGCCACGCCGTCGAAGGTGTTGTGGTCGTCGTTGA
>JBBQTQ010000121.1:0-4702 GCA_038213135.1 Gaiellales bacterium
AAGGACGCCACGGCGATGCCGTTGGCCGCGTTCAACGTCTCCGGCGAATACTCGATGCTCAAGGCGGCCGCCGCCGCTGGATATCTGGACGAGCGCACCGCGGTGCTCGAGACGCTCACCTCGATCCGCCGCGCCGGTCGCCAAACGAGGGCGTCGACTCGGCGGCCTCCCGGAACGGGCCGTAGAAGGCGGAGGCGTACTTCGCGGAGTAGGCCACGATCGGCGTCTGCTCCAGGCTTGCATCGTCGAGCGCCTCACGGATCGCGCCGACGCGGCCGTCCATCATGTCGCTCGGGCAGACGGCATCCGCACCGGCCTCGGCGTGGCTGACCGCGGTGCGTGCGAGCAGCTCGAGCGAGGCGTCGTTGTCGACGCCACCGTCGCGGATGACGCCGCAATGGCCGTGCGAGGTGTACTCGCAGATACAGACGTCGGTGAACAGGAGCAGCTCGGGGAAGCGCTCGCGCAGCGCACGCAGCGCGCGCTGGATGACGCCGTCATCGTCCCAGGCGCCCGAGCCCTCCTCGTCCTTGTCGTCGGGGATCCCGAAGAGGATGACCGCGTTCACGCCGAGCCGGACGAGCTCCTCGCCCTCGCGGACGAGATCGTCGACCGAGAAGCGCCCGAGCGGCGGCAACGCGTCGTTGCGCTTCGTATCCGGCCCGACGAAGAGCGGCTGGACGAAGTCGGCGAGGTCGAGCCGTGACTCGCGGGTCAGATCGCGCAGCGCGCCGGTGCGGCGCAGCCGGCGGAGCCGGGTGACGGGGAACGAGGACACCGCCGCAAAGAGTACGCCCCGTCAAGCTACGCGGGTGAGCTCGGGCCGCGTTCGGCGTCTGTTCGTTCTCGTCGCGGTGCTGGCGGCGGTGGCCGTGGCCTTCGCGGACTCGTCGATCGTCGTGCTGGCGCTGCCGGATCTGCTCTTCCGCTGGCACACCTCGATTGAGTCGGTGAGCCGGATCGTGACGGCCTACAACGTCGCGGTCGCCGTTGCGTCTGTTGGGCTGCTCGTGTTCGCGCGGCGGCGGAGCCCGGTCGTGCTGGCGCGGGTGGGGCTCGGACTGTTCCTCGTCGGCTGCGTCCTGTGCGGCGCTGCGTGGGATCTCTGGCCACTCGTCGGATTCAGGGTTCTGCAGGGGCTCGGCGGTGCGTTGCTGCTGGGCTCGTCGCTGCCGCTCGTGCGTGCGGTGGCGCCGCGGCGCGCGGGCGCCCTCTGGGCCGGGGCGGGACTCATCGGTGCCGCGATCGGGCCGGCGGCGGGCGGGCTCCTGACCCAGTACCTCGACTGGCGCTCGATCTTCTTCGCTCAGGCGCCGCTGGCCGCGCTGGCGCTGCTCGCGGTGATGGGGCGGCTCGAAGCAGAGCACGTCGAGGAGCCCCGCGGCCGGAGGCTCCCCGCGCTCGCGGCGAACGCGGCGCTGGCGCTCCTCTCTGCGGCGTTGGTGGCGCTGCTCTTCCTGGCGGTCGTGCTGCTAATCGACGTCTGGGGCCTGCGACCCGCTGCGGCCGCGGCGGTCGTCAGCGCGGTTCCGGTCGGGACTTTGGTGGCCCAACTCGCGGGCCGGCGCCTCGCTGCCCGGCCGGCGGGCGCCGCCGGGATCCTGCTCGTCGTCGCCGGGCTGCTCGGCCTGGCGCTCTTGCCGAGCCGGAGCCTCGCGCTCGCGGCGCTCGCTCTCGCGCTCGCGGGAGCCGGGATCGGGCTCGCCGCCGGCCGCCTGACGGAGGTCGCGCTCGGGGCTGGCGGCGCGTCGTTCGCGAGCTTCCTCCGCCACGCGGGCCTCGTGGTCGGACTCGTCGTGCTGACGCCACTGCTGACAGCCGACCTAAGTCGCGGGGCCGACCTGACCCGCCTGCGCGTGACCTCGGTCGTGCTCGATGCACCGCTCGGAGCGACGGAGAAGATCAACCTCGCGATCAAGCTCGCGCCGGCGCTGACCGACCCGTCGAGCCACGGCCTGCCTGACTTCACGCGGCAGCTGCGCCACGAGCGGCAACAGGTCGCGCGGCTCGGCCGCCACCTAGACGGCGTAGTGAAGGACGGCGTCGCCCGTGCCTTCCGCAGCTCGTTCCTCGTCGCCGCACTCTTCGCGCTAGCCGCGCTCCTGCCGCTCGCCTTCGCTCTCGGAGGGCTCAAGAAACAAAGTGACACAGTGTCACTAACTCCTGCCCCAGCGCCCCGAAAGCGGTTCCGAGCTAGTAACACTGTGTTACTAGCTTCCGGGGTAGCCCTCGCGGCCCTCGCCGGCGGCGAGCTGGCGGGCGGTGCGCTCGCCTACGGCGAGCGGCCGCGGATCCTGCCTCCCTGCGCCGACCGGAAGACGGCCCAGCCGCCCGGGTTCGTCCAGCAGGTCGTGCTCGACGCGATCGACGAGCTCGCGTGCCAGCTCGGCGAGTCGAGGGAGCAGCTCGTAATCGACGCGACCAAGGAGGGCAGCAACGCGGCCGACGAGCTCGGCTTCCTCCGCGATCTGCTCGGGTTCTAGCGGCGGATCGCCTCCCAGACGAGCTCAAGCGCGCCCTGCGCCTCCCCGCCCGAGCTCTTGCGCAGCAGCTCGTCGATCTGCACGCCGACGAGGAACACGATCGCCGAGACGAAGACGTAGCTTGTCACGACGAGCAGCGCGGCGAGCGTTCCGACCGGTGTCCTGAAATTCGCGACGTCCGTCACCCAGACCCGGAAGAGCAACGAGGCGACGATCCAGGCGACGACAACGAAGATCGCGCCGACGCTCGCCCAGCGCGCCCTCGGCTTCTCCGCCGGCGCGAAGCGAACAACCAGCCCGATCACGAGCCCGAGGAGCGTGAGCGCGCCGAGCCAGCGGACGACTCCGAAGCCGAACCAGTGCGGCCCGCCGATCGCCAGCAGCGAAGCGCCGACGATCCCCGCACCGGCCACGGCGCCGAGCCCGACCGAGACCCCGAGCCTGTACCACCACGGCCGCTCGTCGTCGCCGACGTCGTGGATCCGGTTCAGCGCCTCGGTGACCGCTCGCATCGCAGCGGTCAGGTACCAGAGCGAGAGGAGCGAGGCGAAGAGGATCAATCCGCCCGACGCGTGGGACATGACCCGGTTCGCAGTGTCGTCGATTGCGACATACACCGCTGGCGTCACGCGTCCGCCGATCGCCGGCGCCACGTGGTTGTTCCAGAGATCCTGGTTGCCCGTCTCTCCGAGCAGCGCGAGGCCGAACAGCGAGAGCGGAATCAGCGCGACGAGGCCCTGGAAGGAGATCGCCGCGGCGTAGGTCAGCAGGTTGTGCTCGTCGAACGCGTGCGCGACCGGCGCAGAAAGCCGTGCCTCTGTCTGGGACGAAGCTTCTTGGACCGGCTGCGGGCGGGCTTCACCATCCGGAGGGCTTGCCCGCGCGGCGGGCCGCGGAAACGGTCTAGCCGGCGAGCCGCCGGGCGGCGAGGCGCGCAAGAGCTCCGAAGCCGAGGCCCAGGCCGACGAGCCACGCAGCCTCCCGCCCGAGCGTCGCCCACGGGCTCGTGTCGTAGAGCGCGGAGCCGAAGAAGCGCACGGCGTGCGCGAACGGGAACGCATCGCTGACCCACCCCGCGGGCGGCACGATCTCGTGGGGGACGAGCCCGATGAAGATCACGGGCAGCACGACGAGGATCGCCACGAGCGAGGCCGCCCGCGACTCACGCGCCAGCCCGCCGATCAGGGACCCGATCGCGCCGAGCGCTCCGCCGGCCAGCACGAGACCCACGAAGAGCACGGGCAGACGCTGCCACGGCTCGCCGCCGGTCACGTTCCCGACCTCGATCGCGATCCCGAACGCCAGGGAGATCGCCACGCCGAGCCCGAGGGCGACCACTGCGGCGAGCCCCACCTTCGCCGCGACGAGCTGGCCGCGGCCGACGAGCCCGCGCGTCAGGCGGCCGATCACGTTCTCGTCGCGCTCCGAAGCAAGCGAGCCCGCAGCGAGCAGCAGCGCGAGGAAGCTGATCGTCAGCGCGAGCGCGTACGCCTGCACCTGCGCGGAGAGCACCCAGGTGCGACCGCGCGCCGGCGGCTCGACGAGCCGGATCGGATTCGCCGTCGCCCGGATCGCCTCCCCCGTCAGCCCGAGCGCCAGGCGCGCGTCGTGGACGAAGTCGCGGATCGCGTTGACCGTCTTTCCTGGCGGCAGGGTCGCGAGCAAGCGCTGCGTCCCGTCGAGGCCGATCACGGCGAAGTGCCGCCCGAGCACTGTCCCGTTGCCGCCGTGCAGCAGCAGGCTCACATATTTGATGTCCGACGCGATGAAGGCGCGCTGAAGCTGCAGATTCAGGTTGTAGACGAGCGCCTGCATCTGCTGCTTGACGCGCTGGGTGACGCCCCCCTGGCCGGTATCGAGGATCAGGGTCGGACTGTGCACGAGCCCCTCGAGGGTGAAGAGGAAGCCCTGGGGAATCGTGATCACGGCGACGAGGCGCCCACTCGCCAGCTGCCGCTTCGCCTCCTGAGACGACATGCGGACGAGCTTCACGTTCTTCGCGACCTCGGTGATCGTCTGGTCGACGCCGAAGGTGTTGCCGGCGAGAACGACCTTGGCCGGCAGGTGGTCTTCGTCCACGAGCCCGACCCGGGGCTTCGCGTTCGCGTAGGTCGCGGCGAGGCCGATCAGGAAGGCGATCATCAGCGGGTACGCGAGCAGGACGGCGACGAGGCCCGGCGAGCGCCGTAGGACAAGCAGGTCCTTGCGGAACATCAGGT
>JBBQTQ010000122.1:0-4620 GCA_038213135.1 Gaiellales bacterium
GATCGGCCTGCTGAAGGCGAGCTTCATCTTCCTCGGTGACCTCTCGCGCGCGCTGCCGATCCACCACAACCTCGACTTCCTCGAGCTCGTCGGCTACGCCGCGGACAACGGCGGCGAGCGCGGCGTGCGCCTGCTGAAGGACATCGACCTGCCGATCGCCGGCCGCGACGTCGTCCTCGTCGACGACGTGATCGACACGGGCCTGACGCTCAACTACCTGATGAAGACGCTCTCGCTCCGCGCGCCCGCCTCGCTCGTCGCAGCCACGTTCCTCGATCGGCCGTACCGCCGCCTCGTCGAGGACCTGCCCGTCCGCTATGTCGGCTTCACGGTTCCGGACGAGTTCTTCGTCGGCTACGGGTTCGATCTCGACGAGCGGTATCGCGGGCTGCCGGATCTGCACGTCGCACGCCCGGCGAATTAGACGTATCTAATTTTTAAGTTAAGCTAAGGACGTGATGGCGACGCGCAGCCATGCGCTCGCTCGCAAGCCGAGACGGGGCGAGCTCGTGCTCCGCGGCCGGCGCCGTTTCCAGCTGCTGCCCTTCCTGGGGCCCGCCTTCATCGCCTGCGTCGCGTACATCGACCCGGGCAATTTCGCGACGAACATCGCCGGGGGGTCGAAGTACGGCTACACGCTGGTCTGGGTGATCGTCGCCTCGAACCTGATGGCGATGCTGATCCAGATGCTCTCGGCGAAGCTCGGGATCGCCACCGGGCGCAACCTGCCCGAGGTCTGCCGGGAGCGCTTCTCGCGTCGCCTCAGCTTCGGCCTGTGGGTGCAGGCGGAGGCGATCGCGATGGCGACCGATCTCGCGGAGTTTCTCGGCGCCGCGCTCGGCTTCCATCTACTGCTCGGGGTCCCGCTCTTTCCCGCGGCGGTGCTGACGGGCATCGCGGCCTTCGCGATCCTCGGCCTGCAGCGCTTCGGCTTCCGCCCCCTCGAGGCGGTGATCGCGTCGATCGTCGGCGTGATCGGCGTCTGCTACGTGGCCGAGCTCTTCTTCGCGAAGCCGCCGCTCGGGACGGTCTTCCACCACGCGGTCGTGCCAGAGTTCGCGGGCAGCGGCTCGATCGTGCTGGCCGTCGGGATCATCGGAGCGACGGTGATGCCGCACGTGATCTACCTGCACTCGGCGTTGATGCAGAACCGGATCGTTCCGGAGGACGAGGCGCAGGCCAAGAAGTTGCTGCGCTACACCCGGATCGACGTGCTGATCGCGATGACGATCGCGGGTGTGATCAACATCGCCATGCTCGTGATGGCGGCGAGCGTGTTCTTCAAGAGCGGGCTGCACAACGTCAGCTCGCTCGAAGGTGCGCACCGCACTCTGAACCCGATCCTCGGAGGCGCCGCGAGCGCCCTCTTTGCGCTGGCGTTGCTCGCCTCGGGGCTCTCGAGCTCGGCGGTGGGCACCCTCGCCGGCCAGGTCGTCATGCAGGGCTTCATCCGGCGGCGAATCCCGATCTGGGTGCGCCGGCTCGTGACGATGCTGCCGGCGTTCGTTGTGATCGGAATCGGCGCCGATCCCTCGCGGACGCTGGTCGTCAGCCAGGTCGTCCTCTCGTTCGGGATCCCCTTCGCGCTGATCCCGCTCGTCATCTTCACGAGCCGGCGGGAGGTGATGGGCGGGCTCGTCAACAAGCGCCTGACGACAGCACTCGCTTGCGTCGTCGCTGCAGTAATCTCCGGCCTGAACATCTACCTGCTAGGCCAGACCTTCGGCCTGGCCTAGCAGGCGTCACGAGCCGCGCCTACCAGTAGTACCAGCGTGCGCGGTCGCCTCTGCGCGCGACGAAGCCGATCAGCCACACGGCGAGAACGATCGCGGCGACGATCCACAGCAGGTGCGCCGTGAAGCCGATGCCGAAGAGCACCGCTGCGAGCAAGAGCACTAGAAGAAGAGCAACCATCTCGACCCTCCTTTCGATTCCTCTTGCCTCAGATCCCACTTCGCGGGCAACGTGAAACGGGACCAATAGTTCGTTAACAACCGCGCTACGAGTCGGGTGCCGGAGTCGGCGGCTCGCCGGGCGGCGCGGGGTCCGGCGGGGGCTCCGGAACCGGCAACACGCCGACCTGGGTCGGTTGCACCTCGAGCCTCTGCGCGATCGAGCGCTCTGCCTCCTCGAGAATCGCCTGCATTTCGGCTCCCTTCCCCGCGAGTTGCTCGTCGAGCGTGCGAATGCGCTCGCGTGCGGTCTCCGTCCCCGCGTCGTCTTCGAGGTGAACAGCATGGCCGAGCGCAAGCAGGGCCTGTCTCTTCTCCGACTCGAGCGCGACCGACTGCGCCCGCAGCGCGGCAACCCGGCGCTTCGCCTCGCTGCGGATGGCGAGCGTGCCGGCGGTCGCCCGGAAGCGGTCGCGCAACGTGGAAGCCGTCCGGCCGATTGTCTGCGCGGAGCGCTGGAGCTCGGGCGGGAGTCGCGAGACGTACGTGACGTCGACTGGCGAGGGCGTGCTCTCGTGACGCGGCTGGGGAATCACCGCGGTGTCGGAGGCCAGCTGTAGGCCGCAGGCGGGGCAGAACGCTGCTCGCTCCGGCAGCTGCTCTCCGCAGCGAGGGCAGCTAGCCAACGGGTGCTCGCTCACGCGAATCCTCCTTGGGTTCGAGCGCGCGCAGCGCTTCGGCCGCGCGGTGCCTGAGCTGGCCCACCATAGCGCGGTAGTCCTCGTCGGAGACCTTCCCCGTCCGGTGGTCGAACTCGAGCTCCTTCAGCGCGGCGAGCGCGCGGTCGCGTGCCTCGGCCAGCTCGAGTCGTCGGCGGGCGGCTGCGCTCGGCTCGAGCAGGCGGTCGTCCTTGGCCCTCGGCTCGCGCAGGAAGGGTCGCGCGACGAAGAGGACGCACGCGGCGGCAAGGAGGGCTCCGAGCACGACCCCGGCCGCCAGCATCAGGCCTCGGCGATCGCCTCGACCGCGCCGTAGCGCGCGGCGAGACGTCGCTCCTCCCGCGCGTCCGGCCAGAGTGCGATCAGCGAGCCGAAGACGAAGACGAGGCCACCGAGCCAGATCAGGTTGATCAGCGGCTTCACGAGCGCCCGCACGATCACTTCGTTGCCGCGCGCCTCGTTGACGATGATGTCCAGGTCCTCCGCGCGCAGCCAGTCGCTGCGAATCGCCATCTCGGTCGAGGTCTGCTGCTCGGCCGGGTAGAAGTTCTTGCCCGGCTCTCTCGTGCCGAGGTACGTGTTGCCGCGATAGATGCCGAAGAGGGCGCGCAGCTCGCTGTGGTTGCCCGCCTGCCGGTTCGTCAGGCCCCGGTAGACGAGCGTATACCCGCTGACCTTCAACGTCTGGCCGGGCTTCAGCGTGGCGTCGCGAACGGTCTGGTAGGCGCTCGAGCCGGCGATGCCGATCGCGACCAGGACGATCGCAGCGTGCACCACGTAGCCGCCGTAGCGGCGCCGGTTACGCGCGACGAGCTGCCGGAACGAGCCCAGAGCGCGGGAGCCGCGCACGAACTCCAGCACAATTGAGGCGAGCACGAACGCCGAGAAGGTGTACGCGATCATCCCCGGCACCGAGGAGCCGGCACCCGCCGCGAGCAGCCCGATCGCGGCGAGGAGCGAAGCTCCCGCCGGCCAGGCCAGCGTCCGCCAGAGCGAGCGCAGGCTGGCCCGACGCCAGGCGATCAGCGGTCCGATCCCCATCAGCAGGAGAAGGGGCAGTCCGAAGGCGCGGAGGAAGAAGTCGTAGTAGGGCCGGCTGACCGTGACTCCCTGGCCGCGGATGGCCTGCGAGAGCATCGGGAAGGTGACGCCCCAGAGGATCGTCAGCGTGAACGCGACGAGCAGCAGGTTGTTGTAGAGGAAGGTCGCCTCGCGCGACACGATCGACTCGAGCTTCGTCTTCGAGCGCAGCAGCGGCAGCCGCCGGAGCACGAGCGCGAGCGAGGAGAGCACGACCACGAAGATGAAGCCGAGGAACCAGGGGCCGATCGAGCTCTGCGTGAAGGAGTGGATCGAATTGATCACGCCGGAGCGGGTCAGGAACGTCCCGAACAGGGAGAGGCTGAACGCCATGATCACGAGCAGCATGTTCCAGAGCTTCAGCATCCCCTTCTTCTCCTGCACCATCACGGAATGCAGGAACGCGGTCGCCGCGAGCCAGGGCATCAGCGCGGCGTTCTCGACCGGATCCCAGGCGTAGTAGCCGCCCCAGCCGACCTCGACGTAGGCCCAGTGGGAGCCGAGCAGCTGTCCGACGCCGAGGAAGGCCCAGGCGGCGAGCGTCCAGCGGCGGGGCGCGACGATCCAGCGTTCGTCGGTGCGGCGTGAGAGCAGCGCGCCCATCGCGAAGGCGAACGGCACCGTCAGGCCCACGTAGCCCAGGTAGAGCATCGGCGGGTGCGCGACCATGTACGGGTTCTGCAGGCTCGGATTCAGGCCGAGCCCGTCGGCCGGAGCCGCTTGTGTGTTGAAGGGACTCGCGACCGCGACGAGCAGCAGCGCGAAGAACGAGCCGATGCCGGCAAGTACCGGAACGACCCAGGCGAGCAACTCGCGGCCGGCCTTGCGGTCGAGCAGGACCGCGGCGCAGGAATAGCCCATCAGCACGAGGAGCCAGAGCAGCAACGAACCCTCCTGGCCGCCCCAGAACGCGGAGACCGTGTAGAGCG
>JBBQTQ010000123.1:0-4157 GCA_038213135.1 Gaiellales bacterium
GGCGCGCCGACGATCACCAACGACGGCGTCACGATCGCTCGTGAGATCGAGCTCGAGGACGTCTTCGAGAACCAGGGTGCGCAGCTCGTGCGCGAGGTCGCCACAGCGACGAACGACGTCGCCGGCGACGGCACGACGACCGCGACCGTCCTGGCTCAGGCAATTGTCCGCGAGGGCCTCAAGAACGTGGCCGCCGGCGCCAACCCGATGTCGCTCAAGCGCGGCATCGAGAAGGCCGTCGAGTCGGTCGTCGAGGACCTGAAGAAGCAGTCGACCGAGATCTCGGGCAAGGAAGACATCGCCCGGGTCGCCACGATCTCCTCGCGTGAGCGTGAGATCGGCGACGTGATCGCGGATGCGATCGAGAAGGTCGGCAAGGACGGCGTGGTCAACGTCGAGGAGGGCCAGACCTTCGGACTCGAGCTCGAGTTCACCGAGGGCATGCAGTTCGACAAGGGCTACCTCTCGCCGTACATGATCACCGACGCCGAGCGCATGGAGGCCGTTCTCGAGGACCCGTACATCCTCGTCGCGAACCAGAAGATCGGTGCGGTCAAGGACGTTCTGCCGGTGCTCGAGCAGGTCATCCAGGCCGGTCGCCCGCTGCTGATCGTGGCCGAGGACGTCGAGGGCGAGTCGCTCGCGACGATCGTGGTCAACAAGCTGCGTGGCACCTTCACCGCCGTCGCCGTCAAGGCGCCGGGCTTCGGTGACCGCCGCAAGCGGATGCTCGAGGACATCGCGATCCTCTCCGGCGCCGAGGTGATCACCGAGGAAATGGGCCTCAAGCTCGAGAACACGAAGCTCTCGCAGCTGGGCCGGGCCCGCCGAGTCGTCATCGACAAGGACTCGACGACGATCATCGACGGTGCCGGTGAGTCCGACGCGATCAAGGGCCGGATCAAGCAGATCAAGGCCGAGATCGAGAACACGGACTCCGACTTCGACCGCGAGAAGCTGCAGGAGCGGCTTGCCAAGCTCGCGGGCGGTGTCGCCGTCGTCAAGGTCGGTGCTGCCACCGAGACCGAGATGAAGGAAAAGAAGCACCGTGTCGAGGACGCGCTGCAGGCCACCCGGGCAGCCCTCGAGGAGGGCATCGTCCCCGGCGGCGGTGTCGCGCTCCTGAACGCGGTCAAGGCGATCAAGCTGGACTCGCTGGAGGGTGACGAGCGCACTGGCGCCTCGATCATCGTCCGCGCCCTCCAGGAGCCGGTCCGCCAGCTCGCAGAGAACGCGGGCCTCGAGGGCTCGGTCGTCGTCGATCAGATCCGCAAGGGCACCAAGGGCCACGGGCTGAACGTCGACACGGGCGAGTACATGGACCTCGTGAAGGCCGGGATCATCGACCCGACCATGGTCACCCGCTCGGCGCTGCAGAACGCCGCGTCGATCGCCAAGAACATCCTCACGACCGAGGCGATCGTCGCCGAGGCTCCTGAGAAGGCCGGTGCCGGCATGCCCGCAGGTATGGGCGGCGGCATGGGCGACATGATGTAAGGAGCCCTCGGGCTCCTGATTCGCGCGAAGGGCCGGCTCAGCCGGCCCTTCGGCGTTTCGGGGTGCCAAAAAGGAAGAGGCCGGCGGGGAGCCGGCCTCTCGACTACTGAGGGGGAGGGTGGGACGAGTTAGGTATCGGCGCGGCCTCGTGCTGCCGGATCCCTCGTTCGAGCGAAACCTCAGAAGCTGTAGCGCTCCTCTTTCCAGTAGTCGGCGTTGTTGTTGTAGCCGTACCGCTCCCAGAAGCCGGGCTCGTCGGTCGAGCGCAGCTCGAGGGCCCGCAGCCACTTGGCGCTCTTCCAGAAGTAGCGGCTCGGAACGACGAGGCGCAGGGGGTAGCCGTGGTCGGGCGTGAGCGGCTCGCCGTCGGCTTCCCAGGCAATCAGCGCGTTCTCCTCCTCGAGCGCGGCCAACGGCAGGTTCGAGGTGAAGCCCTGCTCGGCGTGGGCGACGACGAAGTGCGCGGTTGGCTTCGGCTTCACGAGCGAGGCGAGGTCGCGCCAGTGGACGCCGCGGAAGCCCGTGTCGAAGCGGCTCCAGCGGGTGACGCAGTGGATGTCGGCCGTGATCTCGGTCTGTGGCAGCTCGCGCAGCTGGTCCCAGGTCAGGGTCAGCGGCTTCTCGACCTGGCCGTAGACACGGAAGTCCCAAGTGGCGAGGTCGACGTGCGGCACGGAGCCCGCGTGTAGGACGGGCCACTTCTCGGTGAGGTACTGGCCGGGCGGCAGGCGGCTCGGGTCATAGCCCGCCGCCGCGACCTTGGCCTCGGCCCGGGAGCGGAAGAGCGCCATCTCGAACCTAGACTAACGAGGGTGGAAAACGTTTCATTCGCGCCGAGGCCGCGCTCCTTCGTGCGGGTCGCTGGGCCCGATGCGGCCGACTATCTCCAGCGGATGGTCTCGAACGACGTCGAGGCGCTCGCGGTCGGCGAGTCGTGCGAGGCGCTGCTCTTGACTCCCAAGGCGCGGGTGATCGCGCCGCTACGCGTCTGGCGGCGCGGCGAGGACGACTACCTGCTGCTGACGGAACCCGAGCTCGGGGATGCGGTTCGCGCCCATCTCCTCCGCACCCGTTTCCGCGCGCAGTGCGAGATCGAGCCCGAGGTGCACAGCTCGACGCTCGTGCTCGGCGGCGGCGAAGGGATCGCCAACGACGACTACGGAGTACCGGCCGTCGAGGTGTTGGACGAGCCGTGCGAGCCGACGATCTCCGAGGAGGAGCTCGAGGCGCTGCGCATCCGCGCGAAGACGCCGCGCTGGGGCCGGGAGATCGACGACCGGATCCTGCCCGCGGAGGCCGGGCTCGACGCGCGAGCTGTCAGCTGGACGAAGGGTTGCTATCCAGGCCAGGAACCGGTGGCGAGGCTCCACTACCGCGGACATCCGAACCGGACGCTCCGCGTGCTGAGGCTGGAGGGCGACGACCTCCCGGAGTACGACGCCGAGCTGAGGCACCGCGACAAGGTCGTGGGCCGAGTGACGAGCGCCGCGCGCACGACGGACGGGATCGTCGCGCTGGCGTTCGTACGCGTCGAGTTGCCTGAGGGCGCGCTCCTCGAAGTCGGCACGCTTTCGGCACAAAGTCAGGAGCAACTTGCCGCGACCATGGGTCGCAGTGAAGGTCAGGGAGGTGATTCGGCTGCTGGAGGGTGATGGGTGGTTCCTGGTGAGGACCACTGGCAGTCACCGTCACTTCGGCCATCCTCTCAAGGCGGGTGGCGTCACTGTCCCTGGAAGGTTGTCGAAGGACTTGCACCCCAAGACGCAAGCGAGCATCCTCCGTCAGGCGGGGCTGATCAGATGAACTACGAACGACTTGCCGACCAGTATCTAATTCTCATCGAAGGCGGACCGCCGTCGAACTATTCGGCGTGGTCGCCCGATGTTCCCGGCTGTGTCGCCGTCGGCGACACAATCGAGGAGGTCGAGGAGCAGATGCGAGAGGCCATCGCCTTTCATCTCGAAGTCATTGCGACCGACGGCGAAACGCTCCCGGACCCTCTCGGGCCCGGCGTGTACATCGCGCGGTCGGCGGCCTAGGCTCCGCTCTCGAGCCGCTCCTTGAGCCGCCGCTGATCCTGCGGGACCGTCTTGCGTGCGTCGCGCATCGCCATCGGCGTGATCAGCTTCCCGAAGAGCCCGTGACCGACGAGCTCGAAATCGAGCGTCACGCGCGACCGTGACCCGCCCTCGAGCGGCTCCACGGTGAGGACGCCTTCGGGCCGAATCATCCCGTTCGTCCCCCGGAAGGCGACGCGTCGCGGAGAGTCGTACTCGGTGATCTCGTACGTGAAGTTCTGCGGCTTCCCGAATGGCACCTTGCGCAGATCGGTGGCGCGCGTGCCGACGCCCGTCGGGCCATCCGTTTCCAGCTTCACGCTCACGATCTGGTCCTGCCACTCGCCGTGCCGCTCGAGCTGGTCGAGGTACTTGAACACGTCCTCGGGCGAGCGGTTGATCTCGACGCTGTCGACGATCTTTGCCATCGGATTCCTCCTCCTTGGGGGCACACCAATCCTAAGGGCCTATCCCGGTTGGGCGAGAGCGAGTCGAGCGGTATGGGCTTTTTTGAAGGCGATCAGGCCGCTGGCGAGTTGGAGGAGGGCGAGGTGGTTCTCGTCTTTCTTTGACCAGCGGATCAGCAGCGCCCGGTTGCGGTTC
>JBBQTQ010000124.1:0-4153 GCA_038213135.1 Gaiellales bacterium
AGAGCTGGCGCACGAACGAGTCCGAGGAGCAGCCCGAGATCGGCGAGGAGGAGATCGCGGACATCGTCTCGATGTGGACGGGCATCCCGGTCTTCAAGCTGACCGAGGCCGAGACGGCTCGGCTCGTGCGCATGGAGGAGGAGCTCCACAAGCGAGTGATCGGCCAGGAGGAGGCGATCATCGCCGTCTCCAAGTCGATTCGCCGCGCCCGCGCCGGGATCAAGGACCCGAAGCGGCCGACCGGCTCGTTCATCTTCCTCGGCCCCTCAGGCGTGGGCAAGACCGAGCTCGCGCGCACGCTCGCCGAGTTCCTGTTCGGCGACGAGGACGCGCTGATCCAGGTCGACATGTCGGAGTACATGGAGAAGCACTCCGTGTCGCGGCTCGTCGGCTCGCCGCCCGGCTACATCGGCTACGACGAAGGCGGCCAGCTGACTGAGGCCGTGCGCCGCAAGCCGTACTCGGTGCTGCTGCTCGACGAGATCGAGAAGGCGCATCCGGACGTTTTCAACATCCTGCTCCAGATCCTCGAGGACGGCCGCCTGACCGACGCCCAGGGGCGCAAGGTCGACTTCCGGAACACGATCGTGATCATGACCTCGAACATCGGCGCAGGCACGATCTCGAAGAACCAGACGCTCGGGTTCTCGATCGGCGACGAGTCCGGTCTGACCTACGACGACATGAAGGAGCGCGTGCTCGGCGAGCTCAAGAAGGTCTTCCGACCCGAGCTCCTGAACCGGATCGACGAGGTGATCGTCTTCCACAAGCTGGCTAAGGAGGAGATCCTCGAGATCGTCGACCTCATGCTCAAGCGCCTGCGCGAGCAGATGAGCGACCACGAGGTCTCGATCGAGCTGACTGCGGCGGCAAAGGAGATGCTCGTCGACAAGGGCTACGACCCGGCCATGGGCGCGCGGCCGCTGCGCCGCGCGATCCAGCGGCACCTCGAGGACCCGCTGGCCGACTTCGTCCTTGGCGCCGAGCTCAGCCCCGGCGCTACGATCGTCGTCGACAGCAAGGAAGGCGTCGAGGAGGTCGAGATCTCGATCGTCGCCGGCGAGCCGCGCCCGCCGGAGCCCGAGAAGGTCACCGTGCCGCCTGAAGATCCGGCGCCCGAAGAGCCGGCCGAGGAGTAACCCGCACCGCCGCGGGTAGTTCCTCCTCATCCAACGAACGAGGAGGGGTTGTCACGTGGCGGAGTTGACGAATCTGGAGTCGAAGCTGGGCGAGGTGCTCGGACTAGCAATGGCCGCGCAGGGCGCGACCGAGAAGGTGCGAAAGCTCGTCGAGGAGGAGGACGAGGGCAAGGACTTGGCGCAGACGCTCGAGCGAATGCACAAGGAGGCGGCCGAGACCGAGGAGCGCTGCACCGAGGTCGCCGGCGAGTTCGACGGCAAGAAGACGGCGATCCTGGAGAAGGCGCGCGAGGTGAAGCAGGAGGCGACCGAGATGATGTCCACCTACCTCGGTGACGACGCGGACGCGCTCGACGGCTTCGAGTTCCTGACCATGGCTGAAGCGGGCGAGGTCGGGCACTGGTCGATCGTGGAGGCGCTCGCGTCCCGCGCGCGCAACGTGCGGGTCGAGGAGCTCACCAAGTGGGCCAAGCCCATCCAGGAGCGCCACTTCCAAGAGGTCATGAAGGGCTCGCTCGCGCTGGCGGAGGGCGAGGACCCGAACGCGGAGGCGT
Organism: Gaiellales bacterium; assembly: GCA_038213135.1. GTDB lineage: Bacteria > Actinomycetota > Thermoleophilia > Gaiellales > Gaiellaceae > JBBQTQ01. The sequence goes on from JBBQTQ010000124.1 coordinate 1,694, forward strand.
AACGTCCGGTCGCGGCCGTAGGCTGCCCGCGTGTCCGTCGTCGCCTCCGAGGAGCTCGAGGCCACCCTGCTGCTGATTGCAGAGGCGGGCGAGCGCGCTCGGCGGGCTGCGCGAAGGATTGCGGAGGAGCGGGGGGAGGAGCACGTCGTCGCGGCGCTCGAGCGGGTCGACCGCGAGCTCCTCGACCTGCACCGGCGGCTGCTGGACGAGACGATCTGTTGCTGCTCCGGGGGAGCCAGCGTCCGGAATTCGCGCTCGACGCCGGCCGGCGCTCGTCTTCAGTCGGCTGCGGCAGCTCGCTTGCCGGGTAGGTCGGTGCCGCAGCGATCTCGTCCAGTAGGCGATCGAGCTGAACCCCGAGCGCGACGGTCTGCTCCAGCACCCACAGGAGCTGGAGCAGCTCGTCCGTGAACGCCTCGGGCCAGACCGTCGGACGGATCTCGTCGAGCGCGGACGACTTCCTTCCAGCGCCCGCCTTCATGCGGTAGTCGAGCCACGAGCCGATCACGTCGAGCCCCGAGACCGAGTACGCGCGCACCTCGGGCGAGACGTTGCCGAACACCCCCTCGCCGACGTGGAGCTCGCGCTTCTCCGGGTCGTACGAATGCCGCTCGGGATAGGCCTCCTCGCGCTGGGGAATCGGCCGCTCGTACGTTGCGCTGCCTTGTGGAACGCGGCCCGCGCGATGGCCGTCGGGGACGAGACGGTTGCCGTACGTGTGCAGCCACACGAGCCGACGGCCGAGCTCGACCGCGTCGCCGAAGAGCCGCCGCTCGCGCGTGAGCGGGACACGCGGGCCAGGGATCTCGAGCTCGGCGACGTAGCGTTCCGTATACGACGGAGCCACGAGGAGCGCATAGCAGTAGGCGAACAGGTCTTCGGGTTCCGCTCCGAGCAGCTCGAGCACGCCACGCGTGACGTTAGGAATGGCACACGAGGAGTCGCGCCAGAGTGGGATAACGTCCTTGCCGCCGAAGGAGCCGCGAAAGTGGTGAAGGTCAGGCACGAGCTCCGTGATCGTGGCTGCGGGGCCGTCGCCGAGCAATCCGCTCAAACTTGTCAGGAACAGCTGCCGGGCGCTGTGAGTCCGAGTGAGATCCGGCCGAGGGCGGTCCGCGAGGCGGGGATCGAGAAGAGCGAACTGACGGTCGAACGCTCGAAACGCATAGCGCATGAGTCCAGGTGCCGGGCCGTCGATGAGGCGATCGGCTCTCCTTGCATCGGTCTCACGGAACAGCGAGCGCCGCTCACCGGGGCTCGCCGCGAGGAGCGCATCCCAACGACGGACCAAGAGTTCCCGGGACGGGGCGATCGGCCAGGTCCGCTTGAACTGCACGCCCGAGTGCTGCCAGGGAAATAGATCTGTCAGGGCCGGCCACGAGAAGTAGTCGCCGTGCTGGCGTGGCAGGAGAGGGCCGAGCCAGTCGTCGAAGCACTCCTCCCAGGCGATGTCGTCAAACGAGCTGATCGCCGCAAGTGCGGCGAGCTTCTCCTCGCGGGTCCCGTCGATCCGCGTATAGGAGACCGTGGCCGGCTCGGCGGTGGTGCTGTCCGCCTCGCGATAGCCGATCGCAATCGCGACAGGCGTCTGGATCGCAAAGACGTTCTCGCTTCTGCGTGCGCCGCGACCCTCACCGCCGAGGTCGATGATCCAGAGCTCGTCGAAGAGCTCGCGCATCTGTCGTCGCATCCCCGCGAACCCGGGCCCGCGCAGGTAGGACGAGGCGCTGATGAATGTCACGACGCCTCGCCTCGACCCAGTCTCGAAGACCTTCCAGAGCGCCCAACGCCAGAAGTAGACGTAGAGGTTGTAGAGGTTCTTGCGGTGAACCCCTGGGGCGTCACGAAGGAAGTCGGTCAGCTTCTCGTGGATCCAGCCCCGCTCCTCTCCCGCCTCGTGGCGGAAGTACGGCGGGTTGCCGAGACACACGAGGATGTCGAGGTTCTCCTTCACCGCGCGCGCCCGCCTGTTCTCCTCTGCAAGACGCTTCTCGAACAGCGGCACGTGTGCGAACTGCTGCGGCGCCGCGTGCGGCGATTCGAGCGTGTCGGTCAGCAGCACGCGTGGGCCCTCCTCCGGCAGTTCACCCTTCATCGCGAGGATGCGCTCGGCCAACCGCAGCTGAGCGACGGCGTACGGTCCGACAAGCAACTCGAAGCCGTACATGTTGCGCGCCATGGTCGTGATCCGCTCGGCTCGGGCCGCGGGGCCGGGTAGTGGCGCCGCTGCTTCGGCGCCGACCTCGAGCGCCGCGAGCAAGTAGGTGCCGGTGCCGACCGCCGGATCGAGGACGACGACATCGGGCTCGGCGAACCCTAAGGGCCTATCCCGGAAGGGTTCTGTAGCGCGGTGTTGAACGTCTGATCGAACGGTCATCGTGCCACTCGATCAGGAGGTCCGTGATGGGCTACATGGTCAGTAGGGATGATGGTTGGAGGGTTCCGGATTGGTTGTGGGAG
>JBBQTQ010000125.1:0-3957 GCA_038213135.1 Gaiellales bacterium
GTGGTAGTGCGCCGCGTGGCCGCGCACGAGCGTCTCGTAGCGGAGCGGGTACCAGAGCCGCTGCCACCAGGCCGGCTGGCGGATGTGCACGGCCCCGAGCGCGATTGCGAGCACGGCGACGGCGGCGCCGAAGAAGACCAGGCGGCTCGTCAGGAAGCGGGCTGACACGAGCGTCGGCGGAGCGTAGCGACGACGTCGGCCACGAAGGCATCGAGCTCCTCCAGAGTGCCGTCGTTCACGTACGCGAAGTCCGCCCGCTGCAGCTTCTCCTCGTCGGGAATCAACCGCCCGGAGCGCTCCTCGACCGTCCCGCCGGCCCTCGCCTTACGCAACTCCGGCGGGGCGGTGATCACGACCACGGCGTCGAACCGCTCCTCGCTGCCGGACTCGTAGAGCAGCGGGATCTCCGTGACCAGAATCTCTGCGTCCTGCTTCGCTGCCCACTGCTCGTGGTGCGCGCGCACGCGCGGGTGGAGCAGATGCTCGAGCCAGGCGAGCTGGTGAGCATCGGCGAAGACGATCCGCGCGATCTCCTTGCGGTCGAGCGTGCCGAAGCGCGACAACACCTCCAGCCGCACCTGCTCGTCCTCGGCCAGCAGGTGATGCACGACCTCGTCGCTCGAGAGCACGGGGAGTCCGCGCCGCTCGAACGCCTTCAGGGCCTCGCTCTTCCCCGCGCCGATGCCGCCCGTGAGGGCGACGGCGAGCACGGACTACTCCTCTTCGACTGCGCCCTCGGCGGGCCCGTCGCCCGGCTCGGGCTCAGGCGCGACGGAATCCTCGCGCTCTATGGCCTCTTCCATCGCCGCATCCGACTCCGGCGCAGGCTCGTCGGCCGTGGGCTCCGGCTCCGCGGGCGCGGCCGGGGTCTCGCGCTCGACCTCGTTCTCGGCGACGGCCGGCTTGGCCGCTCCCGCCTCGATCGCGTCGAGCTCCTCGGTCGTCCGGGGTGCCTCGGCGAACACGTCCTCGGAGAGCTCGAGCGGCGGGCCGGGCGTGCCGTCGTCGCCTTCGACCCGCTTCAGCGAGAGCGAGAGGCGGCGGCGCTCGGCGTCGACCTCGATGATCTTGACGCTGACGAGATCGCCTTGCGCGACGACTTCACGTGGATTCTCGACGTGATGCTGGGCGAGCTCGGAGATGTGCACGAGCCCCTCGACCCCGGGCAGGATCTCGACGAAGGCACCGAAGGTGACGACCTTGGTGACGCGCCCCTCGACGATGTCGCCCTCGCCATAGCTATCGAGCACCTGCTGCCACGGGTCGCTCTGGGTCTGCTTGAGGCCGAGCGAGATCCGCTGGCGGTCGCGGTCGATGTCGAGCACCTTGACCTTCACGTCCTGGCCGATCTCGAGCACCTCGGAAGGGTGGTTGACGTGGCTCCAGGAGAGCTCGGAGATGTGGATCAGGCCGTCCATGCCGTCAAGGTCGACGAAGGCGCCGAAGTCGACGATGTTCGAGATCTGGCCGTCGACGACGTCGCCGGGCTGCAGCCGGTCGAGGATCTTCTGGCGCTGCTCCTTGCGCTCCTCCTCGAGCACGGCACGCCGCGAGAGGACGACGTTGTTGCGCGAGCGGTTGAGCTCGATCACCTTGCACTCGAGCTCTTTGCCCAGGAACTCGTCGAGATCCTGGACGCGGCGGATGTCGACGAGCGACGCGGGCAGGAAGCCGCGGACGCCGAGGTCGAGGATCAGGCCGCCCTTCACGACCTCGATCACCTTGCCGGTGACCGGCTCGCCGCTTTCGGCTGCCCTTTCGATCGCCTTCCAGGCGAGCTCGAAGCGGGCGCGCTTCTTCGACAGGATCAGACGCCCTTCGGCGTCCTCCTTCGTGAGCACGAGCGCGTCGATCTCGTCGCCGAGCGAGACCTCGTCGGCCGGGTTGACCGAGCGGCGGATCGAGAGCTCGGCGACCGGGATGACGCCCTCCGACTTGTAGCCGATGTCGACGAGAACTTCGTCCTTGTCGACACGAACGACGACGCCGTGCACGACCTCGCCCTCGTTGATCGTCGGAAAGGTGGCGTCGTAGTCGGGGACGAGCTCGCCGTCCGGACCGGTCGTCCAGACGCCGGGCTCGGCGATCATTTTCTCCTGCTCAACTGTGTCGTTTGCCATGAAGTCGGGCCAGTATAGCCACGTACTTGCGGCTATCTGGCTTAGACGCCGGGTTTACGCGTCTTGTTAGGCCGCGAACAAGATCCCCCGTTCTGGGGAAGGGCTCCACCCTAAAAGGTGACGACAAAGAGGTCATGCGAATCTGGCGTAACACATCCGTGACCTCAAAGCTGCTCGCTTCGGTTGCCGTTCTCGGCGCCGCGGCCAGCATCGCCGGTCTCGGCACCTACGCCACCTTCACGAGCTCGGCGAGCGCCAGTCACACGGTCTCGTCCGGAACAGTGACTGTGGCGCTCGGTGCCGTGGGCGCGGCAAACCGCCTCACCGTCAACGCGACCAACATCGCGCCTGGCGACACGATGCAGCGCGCGTTCAATCTCTCGAACTCGGGCAACATCGACTTCACCGCCGCTCCGACGCTGACGACCTCGACCTCTCCGAGCTCGCTGCTCGACACGGACGGCACGAACGGCCTCCAGATGCAGATCGACAAGTGCTCGGTCGCGTGGACGGAAGCCGGCTCCTCCCCCGCCTACACGTACACGTGCTCCGGCTCGACGTCAGCGGTGCTGGCCTCGAGGGCTGTGGTGGGCTCTGCGATCTCGCTCTCGAACGTCTCCGACCTGGTGACCGCCGGCTCCGGCCCCGATTACCTGAAGCTGACCCTGACGCTTCCGTCGGGTGCAGGCAACACGTTCCAGGGTCTCAGCTCGACCCTGACCTACGCCTTCAACGCAACGCAGCGCGCGGCGACCAACAAGTAAGCGAGTCGCCCGCACTGGCTGGAACCTGGGGGAGCGTCGACCACGGCGCTCCCCCATTCGTTTTCAAAATGCTGACCACACCCGAAATCGCGAAGCTCCTCCTCCGCGGCGCAGCCGCGCTCTTCGTCGCCGGCTCGCTGCTCCTGCTGCTCTTCGTCGGCCTGCTCCCGCACACGGGCCTGTACCGGACGATGACGGTGCTCTCCGGGAGCATGACGCCGACCTTCGCGCCGGGCGATCTCGTGATCGCGCAGCAGAAGCCGGCGTTCGACGTGCAGACCGGCGACATCGTCGTCTACTCGATCCCGATCGGCGACCACCACATCGAGAGCCACCGGATCGTCCAGATCGTGAGCCGCTCCCCCGACCTCGTCGTTCGCACCAAGGGTGACGCGAATGCCACGGCCGACCCGTGGACGGCGAAGCTCGACGGCAGCTCGATCTGGACGATTCGAGGAACCGTGCCGTTCGTGGGCCACATCCTGCTCTGGCTGCGCTCACCGCTCTTGCACAAGCTGACGCTCTTCGTAACGCCCGCGGTCGTCGCGTTCCTCGTGTTGCGCCGGATCTGGCGCCGCGAGCAGCCGGCCGGCCGCCTGCTCGACAACTAGTCGAGGGCTCAAGTGGCGCCCGGTTGGCGCCGATTCCTCTACGGAACTCCCATCTCGAGAAGGAGACCGAAGCTGCAACTTCCCCACCCGCGTGCGGGCCCGCCCCACACGCGTACCGGCAGCGACAAAAAGCCCCCGCATGGGGCAGGGCGGAGCCTGCGCTTGGGCGCACTGCTCGGCGCGTTCGCGGCCGCGCTGCTCGCGGGGTCGGTGGCCTTCGGCAGCTTCACCAGCTCGACCTCGGCTTCGATGTCGGCTGCGACCGACCGGATCTTCCCTGCCACGAGGACGACGAGCGCGTGGTCCGTCACGGATGCGTCGAACGGAACTGCGACCAACGCGTCCGCCCCGATTGCCTTCGAGGGAGACGGAATCGTCTACACGACCGGCAACTGGGCAACCACGTTCTCGAGCACGCGCTACGTCGATCTCACCTACAGCTCGCCGCTGCCCGGCGGTGAG
>JBBQTQ010000126.1:0-3719 GCA_038213135.1 Gaiellales bacterium
GTCAAACGTTACTTCTACGCGTCCAGCGCGTGCGTCTACAACGCCGAGAAGCAGACCGACCCGAACGTGACGGCGCTGAAGGAGGCTGACGCGTACCCGGGCCTCCCCGAGGACGGCTACGGCTGGGAGACGCTGTTCAGCGAGCGGATGTGCCGGCACTTCCAGGAGGACTTCGAGATCCAGGTGCGGGTCGGCCGCTACCACAACGTCTACGGGCCGCACGGCACCTACGCCGGCGGCCGCGAGAAGGCTCCCGCCGCGATCTGCCGCAAGGTCGCCGCCGCGAAGCTGACCGGCAGCGACGAGATCGAGATCTGGGGCGACGGCAAGCAGACGCGGAGCTTCACCTACATCGACGACTGCATCCACGGCACACGGGCGTTGATGGACTCGGATTACAGCGAACCGATCAACATCGGCAGCGACGAGATGGTCTCGATCGACGGGCTCGCCGACATCGTCGAGGAGATCGCCGGCGTCAAGCTCCGGCGCAACTACAACCTCAGCGCACCGAAGGGCGTCCGCGGCCGCAACAGCGACAACACGCTGATCAAGCAGGTTCTCGGCTGGGCGCCGGGTACCTCGCTGCACGACGGGCTCGAGGAAACCTACCGCTGGATCTACGAGCAGCTCGTCGCGGCCGAGAGCCCTGAGGCTGCGGCGGCGCTCGCCTGATTTCGAGCCCCTTTCGAGCTGAGCACGGGCCGCTGGGCCGCGCTGGACGGCGCACCGCAGCGTCCTCAGTTGCGTCCGTATCTCGACCGATACGAACGCTCCCTGCGTCCTTGCCCTGCACCGCCCATCACGCCCCATCGACGCGTGGTCAGCTCGAAAGTGACTCAGAGATACGGGTTCGGCGCCGCCTCGATCCGGTCGGGTGCACGGAGGTCGTTGCGCTCGGCGTGGTCGAGGACGTGCAGCTTGTACATGTGCGCGAGCCACTCGGCCCGCTTGAAGAGGCGCGTGTGGACGAGATAGCCGTCCGGCTCGAGCTTGCGCAGCTCCTGCTCCTCGTTGAACTCGGCGATCGCGAGCAGCTCGCCGGCGTAGCGCGTGTGGGTCGGTAGCGCGAGGTCGTCGACGTAGACGGTCACGTACGGGAAGTAGCGGTCGGGCGGCCCAGTGAAGAGCCTCAGCGCGTCCTTCGAGGAGCTGTAGAGATCGACGTCGAGCGCGGCGAAGCCGAGCGGCGAACCCGCCGACATCGACGCGACGAACGGCTCGATCGTCTCGGCGAGGTCGCCGAGCACGAGGCGCGCGTTCGAGGGAAGCGCCGCGACGAGCGCGTCGCGCTGCATCGGATACCAGCCGCTCTTGTAGAGCTCCGGGTGGTCGCGGTAGTCGGTCGGCGGCGGCAACCCGACGCCGGTGTCGAAGCCGACGATCTCGAACTCGACGCCCGTCACACGCGTGATCGGGCCGGCAAGCGAGCAGATGTTCAGCAGGCCCGTGCCGGAGCCGACGCCGAGCTCGGCGATCGTCACGCGGCGCAGCCCGCACGCCCGTGCCTGGTCGGCCGCGTGCAGCAGGCCGTAGGCGTGCTGCTGGCGCACGAGCAGGTCGAAGGCCTCCTTGCCCCGGATCGTCCCGAAGGCGAAGACGAACAGCGAGGAAACGTTCAGGTGCAGCGGCTCGGTCAGCCGCTCGAGCGCGATCCGCCTCCAGATGTCCTTGCGCCCGAGCAGGCTGCGAAGCAGCGACACGCCGCGGATGCTACGGCCAGATGTACGGCAGCGTGAAGACTCCGCCAGCGAGCAGGGCGATGCCGCCGAGTGCGAGCAGCGGCCGTAGCCAGGCGCGCCGCGCGAGCACCGCCAGTCCCCAGTAGACGGGCAAGGCGAGCAGTCCGAAGCGGCCGAGCGACTCCACCGAGCCGCTCCCGAGCGGCAGCAGGAGCACGAGCAGGCCGCCGATGAGCCAGGCCCGTGGGGCGCCCGCACGCCAGGCGACGGCGACCAGGGCGAGGTAGATCAACAGGCACCCGAGATCGCGCCAGAGCCATATGTCGCGTCCCGCCGGATGGAGCAGCAGGTGGCCGATGGCGCGGACCGGGCCGTGCAGCGTGAACGAGCGTCCCCACGCGCTCTCCGCCTCGAACCACGCGCGCGGGTCGCCGAGCGCCGAGCCCAGGTAGGCGACGAACGACGCACCTGCGATCGGCCCGGCAGCTATCGCCGCCAGGCCGGCCCCACGTTGTTTTGGTCCCGCGGTCGGCCAGGCGGCACGGACCGCCGCCGCGATCGGCAGCAGGACGAAGAGCCCCTCGGGGCGAGTGAGCACTGCCCCGGCCGCGAGCGCGGCACAGGCGACCCAGCGGCCCCGCCGGGCGAGCAGCCCCGCGCCGGCGATCAGCAGCAGCGCGAGCGACTCGGGATAGACCATCGAGAAGACGAAGCCCATCGGCACGATCGCCGCCGCGATCGCGGTCCGCCGCGCGTCCGCTTCGGGCAGCCATTCGCGGCTGAGCTCGTAGAGCACGACCAGCGCCAGAACGAAGACCAGGTTCGAAACGAGCAAGCCTGCCGCGACACCGCCGAGGCCGAGTGCTTCGACCAGGTGCACCAGCATCGGGTAGAGAGGGAAGAAGGCCGGGTCGCTCTGGTGCCCCGGTATGAGCAGGTAGCCGTGCGCCGCGATGTCGCGGTACCAGATGCCGTCCCACGAGGCGAGCGGCGTGACGCCGTGCAGCAGCCGCGGGCCGAGCAGGCCGAAGTGCGGCCCGAGCGAGGACAGGCCGAGGGTCGCCGCCAGCACGACCGCGCGCGAGACGAGGAGCCAGGCACCGATCGCCGTCCAGGCGCGCACCCGCTCCCGGTCGATCGCCGCGGTTGGAAGCGCGAGCTCGCTCATGCGCGGGCGAAGTGGACGATGCTCCAACCGGTGAGGCCGTCAACCGCCGCCCGCAGCCGCAGCGGTATGTCGCCTCGGCGGGAGAGCAGCAGCTCCATGCTCTGAGCGGGCGCTCGGAAGCGGAGGTCCTGGGGGTCCGGACCGAGCGTGAAGGCATGCGTGAAGAGGTTGTGGGCCAGCTTCCCGGCCAGCTCCCGCGGACACCCCGAGAGCAGCAGTTGCTCGAGCGCGAGCCGTGGATCGCGGCCGGCGAGGACGTCCACGTCTCCGTAGGTGACCGTCAGTCTCGGGCCGTTGCGGATCAGGATCAGGTCGCCGGGGCGCAGGCGCTCGTCTCGGATGAACCGGTCGCGACACGAAACGTGGAAGCGGCGGCCGCCGATCCGCTCGACGGCGAACGATGCGCGATAACCCCGGAGGTCACCCGAGACGTCAGCCGCGGTGAGCCGCGCCGGGCCGGGCGTAGGCAGGAGCACGTCCTGCAACCCGAAGGCGGCACCACCGACGAGCGCCAGCGCGCCGATCGCGACGGCGAGGGTCTTCAGCTGATCGAACACTCGGCGCACTTCGTCTCCCGGGAAGCGCCTGCGCGCGAGAGCTTAGCCCGCGGGGGGAAGGCGCGTCCACTGTTACGCTCGCCACGATGCCTGCGCTGAACGCGATCGGGCTCGTCGTGTCCGACATGGCCCGCTCGATCCGGTTCTACCGACTGCTCGGCCTCGACGTTCCGGAGACGCCCGACGAGGGGCACGTCGACACGTTCCTGCCGAACGGCGTGCGCTTCATGCTCGACAGCGAAGGGGTGGTGCGGAGCTTCCGGCCGGACTGGACGCGCGAGCCCGGCAACCAGGTCGCGCTCGCCTTCGAAT
>JBBQTQ010000127.1:0-2886 GCA_038213135.1 Gaiellales bacterium
CACGCCGTGCTCAATTGCTCCCGATCCGGCCGCGCGCTGGACGCCCTCGACGAGAGCTCGATCCTGGACGCCGATCTCGTCGTCGAACGCGAGTAGCTCCTCGATCCACTGGTCGTCGGCGTCGGGCGCGAAGAAGTAGTCGAGGAAGCGCGCGGTGCGGGTCGGGCCGAGCGGATTGACCGGCCCGATCGAGAGGTTGGGCCGGCCGGGAAAGACGTTGATGGTGGTGTTCGGCCAGAGGAAGTGGAACTGCCCCGCCGCGACCTCGCCGTGGGGGTCGTAGGGAGCGCGGCCGTTTGCGCGGAGCTCGCCGAACTGGCTGAGCAGGCGGCCGTCGCGGCGAAGCCGGTAGGAGTCGGGCGCCGTCTCGACGAGCTTCGTGAAGCCGGGATGGGCGACCGCACAGTGGTAGCACTCGAGAAAGTTCTCGCAGGCGATCTTCCAGTTCGCCTGCAGCTCGGACTCGAAGCGGCGGTGGAAGCGGAGCGTCTCGACGTCGATGCCACCGGCGGCGAGGAGCGCTGGGAGCGGGCCGAGCGAGTCGGCGAGCGGCGCGGCGGTGTCGTCCGGGTTGACGAAGACGAACGGACCCCAGGCCTCAGCCCGCAGCTCGACGAGCGAGAGGGTGGAGACGTCGAAACCCGGCTCCCGCTCCGAGCGAGGCGCGGTGCGGAGCGTGCCGTCGAGGTCGTACGTCCACGCGTGGTACCCGCACTGCAGCGTCTCGCGCCGGCCGTTTCCCTGGGCGACCGGAAAGCCGCGGTGGCGGCAGACGTTCACGAACGCGCGCAGCTCGCCGTTCCGGGGGCGCGTCACGACGACCGGGGTGAGCCCTGCGGCGGTCGTGAAGTACGAGCCCAGCTCTGCGACCAGGCCCGAGTGGCCCGCGTACTGCCAGGCGCTGCGGAAGATCCGCTCCTGCTCCCGCCGGAGCAGGTCAGGGTCGCTGTACCAGGCCCAGGGCAGCGTCCGCTTCACGGAGCGACGCTATCAACGGCCTGTTCAGGAGAAGTTCCACTCTCGACCCACTCGCGGCACACACGCGTCACAACTTTCCGACTAGGCTCAAAAGCGGGGGCAAAGGGGCCGAAGGCCCCCGGGGGAACAGTTACCCGTGCGACTAAACTGGCGTCCGTGGCCGAGGAGCACGGGCAGGTCAAGGACGAGGAGCTCGACGCCGAGCGTGAGGCCAGGCGGCGGCTCGCGCTCGCGCAGATCCGGCAGTACCCGGATCCGGTGCTGCGAATGAAGGCCCGCGAGGTGGAGAGCTTCGACGAGGACCTCGCGCGACTCGTCGAGCGGATGAGAGGCCTGATGGTCGACGCGAATGGCGTCGGGCTCGCAGCGACGCAGGTCGGCGTCCTCCGGCGGCTCTTCGTCTGCCAGCTCGCCGAGGAGGAGGAGCCGCGTGCGTTCGTGAACCCGCAGCTCGTCGAGCGCGGCGGCGAGGAGGAGAGCGACGACGAAGGCTGCCTCTCCCTCCAGGGCGTCCTGATCCCCGTGGCCCGTCCGACCGCGGTCACCCTCGAGGCGCGCGGCCTCGCCGGCGAAGAGCTGCGCCTCGAGCTCGAAGCCCTCGACGCACGGGTCGTCCAGCACGAGCTCGACCACCTCGACGGCGTCCTGATCCTCGACCGGACGACCCCAGAGGGGCGCCGGGCAGCGCTCGGCAGGCTCCGCCCGCAGCCGATCCTCGGTTGAGTCGCTTCGGCGTCGCGGCGACCGCGCCGTTCGGCGCCGACGTGCTCGAGCGGCTCGCCTCGCGCCACGACGTCGCCTTTCTCCTGACGCGTCCGGATCGACCCGCAGGGCGCGGCCGGAAGGTTACCCCGCCCGCCGCGAAGGTCGTCGCGCAGCGGCTCGGCATCCCGGTTGTCGAGGAGCCGCCCGAGATCGAGACAATCGTGCTCGTCGCTTACGGCCGGCTGATCCCGCGCGAGCTGCTCGACCGGCATCTCTGGCTCAACGTCCATCCGTCGCTGCTCCCGCGCTGGCGGGGCGCCGCCCCGGTCGAGCGAGCGCTCATGGCCGGCGACACCGAGACCGGGGTCACGATCATCCGCCTCGTCGAGGAGCTCGATGCGGGCCCGATCGCCGCTCAGGTCTCCTTTCCGATCGCGCCCGAGGACGACGCAGGTGCCGTCTACGAGCGTGCCGCGCCGCTCGCAGCCGACCTCCTCGAAGACGCGCTCGAGGCGCCCTCCTTCCGGCCGCAGCCTGCCGAGGGCCTCACGTATGCGGAGAAGATCGGGCCCACCGACCGGGAGCTCGACTGGTCGCGGCCGCCGCAGGAGAACCACAACCGCGTCCGCGCGCTCTCCCCGCACATCGGCGCGCGCGCCGAGCTGAACGGCCGCCCGGTAACGATCTGGCGCGCCCGGATCGTCGACGGCGAGTTCGTCCCCGTCGAGGTGCAGCCCGAGGGCGGCCGGCGGATGGAGTACGAGGCGTGGCTGCGCGGGCTCCGGTGATCTCGCCCGCACGCGCCGCCGCGTACGAGGTCGTGCGGCGCGTCTTCGAGCACGACGCGTACGCCGACCGGGCGTTCACGAGCGCGGCGGAGAGCCTCGACCAGCGCGACCGCGCGCTCGCCCAGCAGATCGCCTACGGCACGGTTCAGCGCGTCCGCACCCTCGATTACGCGATCGAGACACTTGCCCGCCGCCCGGTGCGCAAGCTCGACAACGCCGTGCTCGCCGCGTTGCGGATCGGCGCGTATCAGGTGGGCTACCTCGGAGTTGCCGACCACGCTGCGGTCAACGAGAGCGTCGAGCTCGTCCGCCGCGCGCGGCTCGAGCGCGCAGTGCCGTTCGCGAACGCGGTCATGCGCCGGCTCGCGGGCGGCATGCGCGGACTGCTCGACGAGCTTCCCGAGGGGCCGTTGTA
>JBBQTQ010000128.1:0-2432 GCA_038213135.1 Gaiellales bacterium
ATCCGCATCCTCGGCCGCGCCTGGCTCCGCGTCATGTGGCGAATGTGGCAAGACGGCACCCCCTACAACCCCTCCCTGCACGGCAACCTGCAACGGCTCACCACCACCAAGGGTTGACACAGGGCGTCTCACGCCGCCTCCTCCAGCGCGAGCAGACGCCGGTACCGAGACGAACGGGCCAGCAGCTCGTTGTGGGTGCCCTGCTCGACGATCCGCCCGTTCTCGAGCACGGCGACCCGGTCGGCGAGCGCGATCGTCGCGGGGCGGTGCGCGATCACGAGCGTCGTCCGACCGCGCATCACCTCCGCGAGCGCCGCGCGGATCTCGTGCTCCTTCGTCGCGTCGACCGAGGAGGTGGCGTCGTCGAGGACGAGCACGTCGGGATCGGCGAGGATCGCCCGCGCGAGCGCGAGCCGCTGACGCTGGCCGCCCGAAAGAGAGAAGCCCCGCTCGCCGAGCACGGTCTCGTAGCCGTCCGGCAGCCGCAGGACGAAGTCGTGGGCGCCGGCGACCCGAGCCGCGCGCTCGACGTCCTCCGGGCTCGCATCCGGCCGGGCGAAGGCGATGTTCGCGCGAACGGTGTCGCTGAAGAGAAACGTCGAGTCGGGCACGAAACCGACCGCGCGGCGGAGGTCGGCGAGCGCGAGCTCGCGCACGTCGACGCCGCCGAGCAGCACGCGGCCCGCCTGGACGTCGTAGAAGCGCGCGAGCAGGAGCGCCGCGGTGCTCTTGCCGGTGCCGGTCGCGCCGACGAGCGCAAGGGAGCTGCCGGCGGGGATCTCCAGGTCGAAGCCCTCCAAAACCTGCCCGCCCGTGTCGTACGAGAACGACACGTCCTCGAAGCGCACGTCGGTGCGGCCGGAGAGCGGCTGCGGGCTCGGCGGGTCGACCACGCGGGGCTCGGCCTCGAGCACCTCGGTCACGCGCCCGGCGGCCGCCGCGGCACGCTGCACGGTGCCGACGCGCTGGCCGAGGGTGCGCAGCGGCCAGACGAGCTGGGCCACGTAGAGGTTGAACGCCGTGAAGCCGCCGATCGAGAGCTCGCCCGTCAGCGCGAGGTGGGCGCCGTACCAGAGCACCGCGAGGATCCCGAGCAGCGGCAGCGCCTCGAGAGCAGGCAGGAAGAGTGCGTCGACCGAGGCCACGTCGAGCGCCCGCACAACGATGCGATCGCTCGTCTCGCGGAAGCGGCGGGAGAGCTCCGGGCCGGCACCGAGGCCCTTGATCACGCGGATGCCGGTGATCGTCTCCTCGGCGAGCGAGGTCGACACGGCCAGCTCCTCCTGGAGGACGCGCGTCCGCTCCGCATAGCGGCTCGAGTAGCGCCAGAAGCCGATCGAGAGGAGCGGCAGCGGGACGAGCACGACCAGCGCGAGGCGCCAGTCGAGGAACGGCAGCACGATCGCGACGCCGAGGACGGTCAGCATGTAGCCGACCGTGTGGCCTGCCGCATCGAGGAGCCGGGCAACGAGGTCGGCGTCGTTCGACGCGCGGCTCATCAGGTCGCCGGCGCCGACGCGGTCGTGGTAGGCAGCGTCGAGTTCGAGCGCTCGCTTGAACAGCCGGTCGCGGACAAATGCCTCGCCGCGAGCACGGTTGCGGATCGCGTAGAAGTGGCGGATCAGACCGCCGAGGGCTTCGATCGCGCCCACGCCGAGGATCGCGCCGGACCAGAGATAGAGGTCGGTGCGGTTGCCGCGAACGACGCCCTGGTCGATCGCCTCGCGGATGAAGAGCGGCGCGGCGATCGCTGCGGCCTGCCAGCTCAGACCGGCCGTGATCGCCGCCCCGACGCCGTCGCGCTCCGCCCAGAGCGCCTCCCGGAGGAAGCTCCAGGCCGCACGGCGGCGCTCCGGGGTGGTCTCTCCGGCCATGGTCTGAGCGTATCCGCCGATGCGCGAAGATCCGGCGCATGGACGAGGCGGTAACACGGCTGCGAGCGCTCGGCTTCTGCGAGCCCGATGCGACGGTGATCTTGGAGCACTTCCTGGACGCCGACCGCCGCGGAAAGCACACGCACGGCGTGATGCGAATCGACTGGCTTGCCGGCCAGGAGTTCGACCCGACAGCGCGGGCGGCGCGGGTCGTCTCGGAGCCGGGCTTCGAGCGTTGGGAAGGCCGCGGGGCGGTCGGCTACCTGACGATGCACGCGATCGTCGAGGCGCAACTGGCCCATCCACCCGAGCACGCGCGAGTGGTTGTCGCGGCGGGCGCGTCGCCGCTCGGGGTCCTCGGCTACTGGGTCAGGCGCCTCGCACAGGACGGGCTGGTCGCCGCGCTCACCGCGACCTCGCCCCGCCGCCTCGCCTCACCCGCCGGCGGCCCGCCGCTTGCAGGGACGAATCCGCTCGCGATCGCGGTGCCGAGCTCGAACGGGCGGCCGCTCGTCGCCGACGTCTCGATGGGCAAGGTGACGCATGGGCATGTCCTGG
>JBBQTQ010000129.1:0-2181 GCA_038213135.1 Gaiellales bacterium
AGACGAGGGGGAAGGCAGCGGCCTCCTCGAAGGAGACCTCGTCGGGCAGCGGATAGACGTTCTCCTCCGGCACGGCGACGAGCTCCGCATGCGTCCCCTGCGTGTGCTCGCCGACGACGTGGATGATGCCGCCGTGCTCGATCCCGGGATTGATCACCACCCGCTCGCCGGTGTCGACTCGGATACCGGCACCGTCCGCACCGAGGATCCGGGGCTTCGGCACCGAAGGCAGGCCCTGGCGAACCCAGACGTCGAGATGGTTCAACGAGGCCATCTGCACCCGCACCAACACCTCGCCCGGCCCCGGCTCGGGATCGGGGACGTCCTCGTAGACGAGGACCTCGGGCCCGCCGTCTTCGTGGATTCGGACAGCTTTCATGGAATTCGGGGCACAATGGGGCGCATGACGGCGGCAGAGCTTAACCGGCTCGCCGAGGAGCTCGGGCTCGACGTGGTGGGGGCCGCGCCGGCCTCGCCCTACGCGGAGACCGAACGCCACATGCGCGAGCGGAGCGCGCGCGGCCTCTTCGCCGACATGCGCTTCACGATGGCCCAGCCCGAGGTGTCCTGTCACCCGGAGCTGCTGTTGCGAAACGCGCGCACGGTCGTCTCGGCGGCCCTCTGCTACTACGCGCCGGGACCGCCCGCCGGGCCCGGAGACGGGCGCCTGCCGCGCTACACCTGGCACGACGCGTACGCCGAGCTCCGCGAGAAGCTCGACGCACTCGGGCGGCGGCTCGGTGGCGAGTACCGCGTCCTCGTCGACGCGAACCAGCACGTCGACCGCGAAGGCGCCGCACGTGCAGGCGTCGGCTTCTACGGGAAGAACACGCTCCTGATCACGCGGACGCACGGCTCCTGGGTAGTCCTCGGCACGCTCGTCAGCGACGTGGCGATCGAGTCGACGCCGCCGCTCGGGCTCGATTGCGGCTCCTGCCGGCTCTGCATCGACGCCTGTCCGACCGGCGCGCTCGACGAGCCGGGGACGCTCGACTCGACACGCTGCCTCTCGTACTGGACGCAGGCACCCGGGGCGATCCCGGAGGAGTACCGCGAGCCGCTCGGCGACCAGGTCTACGGCTGTGACATCTGCCAGGACGTGTGCCCGTGGAATCGCGGCGTCGAGCGCCGCCGCGCCGGGAGCGAACCGCCGGCCGGCGCCGAGCCGCTCGTCTCGCTGCGCGACTGGCTCGAGGCCGACGGCGAGGAGCTACGCGGCCGCTACGACCGGCTCTACTTCCCGCGCAACGACCCGCGTTACCTCCGCCGCAACGCACTCGTCGCCACCGCGAACTCGGGCGGCGCCGATCTGCTCGGCGCGGTCGAGGCGTATCTGGACGACTCCGACCCGCTGCTTCGCGAGCACGCCGGCTGGGCGGCGGCCAGACTCCGCGAGCGGCACGGCCTGCAATGAGCCCAGAGCGCCGGCAGCGGCTGGAGGAGTGGATCGCGTGGGTGCGGATCGGCGCGGTTCCGTTCGTCGTGCTCCAGGTCCTGATCGGCGGCGACTACCCGCCCGGTTATCTCCGCGCGGCCTGGATCGCCACGGCCGTCTTGGGCGTGGGGGCCGTCGTGCTGTTCCTGGCGGTGAGACGGGGTCTCTCGCCGGCCGTTCTGCCTCGATTCGGCCTGGCCGCGCTCGCCTTCGACACCGCCGCAGCCTCGAGCTTCCTGCTGATCTTCAACTTCCAGGCAGACAACCCGATCCGTCAGGTTCTCTACGTGCCCCTGATCGAGGCGGCAGTCCGCTTCGGCGTCGCCGGGCCGCTGCTCTACGCGGCTGCAACGGCTCCGGTCCTCGTCGGCTTCGAGCTCCTGCGCCAGCACCGCATTCAGCACCTCAGCTACCAGTACCAGTACGTCACGTTCCAGCTCGGCATCGAGGTGCTGACCGGGCTGATCGTCGGCTGGCTCGTGCGCAGCCTGCGCGGAGAAGCGGCGCTGGCGGAGGGTCGCCTGGCGGAGGCCGAGGAGCTCAGGGACGAGCTCGGCCGTCGCGCCGATGTGGTCGACGCCGCCAACCGCTGCGCCCGCGCTCTTGGCTCCTCGCTCGAGATGGAGCAGGCCTTCGCCGCGTTCATCCGGGAGCTGAAGGGGCTCGTCCCGTTCGACCGCGTGGCGATCGTGCTCGCCGAGGGCTCGCGGGCGCGGGTGATCGCCACCGGCGGCCTCGGCGACGAG